>JBJTBD010000045.1:0-51193 GCA_046091195.1 Actinomycetota bacterium
TCCCGAACCAATCGATCCACGCGTTGCTGCTCACCGGCGGTCCATGCGCGCACGTCGATGGTGAGACTGGCTTCGGCTGGGACGGTGTTGCTCGTGGTTCCGGCCGCGAGCAGGGTCGGTGTGACGGTGGTTCCCAGCTCCGGGTCCGCCCACGCACGACAGGCGATGGTGAGTAACGCCGCCTCCACCGCGGCATTCACACCGCGTTCGGGATCGAGTCCCGCATGGGCAGCGCGGCCTCGAAACGTGAGCACGTACCAACTCGTTCCCTTGCGCGCGATCTTCACCGAGGAACCGAGTGCTGGTTCGAGGACGAGAACGGCACGGGCATTGCGGATCGCATCATCGATGAGTGGGCGCGAGGTAGCCGATCCGGTCTCCTCATCCGTCGTCAGGAGCATCCCCACGCGCGAACTCTGCTCGCCCACCGATGCGAGGGCAGCCCAGCCCTGCACCACGCCCGTCTTCATGTCGAAGACCCCGGGACCACGCATGGTGTCTCCCTCGACCCGCCAGGGCAGGCGCTCCAGCGTTCCGACCGGCCAGACGGTGTCGAGGTGTCCGAGGAGCAGCACCTCCGGGTGTTCGGTGCCCCACCGAACGTAGGGCCGACCCTGATGGACGCCGAGATGCGCGGGTTCGGTCAGCCATTGACCCATCTCCTCCACGGCCACACCGCATACCTGTTCGCACGCGGTGAGGTCATCCGTGGGCGATTCGCACCGGACGAGCGCGCCGACGGACGCCACCATGCGCTCTGCGGAATCCATCGTGTCCCTTCGTTACTGTGCTGGCGTGTCCGAGCCCCCCAGTCTCTCAGCCGAGGCATGGGGGGCGGTGCGCGCATCCGAATCCAGGGCTGGTGTCACGATCCACGCGGTGGACGATCACCAGGGCATCGCCGACGCTCGACGGATCTTCGACGAGGTATGGCCGCCGCTCGAGGGTGGCACGCAACTGCCGCCGAATCTGTTCATCGCCCTTCTGCACGCGGGCGGTTATGCCTGCGTCGCCTATGCCGGTGGTACACCAGTCGGGGCGACCATGGGATTCCTCGGCGAGGGGAACCACATCCACTCGCACATGGCCGGAGTCGTGGAGTCGCATCGCAACCAGCACATCGGCACCGCGATGAAGCTGCACCAGCGGGCCTGGTGCCTGGACCGGGGGATCGGCACCATCATCTGGACGTTCGATCCACTCGTGAAGCGCAATGCACGTCTCAATGTCACCAAGCTGGGTGTGGACGTGGAGGGGTACGAGCCGGATTACTACGGCGAAATGCCCGACGCGATCAACGCGGGTGACCCATCTGATCGGGTGTTCGCCGTCTGGCGCCTCGGGAGCGATACCGCGCGGCGCGCCCTGACAGAACGCATTCCATCGGTCAATCCCACCCCGGATGACCGCATCATCGCGATCCCGGACGACATCGTCGCGATACGTCAGCACGATCCGGTGGAAGCCCAGCGCTGGAGGATGGAGGTACGGACCCGGATGATGGCAGCACTCGACGAGGGTTTCGTGGTGTGTGGACTGACAGATGAGGGCGACTACGTCATGAGGACTCCATGATCGAGAAGTTCCGACTCCATCTGCTGGAGATCCCGCTCGTGCGCCCCTTCCGCACGAGTTTCGGGAGTCAGGATGTGCGCGACGTCCTGCTCGTTTAGGCGTTTGACGAATCGGGTGTGTTCGTGTGGGGGGAGTGCGTCACGATGGCGTGGCCGGGCTACAGCTCGGAGTACACAGCGGCTGCCGTGGACGTGTTGCGTGATCACCTGATCCCTGCAGTGACACCGTCATTCGATGCCGATCCCATCGCGATTCGTGATCGGTTGGAGGTTCTACGCGGTCATCCGATGGCGAAAGCCGCACTCTCCACCGCCCTCCTGGATGTGTGGCTGCGTCTGCGCGAGAAGTCGCTCGCGCACTACCTGGGCGCATCGCGCACCGAGGGGGAGTGTGGGGTGAGTGACGGTATCCCATCGGACATCGAAGAACTCCTCGACGAGGTTGCCCAGTACGTCGACGCCGGTTACCGGCGCATCAAGCTCAAGATCCAACCGGGGTGGGACCTGGAGCCCGTGGCCGCAGTGCGCGAGAGGTGGCCGAGGATCCCGCTGCAGGTGGACGCGAACCAGGCGTACACCCGCGAACACGCCCGTCACCTCTCCCGGCTCGACGAGTACGGGCTCCTGCTCATCGAGCAACCGCTTCCCGAGGATGACCTCTGGGGTCATCGGCTCATCGCCGATGCGATGGGCACCCCGGTGTGTCTGGACGAGTCGATCCTCTCCGTCGCCTCGGCGGAGTCGGCAATCGAGTTCGGATGCACGGAGATCGTCAACATCAAGCCCGGACGCGTGGGTGGCTATGTGACGGCCCGTGAGATCCATGATCTCTGCCGAGAGCGCATGATCCCGGTCTGGTGCGGTGGCATGTTGGAGACAGGAATCGGCCGCGCGGCGAACCTCGCCCTCGCCGCACTTCCGAATTTCACGCTCCCCGGTGACACAAGTGCATCCGATCGCTACTTCCGTGTGGACATCACCGAACCGTTCGTTCTCGAACACGGATGTCTGGCGGTGCCCACGGGTCCCGGCATCGGAGTGGACCCGATTCCGGATGAGTTGGAACGCAACCGGCAGGCGGCGTGGGAGATCTCGGTCTAAGCCGGCAGAACAGCAGCGATCCGGGAGATCGTCAGGTTGCGCACCTGCTCGACCCCGAAGTCGAAGGCCGTCACGGTGCCACCACCCATGCGGATCGGCTCCATGTGGATCATCACCGTCTCGCCGCTGGCATCCGCATAACCGATGCGAATCGGTGCATGTGCCTCTATTGCGTTGCGCAGGGCCGTGACGACTGCACCGGTTGACATCGGCTCCACATCCACCACGACGTCCGTTGTCGTCGCACGGGTACCCCCGCGTAGGCCTGCGATCACCGCGGTGATGAGTCGTTCCTGATTCCTGCGGGTCACGGTGACGGGAGGTTCGTCCCAGGTGTGCAATTGCTGTGGCGCAGGTTCCACCGTTGTTCGTTCCGCGTCATCGACGAGATACGACATGGCGCTGGGCACCGGAGTCGCGCTGTGCGCTGCCAGCCAGCCGTGGATGTCATCGGATCGCATTCCGCGTCCGATACCGCGACGCACACTCGACGTGGACATCCGAAACACGGTGGCGTGCCCCCGGGATTCGACATCTGCGAATCGGCCGAGTACCAGGCGCATGGACATGGGAAGGGGACCGGGTGAGGTGATCGTCATATCCGCCTGCGGAATGACGCGGTCGACGAAGGAAGGTATGGCTGCCGCCAGGCCACTCTCCCGATGGTCGATCCACGCGCGCCCGAACGGCGACAGGACCCCACGCACGGTGACCCCGAGGCTCTCGGTCTCGGCGAGAGTGGCCCGAACCACGTCGTCCCGCGCCGCGCCCGCGCGCCGGGGGAATCGATAGGCGGCTGCCGCGATCATCGAGTCCGCGGACACGCTCTCCCCTACCTCGGTCTGGCTCAGCAGCCCGAGCATCGTCCGACGCGCACCCGGCGTGAGGGCGGAATCCGTGGCCGGGTCCAGCGGGCGGCGGTCTGCGGCGAATCCCACCCGGGGCAACGACACCCACGCATCGACGATCCGCATCCACTGGTCTGCCGGTGGGAGGGCGCACCACGCTGTGAAGCGATCCGTTGCCATCCACACGCGAGAGTCCAGTGCGATCAGATGCGCGGCCGCCGCGCATTCGAGGAGGAGGGAGGCCTCCTCGGGGGAGATACCCACAGCGTTGGCGATCACCGAGACATCACGTGCGGAGATTCCGTCAGAGCGCAATGCCGGCATCGGAGTGAACGAGATTTCGTCGACCATCATCGCGAGGTGATCGATGAGCATCAGGAGCTCCGCGACGCCCGCGTCGGGGCCCACCTCGTGTACGCGGCCCGATCCGACGTGTGGTGCGACCACGGGAGGGGGGGCGATGTCGGGCACCAAGCCGGCCACGGCCGTCACCACCCTCAGTGCGTCCGGATCGCCCCAGACGAGACCCAGTGTCCGCAGATCGTCGATCGCTGCGCCGGCGGCACTCGGGTCGACCGGAATCCGGGAGATCCAGGAGTCTCGATCGGGGTGGGCGACGGTGAGGCAGTAGAGCGCCAGGGCATCCAGACCATCGAGGCACCGGGCGATGGACGGTCCGGCGGTGGCGCGAGTGGTCAAGGCGGTCATGTCCGACGGCGCGGGGGTGATCAGGTCGGGCCTGCGGCGTAGGAGAGCGGCCAGTTCCTCGTCCGTACGGCGACGCAGATCATCGGCGAGGCTCTTGGGCCTCGTGTGGGTGTCGGGCATCAGCCCCGCCGTGTCCGAGCAGGCGGGGGAGTCATCACATGACCAGGATATGCCCCGGACAGGTGCTGTTCCCGGGCCGATCGGCTGACGCTAACCTTTTGGACTCCGAGCCGACCGGCTCGACAACGGAGGTTGCGGTGCCCACCGGAACTGTGAAGTGGTACGACTCCACCAAGGGGTTCGGCTTCATTTCCTCGGACGACGGCGAGGACGTGTTCGTGCACGTCTCCACGCTGCCTGCAGGCGTCACGGCGTTGAAGCCGGGCTCGCGGGTCGACTTCGGAGTGGTCGACGGCCGTCGGGGCAAGCAGGCGCTCAGCGTCACGGTCCTGGAGGCACCTCCGTCACTGGTCAAGGGATCGCGCAAGGATCCGGACGACATGGCCGTCATCATCGAAGATCTGATCAAGTTGCTGGACAACATCAGTAACCAGATGCGACGCGGCAAGTACCCGACGGACGCGATGGCGCAAAAGACTGCTGCCGTCCTACGCGCCGTCGCCGATGATCTGGACGTGTAGTGGTGGCGAGTACCGCAACGAGCAAGGACGACTCCGTCGTTCTCGATGCCGTAGAAGCCGCCGAAGCCGCTGCGCGTGCCGAAGCACCGACGGTCGGTGAGTATCTCGGTTCGTACATGGAATCGGAGTACGTCGCCGTTCATCGCTTCGTGTGCACCGATCCGGGATACGTCGGCTGGGTGTGGGCGGTCACCATCGCGCGTGCCCCGCGCATCAAGGCGCCGACGATCTGCGACGTCGTCCTTCTTCCCGGTGACGGGGCGCTCGTGGCTCCCGCGTGGGTGCCGTGGAGTGACCGGATCCGACCCGGAGATCTGGGCGTCGGTGACGTCCTGCCGACCCCGGCCGATGACGTTCGACTCGTCCCGGGATACACCGGCGAGGCCGACGTGGATGGCGCTGCGGGCGAGGAGCCGCTCGGCGTCATGCGATGGGTGTGGGGTGTCGGTCGGGAGCGGGTTCTCTCCTCCTGGGGTCGCGATGTCGCGGCCGATCGCTGGGACGTCGGTGACTTCGGCCCGCACTCGGATATGGCCCAGGCAGCCTCGATGCACTGCGGCACCTGTGGATTCCTCGTCACCATTGGTGGGCCACTGGGGCAGGGGTTCGGTGTCTGCGCCAACGAGATGTCACCGGCGGATGGCCGGATGGTGTCACTGGGCTACGGATGTGGTGCGCACTCGCAGGTGGCCGTCGATGTCGTCCCCACCACGTTGACCGAGCGCGAGGAGGATGTGGCCGTCGAACTCGGTCACTCCTGAATTCGTCGAGCCCGACGTCTGAAGTACGGCAGCGCCAAAGCACCGGTGATCGTCCCGGCCGCTGCGACCCCCCACCACCAGACACCCTCCGCGGGCGGGCTGATCGGGAGGAGCACGGACGCCACGATCAGCGCCAGGACCCAGAGGATCGTTGCGACCGCAGTGGGCAGGATCGCCGTGTGGTCCGAGTTCATCGACCTTCTCCTGTGTCGTATGTGACGTCTGCGTCGGAGGGTACGCCCGTTGACTGAGACGTAACAGCAATTCCTGACGTGAACGGGACCTGAACAATAGGTTATGTGCGTCCCGGGTTGGCGCCCCCCGCGTATTCCCTGAGCCCGGACTCCATCGAGAGCTCAGGAGGTCTGCGTGTCCCTTACCGATTCCCGCCAGGTCAGCGGTGTCGACCGCTGGTTCGAGCTGACCGCGCGCGGGTCCACCTACAGCCGGGAGATCCGCGGCGGCGTCGTCACGTTCTTCACCATGGCGTACATCGTCGTTCTCAACCCGCTGATCATCGGCACCGCCAAGGACGTCAACGGCCAGTACATCGGCGCCACAGATGACATCGTCAAGTCCATCACCATGGTCGGGGCCGCCACCGCCCTCGTCGCGGGGCTCCTGACGATCCTGATGGGTGCCATTGGGCGTTTCCCCGTCGCAATCGCAGCGGGCCTCGGCCTGAACGGATTCGTGGCCTTCACTCTGGCGCCCCAGATGACCTGGGCCGATGCCATGGGCCTGGTGGTCATCGAAGGCATCGTGATCCTGCTTCTGGTCATCACCGGATTCCGTGCTGCGGTCTTCACGGCGGTCCCGGAGCAATTGAAGTATGCGATCGGCGTCGGAATCGGTCTCTTCATCACGCTGATCGGCTTGGTCGACTCGGGGATCGTCAAGCCGGGTGTGCCGCTCATCAGCTTCGGCACGGGGGGCGCGCTGCAGGGGTGGCCGACATTCGTCTTCGTCTTTGGTCTCCTGCTGACGATCGTTCTGGTCGTACGCAAGGTCAAGGGCGCAATCCTCATCGGCATCCTGGCGACCGCGGTGCTCGCGATCATCCTGGAGACCACCCTGGGACTCGGTCCGCGTGTCGGTGCAGACGGTCAGATCGCCAACCCGGTGGGCTGGAGCCTGAATGTTCCGTCGATCCCCGAGCAGGTGATTGCATCCCCCGATCTCGGGCTGCTGGGTCAGTTCAACCTGTTGGGGTCCTGGTCCGCGATCGGCGTGATCGCGACGATCCTGGCGATCTTCTCCCTGATGTTGAGTGACTTCTTCGACACCATGGGGACCGCCTTCGGTCTGGCCACGGAAGCGGATCTCATCGACAAGGATGGGAACATCCCGCACTTCCAAAGCATCCTGGTTGTGGACTCCGTGGCTGCAGCAGCGGGCGGCGCGGCATCTGTATCGACGAATACCTCCTATATCGAGTCCGCTTCAGGTATCGGTGAGGGTGCGCGTACTGGTATCGCGTCGCTGGTCACAGGTGCGCTGTTCCTGATCGCGATGTTCTTCACCCCGCTGGTGACGGTCATCCCGCATGAGGCGGCCACTCCGGCGCTCGTCGTCGTGGGCTTCTTGATGATGACGCAGATTCGTCACATCAACTTCCTCGACTACACGATCGGCATTCCCGCGTTCCTCACGATCGCGTTGATGCCGTTCACCTACTCGATCACGGTCGGCATCGGAGCCGGCTTCGTCTCCTGGCTGGTCATCAAGATCTTCCAGGGCAAGGCACGCGAGGTGAATTGGCTGATGTGGGTGGTCTCGATTGCCTTCATCATCTACTTCGCCGTGGCACCCATCGAATCACTGCTCGGAATCGGCTGATCGGGCGCGGGTCCACGCCTCCTACGCTGGGGGTGTGGACCCGCGAACCCGCCGCATCATCACCCTCGCAATCCTGGGCGCGTTCATCGGCGTCGTCGTACTCGCTGCGCTGTGAGGATCAGGGCTCTCGTAACGGTGAGATCATCAAGATGGCGAATGCTCCCACCAACATCACCGGGACGATAAGAAAAGCCACGTGCACGTTGAACTGATCCGCGAGGGCTCCGAGTACGAAGGGTGAGATCCCGCCCGCGAGCGCGCCCGCCGCGGTTGCCCGCCCAGAGGCGATGTCGGTGCGACCCCCAGACGTGCGCACGGCGCGCGCGACGCCCAGGGGCCAACTGACGGCGAGCCCGACGCCGGAGAGGAAGAGGCCCAGGATGATGACGACCGGGTTCATCGTGGCCCACGCCAGGAGGAAACCCGCAAGGCCGATCAGGATCGAGCCTTTGAGGATTCGATCGATGGGGACGCTCTCCGCCAGGCGACTTCCCACGGTGCGGCCCACGAGCAGGCCTCCGGTGATGGCGGCGACGGACGCCGCGGCGGCAGCGGGTCCGAGGCCCCCGCGATCGCGCAGGAGATCGGCACTCCACAGCGATAGGGCGAATTCCGCGGCCATGAACATGGCGAGTGAGCCGATCGACCAGTAGAACGCGCGGGGTAGCGGTCCGTGGTGCACCTCGAGGTCGTGCACCAGAGTGGGGACACGGTAGGTATCGGCATAGCGCCGCCGAAGCAACTCGCTGACAATGAGCGCGACGATGAGCATCCACAAACCAAACCGCCAGCCGAGGATCGTCGCCGCTCCGATACCGATCGCGAGGGGACCCAAGAGTCCCACGAGTGCGGCGAGTGCATTCGCTTGCGTGAGAGCGGCGGGACCCGCCCCCTTCTGGTAGTCGAGCACGAATGCGTTGCTCGTCACGATGATCGCGCACCCGAAGAACGAGATGATCGCGATTCCCGTGAGCGATGCCGCTATACCGCCCGGTCCCGTGTACACGGCAAGGCCGATGCACATGCCGATGATCCCGGCGCGTAGAACTGCGTTGCGACCGAAGCGCGTGATCAGGCTCGGGAGGACCACGGCACTGATGATGTTCGCAACGGCGTAGACGGTGGCATGCAGTCCGGATACGGTCCGCGTGGTTCCCTGCTCGTCCCGCAGCAACGCCTGCGACGCTCCGAAGCCGTAGAAGAAGAAGGCAAACAGAGAGATCTGGATGAAGCTGATCCAGGTGGGTCGATCCCGGATGGGTCGCTGGGGCGCGACGAGGCTCACGCGAGTTGGGTGATGACGTAGTCGATGCTCCCGCTGAGTTTCCGTACGTCGTCCGGCTCCACCGCGGGGAACACTGCGATGCGCAGCTGGTTGCGTCCGAGCTTCCGATACGGCTCCGTGTCCACGATGCCGTTGGCGCGCAGGGCGGCGCAGATCTGCGTGGCATCGATCGCATCGTCGATATCGATGGTGGCGACGACTCCTGAGCGGAGCGCGGGATCGGTCACGAACGGGGTGGCAACGGCGCTCGCCTCTGCCCACGAATACAGCAGACCCGAGGACTCACTCGTGCGGTCCGCGCACCAGGACAACCCACCCTGGGCGTTGAACCAGTCCACCTGTTCGGCCATGAGGAAGATGGTGGCCAACGCGGGTGTGTTGTAGGTCTGGTCCTGCATGGAGTTCTCCACCGCGGTCTGCAGGTCGAGGAAGTCGGGGATCCAACGTCCGGACTCCTTGATCTCCGAAACCCGGGCAAGGGCCGCGGGGGACATCAGGGCGAACCACAGCCCGCCGTCGGAGCCGAAGCTCTTCTGCGGGGCGAAGTAGTAGACGTCGAACTCCAACGCATCAACAGCGAGGCCACCGGCTGCGGATGTCGCATCGATGATTGTCAGCGCACCGTCGGCCGCCACCCGGCGCGGTGTCACCGCGACACCGGTCGAGGTCTCGTTATGCGGGGAGCAGTAGGCGTCCATGCCCGCTGTCACCTCGAAAGCCGGGGCGCCCCCTGGGTCGGCCACGCGGACATCCGGTGCTCCCAGGTGCGGGGCCTTCTTCGCGCACGAGGCGAACTTGGCGCCGAACTCCCCGAAGGACAGGAATTGGGCATGATCCCGGATCAGGCTGAAGGTGGCGACATCCCAGAATGCGGTGGACCCACCATTGCCGAGCACCACTTCGTATCCCTCGGGCAGGGAGAACAGCTCTCGCAGACCCTGACGCAGACGACCCACCTGCGACTTCACCGTCTTCTGCCGGTGCGAGGTGCCCAGGTACGTCTGCCACACCCCGGCGAGCGCATCCACCTGCGCCTTGCGGACCTTGGAGGGCCCGGACCCGAATCGGCCGTCGGCGGGAAGAAGCTCGGCGGGGATGGTGATGCTCACGCGATTCCTTTCGGGTTGTGGAATCTGGATGGTATCCGTCTGGGCGTGGCCCGCAGCGCACGCGAGGTCGATCCGTGGTGGGATCAGGCCATGGCCGACTCGATCCCACAGTCGATCGCGGACCTGCGGGTGACGTACGCGCAGGGAACATTCGAGCCATCTGACCTTGCCGAGCATCCACTCGCGCAGTTCCGCACCTGGTTCGATGCTGCGGTCGAGGCCCGTATCGACGAGCCGAATGCCATGGTGCTCGCCACTGCGGACGAGGACGGCCACCCCAGTTCCCGGACGGTGCTGCTGAAGGGATTCGATGAGCGAGGGTTCACGTTCTTCACCAACCTGACCTCCCGCAAAAGTCGCGAGATCATCGCCAACCCGCACGCCGCCATCACGTTCCCGTGGTACGCGCTGCACCGACAGGTGAGCGCAGCGGGAGCCGTGGAAATGCTCCCGCGCGCAGAGGTTGAGGCCTACTTCCGCACCCGCCCCCGGGAATCCCAGCTCGGAGCCTGGGCCAGTGCGCAATCGAGCGTCATCGCCGATCGCGTGGTGCTCGACGATCGGTGGCGGGAGCTTGATCGTCGCTACCCCGAGGACATCCCGGTCCCGGAGCACTGGGGTGGGTGGCTGGTCCGGCCCACGATGATCGAGTTCTGGCAGGGACGGCCTTCGCGTTTGCACGACCGGCTGCGCTACCGGGCCTCCGCCGGTTACCCCCCGCTGGACGACACCGGCTCGTGGATCATCGAACGACTTGCGCCCTAGCCACGTATCTCGGGTAACGCACGGGCCGCGTGATCGAGAAGCGGGGCCAGGGATACCTGCCACTCGGGAAGATCACGGGACAGCGTCAGCCATGTCAATTCCCGGCTGATCTCGTCGTAACGGTGGATGATGACGTTTCGATTCGCGATGGCAAGTGCCCACTCGACGCCATCGGGAGCAAGAACCTGGAGGCGGGCAAGCCGATTGGCCGCCTCGCCGAGCTTCATCATCAGTGCATCGCCGGCTTCCTGAAGGAGCGGATCCGCCAGATAAGCCGCCTCGCCGTGCTGGACAATCAGACGCACGCGGGTGAGCCAGTCTCGAACGTGGAGAATCTCCTTTGCGGCACGTCGATCCATCACAAGAGAACAGCTTCTCTGCGAACGTCATCATCAATGCCGGGCTTGAGGCCGCCGTACTCGATCAAGTCCACCTTTCGGCCCACAACACCTTCCACCAAAGTGTGGAATGCGACAAAGTCGAAGGAAGAGGTTCCTCGTGGTGCGCGTACGAGCAGATCGATGTCTGAATCGGGCCCGGCATCGCCGCGAGCGACGGATCCGAAAGCTGCCAACCGAGTGAAGCCGCGCTCGAGAGCGAGTTCCTTGAGAACCGGGGCTGCCGCTTCCAGGAGTTCGGCGGCGGTCACCTTCGCGAGATCGGGCGCGCTCCGTATCTGCTGACTGATGGCTGGCTGTGAGACCCCCAACTGCTCGGCGATGTTCCGTTGTGTCATGCCCGAGGCGACCATCGCGCGGAGCGCAATGGCCCTGCGCAGGCGAGCACGGTCCTCGGCCCGACGCGCCACGGTGTACTCATCGAGGAGTGTCATAAGGTAACCTTATCATTCCCGAGGCCGGACAGTCCGCCCGTCCGAGGTTCCCGTATCGCGTCCACGTCGTCACCACGTGACATATCCGACCGTGAGGGTCTGACGTCATCGCCGGATTGCCTCGGCGTGCTGCAGACGCGTGCGCTACGAACCGAGGCGACGCGCGATCAGGTCATCCAGGCTGATTCCGAGGGCCTCCGCCTCCGCCTTGAGGCGTGTACGCACGTCCTTGGGAATCGTGACCTTCACCGATACCTTCTTCGGCTTCTTCACGGTGTCTGCGCTGGTTGATCCCTTGCGCACCGCGAGCGGGTTGGGCGTGGGTTCAGCCGGTGGCGCATCAGCCTTGCGCAGGGCGCGACGTGGAGTGGGATCGAACTCAGACACGTGATCCTCCCGGGACCAGATCGTCGAGGAGCACGTCGAAATGATTCGCGAGTTCGGTGCCCGCGGGTGACTCCCACGCATGAATGGGCATGCCTGCAGCCTCACTCTGCGGGATCGCGTTCCGCTCGGGGATGCGCGTGGGCGAGACGAGGGATCCGTAGAACTCCTCAAGTTCCTGCACGCGTTGGCGATGCTCGGCGACGGTCATGCGTGCGCGATTCACGACGAGAACGGATCGGGTCAGAGCTGGATTGCTGGTCTTCCGGATCGTGTCGATGGCCTCGAGTGCCTGTTGCGCGCCGCGGAGGGCGAAGAAACCGGGTTCCGTGACAACAAGTGCGGTGTTCGCGACATGAAGGGCGTTCCGTGTCATCTCCCCGAGCGAGGGTGGGCAGTCGATGAGCACGATGTCCTGCTGACGCGGGATGCTCGCAAGCGCGATGCGTAGTCGGTGCGCGGAATTCGGACCGGTGGCCTGGGTGCGGTTCTCCAGGGCCGATTCCGAAGCGAGCACAGTCACGTGATCGCCCCACGTGGTGGCGGTGATCGCCTCGGAGGCGATACCCGGGCGGGAGTCGGCAAGGACGTCACTCACCGTGAATCCCGGTTCGTCGACACCCAGGCCGATGGTGGCATTCGCCTGCGGATCGAGATCGATGACAAGGGTGCGCCAGTTGCGCTTCCACGCCGCACTTGCCAGGCCCAGGGTGACGGTGGTCTTGCCCACCCCACCCTTCATGGACAAGACGGCGACGGTGGGCACTCCGGAACAATAGAACGTCGAGGTAAACGGCCTCAGCGACCCTTGATCGCTGCGAAATCCGCGAGTGCAACCTGCCGCTCGTGCGCGTGATCGACGATCGGTTCCGGATACCCATGGGCGTAGCCGTCGATGCAGTTCCAGGGTTGGTGCACGGCGGCGCCGGGGATATGCGCAAGCTCGGGGATGTAGCGGCGGACATAGTCGCCGTCGGGGTCGAACTTCTCGCCCTGTCCGATGGGATTGAACACGCGATAGAACGGTGAGGCATCCGTACCGCAACCGGCAGTCCACTGCCACCCGTGACTGTTACTGGCGACGTCTCCATCGCGCAGCATGCGCATGAAGTGCTCGGCCCCGCGCGGCCAGGGCAGCTGGAGGTCCTTGACCAGGAAGCTCGCCACCACCATGCGCACCCGGTTGTGCATCCATCCCTCATCGCGCAACTGGCGCATCCCTGCGTCGACGAATGGGAAACCGGTTTCTCCCGTCTGCCAGGCTTCGAGGAACTGCTGCGCCTGCTTCCCCTTCGTCCAACGCATGCTCGTGTCGTAGCGGGAATCGAGCGAGTGCGTGGTGCTCGACGGATTGTGGAACAGGACATCGGCGTAGAACTCGCGCCAACAGATTTCCTTGCGGAAGACCTCGTCCGCATCGCCGAGGTCGGCGAGCAGTGAGCGCGGGTGGATCTCACCGAAGCGCAGGTACTGGCTCAGGCTCGACGTCCCTGCAAGGTCGGGGCGGTTGCGCAGTTCCGCGTAGTCGGCAAGACCCGTGGCGCGGAAGGTCTCCCAGCGCTCCCACGCGGCCTCCTCGCCGGCCGGAGGAAGGTCGATGCCGAGTTCCGGGGGAGTGGGATAGCCCTGACATTCCACCGGCATCCACCACTCGACGTCACCCGGATCGTCTGCGGGTGCCCGCCATCCGTGCTGCATCCACGCTTTGTAGAACGGTGTGTACACGCGGTAGGCCGTGCCATCGGCTTTCGTGACCCGCCCGGGTGCCACCGCATACGGCGAGCCCGTGCGGAGGAGTGGGGTCTTCTGCAGCGCCGCCTCGACCCGGGCATCGCGGGCCTGACCGTAGGGAGAGTAATCCGCGGCGATGTGGACCGCACCGGCTTTGGCAGCCTTCGCGATGCGCGGGACCACCTCCTCGGGGCGCCCGTGGATGAGGAGCAGGTTGCGGCCCAGGCTGGCCCCCAGGGAGCGCAGGGAGGCCACCAGGTAGTTCTGCCGGACCGCCCCGGCCCGATCCCAGAGGACCGGGTCCACCACGAAGAGGGGCACCACGGGGCCGGACTCTGCGGCGGCCAGGAGGGCCGGGTTATCGCGCAGGCGGAGGTCCCGGCGGAACCACAGAACCGACGCCATGGGCCCACCGTAGGGCCCCGGTTGCGGGCCCGCCGGGGCTCTGGCAGCCTGGGCCCAGCAAGGGGAGTATCCCCACGCCGATGGCCGTCAATACGGTGCGAAGCACCCGGTCATCGGGCCGACATCAGTCGGTGGCGAGAGACCTTGTGGCAGGAGCGGCTGCGGCCGTCTGACACAAGGAGGCGCACCATCACCTTTATGTCTCTCCCGCCATTTTTTCCTACGACTGATGAGAGGTTGCAATGATCGCAGTGGAGCCGGGCCCCATCCGAGAGTCCTACAAGGGACCTGCATGCGTCACGATCCGTGGACGCCAGCTCATCGAGGAACGGATCACCGATATCCGTGAGCGCAGGCTCGCGGAGCTGCGGCCCCTCCTCGTCGAACACGAGCGCGATGAGCGGTACGTCACCGAGTTCGAGAACCTGCTCGAGGAGGCTGCCCGCTGGGAGGCGTTCCTGAGCGAGGCGAAGATCCTGGATCCGAAGGCTGCTGTCAAAGCCGGTCGCGTCGACCTGGGTGTGCGCGCGCGCATCCGCACCCAGAAGGGGGACGAGACCTGGGTCATTCCGGTGCACCCCGCCGAGGGGTTCCTCGACGACGAGCGCATCTCCGCGGCATCTCCCCTCGGGTCTGCCATCCTTGGCGCACGCAAGGGCAAGACCGTCGAGGTCGATGCACCGGTCGGCACGTGGCAGTGCACCATCCTCGACGTCGCACGTGAATCCATGCCTCGGAAATAGCCGGGGGTGAAGGGGAGGTGATGCGTGAGCGCCGAACTCCTCACCGCCAGCATCTTCTCCGTCCCGGTCCTGGCGTTTGCCCTCGGGATCGTCGCCGCGCTGTTCCGGGCGGATCTGCGTCTGCCCGACGCCGTGTACCAGGCGATCTCCATGTACCTGCTGCTGGCGATCGGGCTCAAGGGCGGTGTGGCGCTGCGCGAAGCGTCGTTCTCCGACGTCATCGGGCCGGTGGGCGCCGCGATCGCACTGGGTGTCGTCATTCCGGTACTCGCGTTCATCGTTCTCCGAGGTGTCACCCGGCTCGGGCCCGTCGATCGGGGTGCGATGGCCGCGCACTACGGATCGACGTCCCTGGTCACGTTCACTGCCGCTCTCGTCTTCCTCGATGCGAGTTCCATCCCCTACGAGGGGTATGTCGTGACTCTGCTCGCGATCATGGACATCCCCGGAATCCTCGTCGGGCTCATGCTGGCCGGGCGTGCGTCTCGCACATCCTCGTGGGGCACGTCCCTACGCGAGGTGCTCACCGGACGTTCCATCATGTTGCTGGCCGGCGGGCTGGTGATCGGCGTGATCACCGGACCGATGGGGTACGAGCGGGTTCAGCCGTTCTTCGGTGCGCTGTTCACCGGAATCCTCGCCCTCTTCCTCCTCGAGATGGGTGTCCTTGCGGGCCGTCGCCTCGGCAGCATCCGCGAGGCCGGGTGGGGTCTCATTGGGTTCGCGATCCTCTTCCCCGTCGGCACCGGAGCGCTCGGCATCGTCGTCGGGACAGTTGTCGGGCTGAGCCCGGGCGGAGCGATGGTGCTCGGCGTGCTCTGCGCAAGCGCGTCCTATATCGCCGCGCCCGCTGCCGTGCGTCTCGCGTTACCCACCGCGAATCCCGGCATCACATTGACCACCAGCCTGGGCATCACGTTCCCGTTCAACCTCGTCATCGGCATCCCGCTGTACTGGTGGATCGCCCACTCACTGCCGTTCTAGGAGGCACGCCATGACCCTGCCGCGCACCCCCATGAAGTGCCTCACCATCGTCGTGGAATCGCTGATCGAACAACGTGTGGTCGACGACCTCCGTGCCTGTGGTGCGCGGGGCTGGACGATCACGCCGTCCCGCGGTGTCGGCCCTAGCAACCGTCGGGTGAGCGAACTTGAAGGTGGCAACAGCAGAATCGACGTCCTCGTGGACGTTCCTGTGTGTGAACGGATTTGGGATGTCCTCGAGCGTGGGTACTTCCCCAACTACGCCGTGACCGCGTGGCTGTCCGATGTCGAAGTGGCCCGACCCGAGAGGTACGCGCACGACAGCATTGGTAGCGTCGGCGACAGGTAAGTGCGTGACGTGATCCGGCGTCACGTGATTCGGGAGGTGACGTGAGCGACCTCATCGACACCACCGAGATGTACCTGCGGACTATCTATGAACTTGAGGAAGAGGGGATCGTTCCGATGCGCGCCCGTATCGCCGAGCGCCTCGGGCAGAGCGGTCCCACGGTGTCGCAGACGGTTGCCCGGATGGAGAGGGACGGCCTCGTGGTCGTCGAGGCTGATCGCCACCTGACGCTCACTGAGCGGGGACAGCGCGCAGCAATCCGTGTCATGCGCAAACACCGCCTCGCTGAATGCATGCTCGTCGAGATCCTCAAGATGCCGTGGGAGGAGGTTCACGAGGAGGCCTGCCGGTGGGAGCACGTGATGAGCGACGCCGTGGAGCGCAGACTTCTCGATGTCCTCGGCCATCCCACCGCGAGTCCCTACGGAAACCCGATTCCCGGCCTGGCTGAACTCGATCCGTCCGCGACGGATGCCGCGGTGGGCCTTCAGGGCCTCGCGCCCCTGACCCAGATCGTCGGTCCTGAGGTCCAGCGGGTCACCGTGCGTCGCCTCGCCGAAACCATCCAAACCGACGCCGATGTCATGACCCGGCTACGTCGTGTGGGCGCACTTCCCGGTGCTGACGTGAAGGTCTATCGCGCTGCGGAGGGGATCATGATCGGCAGCGCGGGCGAGTACGCCGAGATCCCCGAGGACGAGGCCGTCCACGTTTTCGTCGAAACGAACTAGACCACCGCGGGTGAGCGCGTGCTGAAGTCCGGCCGCAGCGGCATCCCGGACTTTCCACCCGGTGCGAGCTTCACGCCGAGCGTCTGGTGCAACTGGATGGTGTCCAGATCGAAGCCGAGTCGCGAAGCCGCCATATAGAGGCGCCAGACCCGCGCTGTTCCCAAGCCCGCCTCCTCCACGGCCTCGTCCCAGTGGTCCTCGAGGTTCTGGCACCAGTGGGTAAGCGTGAGGGCGTAGTGCTCGCGGAGGTTCTCTTCATGGCGGATCTCGAAACCAGCATCGTTCATCACGCTCATGATGTGACCCGGGCCGGAGAGTTCACCATCGGGGAAGACGTAGCGGTTGATGAAGGACGTGCGGTAGTGCGTGGGGTCGGCATTACTGGGGCGTGTGATGGTGTGGTTGAGCATCCGGCCCTCGTACTTCAACTTCCCGAACAGGAAGGAGAAGTAACTGGGGTAGTTGGCGCGGCCGATGTGCTCGGTCAGGCCGATGGAGGAGATCGCGTCGAACTGCGTCTCGGGAACATCGCGGTAGTCGCTGAACCGCACCTGGGCGCGGTCGCTGAGCCCCGCATCCTCGATGGCCTGCTGACCCCACTGCGCCTGCTGCGCGGACAGGGTCACGCCGATCGCGGTCACGCCATAGTTCTTGACCGCGTGCAGCACCATGCCGCCCCAGCCGCAGCCGACGTCGAGGAGTCGCATTCCCGGCTGCAAACCGAGCTTCCGGCACACCAGGTCGAATTTCTCCTCCTGCGCCACCTCGAGGGATGCACCCGCGTAGGGGAAGACTGCACAGGTGTACGCCATGGACGGTCCGAGCACCCAGCGGTAGAAGCGGTTGCTGACGTCGTAGTGATGGTGGATTGCCTCGGCGTCACGATTCTTCGAGTGCCTGCGACCGCGCAGCGTGCGTTCCTGCGGCGGCGGGGTGGGCCGCTTGAGCGCGAAGGGCACGAAGGCCCGTCCCAGGGAGAACTTGTCCGACCAGGTGAGATGCGAGAGGTCCATCGGGTAGAGCCGGCTGAGCGCGGTGTACGCGTCGCCGATGACCTCGAGGTCGCCGCTGACATAGGCGCGGGCGAGCCCGAGCTGACTGGGTGCCGAGGCCAGGTACTCCACCGCACGGGGGGTGCGGATCTCGAGGATGACGTCGTTGTCCTGGGGACCTGACGTCGAACCGTCGTAGGCCCGGAAACTGACGTTCCGATCGGGGGTCACGATCAGGGAGAAGGCGTCTGCGAGCTTCACTTGCCACCCACCACTTTCTGAAACAGGTCGAGAAATCGATCGTCGGGATCGTAGGTCTTCTTCAATCGGGTGTATTCGCTGCCCCCGTAGATGGACCAGAAGGTCTCGTGGTCGTAGAAGGTGGTCGAGTAGAGCGACTTGCGTCCATCCAGTGCGGTCACCATCTCCTCGATGCGCCGATTGACCCGGCCCTCCGCAGGATCGACACCCGCGGGAAGGGCGACCGTGGACCAGAAGCCGACGTTGACGTAGGTGACGCTCGGATCGAACTCATAGAGCGGCCACCGGACGTTCGGGTCACGTTGCCGGAGCGGACACACCCAGACCGGCTCGATGCCGACCTCCGTATGGAAAAAGTCGAGGAACTCCTCAAGATGATCGACGGGGACCTCGATGTCCTGCACCACGGGCTCACGCGCCGGCTTGCCACGCAGGGATGCAACCTTCGCGCTGAATCCGAACCTGCGATCCCACGCGACGATCTTCCAGTAGACGTCGCTGCGCAGTTTCGACTTGGGCCAGAAGCGACGGATCAGGGGTTTCTGCGCACCCATCGCGCGCGAGCACCAGAACCAGTCGGTGTCCCACCGCCAGATGTAGTCGTGGATGGTGAGGACGTCCTCGTGCTTCTGTTGGATGGACCGGTAGTAGATCTCCATACCGGTGTAGTCACTGACGCGGAGTCCGGAAGGGACCTCGTCGACCATCTCACCGAGAGTCAGGTACTGCTCACTCGCCGAGAACACGGTGCCATCGAGGAAGTCGACGCGCCGTCCGTTGAATTCGCGACTGGCGGTGATCTCCTCGATCGCCGCAGCCATTGCTGCCGCGGATGGGTAGTGCACGTGACGCAGATGGACAAAGGGCTTCGTGCGCTCGAGTTCGATCTTCAGGCGAAGCGCATAGCCGAGTGAACCGTACGAGTTTGGGAATCCGTAGAAGAGCGCATTGTCTGGATCCTCCGGTGCGCCGGTGACTGTGATGACATCTCCAGATCCCGTCAGGATGTCCATGTCGATCACGGCTTCGTGCGGTGTTCCATTGCGGAAGCTCGCGCTCTCGATACCGAGTCCGGTGACGGCACCGCCGAGCGTGATGGTGCGCAATTGTGGAACGCAGGTGGGCATCAGTCCGTAGGGAAGTGTTGCGTCCACAAGGTGCTCGTATGTGGTCATCCCCAGGACCTCGGCAGTGCACGTCACGGGATCCACCTCGAGCACACCGTCGAATCCCGACACGTCGAGTCCGGGGGAGGTGGTCGCAGCACGACTCCGGAACAGGTTTGAGGTGCGCTTTGAGAGTCGTACGGGTGCATCCGTGGGAAGCGCCCGCAACTGACCGGTCACATCGGCGACCAAGGCGTCATAGCGGTCACGCCATGCGGGGCGTTCGTGGGCAGCCACGGGAGAACGGTAGTCGGTGGGACACAATGCTGGTATGAGTGAGGAAACCACCACCGCGACCCCGTGGGTTCGGCGCGGATGGGTGCCGCCCGTGGCCGGTGTCCTGGCCTTCCTCCTCACGCTCCTCGCCGGCCTCGGGGTCACCGCGGACTGGACCCTGCGCACTGTCGAGATGCGTGCCCTCATCGAGGGCATCTACGAGTCCGAGTCGGTCATGGAGGCGTTCCAGGATGCGGCATTCGATGCGGTGGAGGAGCACCGCACGGCGGGGGCCCAGGATCGTGGAAAGCTCGATGATGAGTTGAGTGCGCTGGCAACGGTGGCGAATGAGGAACTGCAACTTGCTGGCGAGCAGGTCGCTTCACTGCCGATCCTGCCGTGGCATCGCGCAATCAACGAAGCGCGCGACGCATATCTGGCCCACAACATCGCGTGGCAGGAATACACCGCGCGCGTCATCGAGGATCCAGCCGAGTTACTGCGGGATCAGCCGCGTGTGAACTCCACGTTCGAGGATGCACAGCAGCCGCTCCTGGATGCGATCCCGCAACCCGATCTCCTCGAACTCGAACTCGACGTCTGGGCTATCTACATGCCTCCGGAGAGCCAATCCGGGGAGGTTGTCTCGGCGAGTGCCGCCGCCGCTGGCTAAGGACTATGGTTTCGCGGATCCCCATCGGCGCCGCGGGAGGAAACCATGAACGAGGTCTTCGCCTCGCTCGCGTTCAGTGCCGTGATCGCGCTGGCGCTGGCGGTGCTTCTCCGTCACTTCGGCCTCTCGATCGCCCTCCCGCTGATCGCGGCGGGTGCGCTCGTTGCACTGTCGCCCTGGGGCCCCGATGCACTTCCGGATCCGGAGATCGTGCTCGTCGCGATCCTCGCTCCGCTCGTCTTCGGCGAGGCGTTGTCGTCGTCGTTCCTCGATCTTCGCAAGGTGAGCCGTCAGGTCTTGCTCTTGGCGATCGGACTCGTCGTGGCGACCACGGTCGTCGTCGGGGGAGTGGCCGTGTGGATCGCGGCTATGCCACTCGCCGCCGCCCTCGCGCTCGGTGCCGTCCTGGCGCCCACGGACGCGGTCGCGGTCAGCACAGTGGCCAAGAAGGCGTCACTTCCCCGTCGGATCATCTCGATCCTGGAAGGTGAAAGCCTGGTCAACGACGGAACAGGCTTGACGGCTCTGCGGGTCGCAGTCGCGGCTGCGATCGTCGGGAGTGTCACGCTGCTCGAGGTTGGCGAGATCTTCGCACTCGCCGTGGTCGTCGGCGTCGGCTTCGGAGCACTCAGCGGGGTGCTTCTCTCCCAGGTGCTCCGCCGCACGCGCGACGCCGTTGCATCCAACGCGCTGATCCTGGTCGCCCCCTTCGCGATCTATCTGGGAACCGAACACCTGGAGGGCTCGGGGATCCTCGCTGTCGTGGTCGCCGCGCTCTGGATCGCGCATGCTCAGCATTCCGAGCCAGGGTCCTCAGGGCGCCTGCAAGCGACCTATGTCTGGAAGCACATCACCTTCATCTTCCAGGCTGTCGCCTTCTTCTGCATCGGCCTGGAATTCCCCGATGTCTTCGGACGCTTACCCGACGGACAACTGCCTCTCGTCCCCGGCTTGGTCGCTGCTGTTCTCCTCGCGCTCATTCTCACGCGGTTCGTGTTCGTGTTCGGCATTCTCGGCGTCACTCCCCAGTATCGGAAAGTCGACGCGTGGGGCCGTGCGGGTCTGGTGATCGCGTGGGCGGGAGCTCGCGGTCCGGTGTCGGGTCTGGCGGCCTTCTCCATCCCACTCACGGTCGCCGCCGGGACGGACTTCCCTTTCCGCGACGTGATCCTGGCGACCACCTTCAGCATCATCGTGATCACACTCGTGCTGTCGCTCACCATCGCCCCGCTGGCCCGGGCACTGAAGATCAAGGGCGAGGACAACTCAAGCGAGGTACGTCGAATCGACACGATGTTGGCTCGAGCGGCGCTGGAACGTCTCGACGCGATCATCGCGGAGGCGGAGATCACCGAGAATCCTCTCGACCCCCAGGTGATTCAGCGCCTGCGCGATGATGCGCTTGCCCGTATCGAGCGGGCGGAGGACGCACGTGAGAGTCGAGTCGATGAACACGACGCCAACCAGCAGAGAGTGTCGGTATCCCTCTCCATGGTGCACGCCGAGCAGTCGGAACTCATCCGGATCCGTGACGAGGAAGGGGTTCCCGATGCCCTGATACGTCCGATCATGCGAGATCTGGACGTCCGCGCCGAGGCGCTGGAGGCGCGCTAGCCCTACGCGGCGCAGAGGGTCGCGAGAACTGCGATGTCTGGGTCCTCGCGCGGATCCACGCCCACGCGGCTGAGCAACTTCGTCACCGTGCCATCTGCCTCGGCCTCCACCCATGCCGCCCGGTGGTCGAGTCCGAGGTGCGGGACGCCGGGGAGCAAGACCGCGCCAGACGCCACACCGAGACACTCGGGTGTCGAGGGCACCGTCTCGGACGGGGGATGCAGAACCACGAGGGCTGTGGGTTGTGGGTCGCTCAGTGCTCCCGGCCCGGGAGCTCCCGCACCGATGATCGGCCCGCTGCACGTGACCACACCGACGACATCGGGTGCCGGGTCATCGGGAAGAACATTCGAGGCGTGAAACACGGACGTCGTGAGCAGGTAGCCCGGTCGCGCCGCGACGCGGACGGCAACAGCGAGGAACTGCGTCCACTCGCGGGTGGACTGCGGCCAGCGACCAGAGAGGATGAATCCGGCGAGGGTGTGGTCAGCACGGTGGAAGGCAGAGACTCCGATATCGGCCACGCCACCTCCCCGATGTCCACCCACTCCCAGGCCTACTGTGCGTCATACGCGGCTAGCACACAAGAACCCCCGAGTGCCAGTGTTGCCGTCACGTAGATTCCTGCTTCTCCACCGGCCCCGAGGAGTCCCATGGCCCGCCCCGTCGAGCAGTCCGGCACATTCACCCTCGGTGCAGGGGTATCTGATCCCCTCACCGTCCGACGCCTGGGCTTCGGTGCCATGCGCGTCACGGGCCCGGGCATCTGGGGCGACCCACCCGATCGCGATCGGGCCATCCACGTCCTACGCACGGCCGTGGAACTCGGTGTGGACTTCATCGACACCGCGGATTCCTATGGACCGTTCGTGAGTGAGGACCTGATCCGCGAGGCGCTCTATCCCTACGACGGGGTGATCATCGCGACCAAGGGGGGCCTCACCCGGCAGGGTCCAGATCAGTGGGCCCCGGTGGGTCGACCGGAGTATCTGCACCAGTGCGTGCAGATGTCCCTGCGTCGACTCGGCGTCGACCGCATCGACCTCTGGCAGTTACACCGCATCGATCCGAAGGTCCCGCGCGATGAGCAGTTCGGCATCATCACACAGATGCAGAACCAGGGACTGATCCGCCATGTCGGCCTGTCGGAAGTCTCGGTCGCCGATCTGCAGGAGGCCCAGCGGACACTCGACATCGTCAGTGTCCAGAACCTCTACAACGTCGCCTTCCGTAACAGCGCGGAACTCCTCGACCACTGCACCGCGCACGGAATCGGCTTCATCCCCTGGTTCCCGCTCGGGAACCGGGAACTGGTGGGTAACGACGGCCCGCTCGCACCCTTCGCAGTCGAACTCGGGTGCACGCCGAGTCAGGTGGCCCTTGCGTGGTTACTGAAGAAGTCACCTGTCATGCTCCCCATCCCCGGAACAGGGGACATAAACCACCTCAAGGAAAACTGCGACGCCGCAACAGTGGTCATGCCCGACGACATGTTCGCTCGGATCGACGCGACGTTCGCTCCGGCGTAGCGTTCACCGCGCATCCAGCCCCGCCTATGTCGGACAATCCGGAGGTGGGCATGGATATCGCTGGGCAGATATTCGTCGTGACCGGCGGTGGGAACGGCATCGGCCGCGAGGTTGTTCTCGAATTGGTCCGGCGCGGGGCGCGCGTGGCGGCGGTTGATCGTCGCCGTGAATTCATCGATGACACGGTGCAGCTTGCACCGGCAGCTCGTGTGGTGCCCTACACGCTGGACATCACGGACCGTGCCGCGGTCGAGGCTCTGCCTGCCCGTGTCATCGCGGATCTCGGACAGGTCGACGGTGTGGTCAACGTGGCGGGGATCATTCAACGCTTCGTGCACGTCAACGACCTGACCATCGAGGAGATCGAGCACGTGATGGCGGTCAATTTCTGGGGCACCCTCTATATGGACAAGGCATGCCTGCCCTCCTTGCTGGCACGGCCCGAGGCCAGCATCGTGAACGTCTCGAGTATGGGTGCGCTGGTTCCGGTTCCCGGACAGGGTGCGTACGGGGCGAGCAAGGCTGCGGTGAAGTTGCCCACCGAGTGCCTCTTCGCGGAATTGCAGGGGACGAAGGTGTCCGTGACCGAAGTCTTCCCAGGAGCGGTCTCCACGCAGATCTCCGACAACTCGGGGGTCGCCGCCCCCGCGATGCCCGCCGGCGCCCAGCCGACGTTCACCTCGGCCCCGGACGCTGGTCGTCAGATCGTCGACGCGATTGCTCTGGGGAGGGCCCGCGTCCTGATCGGGAGCGACGCCCGCATGCTCGACAGGTTGTCCCGCGTGGCCCCGACCCGGGCGATCCTCACCGTGGCGAGCCGGATGAGGAAAACCTTCGGCCTGTAGCGAGCATTAGGCCTGGGTGGGCCAGAATGAAGCCATAACACGGGCAGACGTAACCTTCTCGGCTAGTCCACATCTTCCGCGACGTAGTCTCCCCAGAGGGGCGATAGAGATCTGATGGCTCGTGTCAGTGTTAAGAATCTAACGAAAGTTTTTCCCGGTGGTGAGACCGCTCTGGACGATCTCACCGTAGAAGTTTTCGATGGGGAGTTTCTCACCCTGGTGGGTCCGTCAGGATGCGGAAAGACAACGGCGCTTCGTTTGATCGCAGGACTGGATCAGATCTCGTCAGGCTCAGTAGAAATTGATGGGCGCATTGTCAACGATCTCCCACCCCGTGATCGTGACGTCGCGATGGTCTTCCAGTCGTATGCGCTCTATCCGCATATGACTGTGCGACAGAACATCGCCTATTCACTCGAGATTCGCAAACTCGGGAAAGTTGAAGTGCGTAGACGTGTCGAGGATGCTGCGTCGATGCTGGGCCTAGTTGAATACCTTGACCGCCGACCTTCAGAGTTATCAGGGGGACAACGACAACGTGTCGCTATGGGAAGGGCGATTGTGCGAGAACCGAAGGCCTTTCTCATGGATGAACCGCTCTCCAATTTGGATGCGCACATGCGGACCCAGATGCGCTCTGAAATCGCTGAGCTTCAGCGGCGGCTGGGGGTGACCACAATCTATGTGACTCATGATCAGGTTGAGGCCATGACAATGGGAGACCGCGTTGCGGTCCTTCGGGATGGATCGTTGCAGCAAGTTGCATCACCACGAGTTGTGTACGAAAGTCCGGAAAACGTCTTTGTGGCCAGCTTCTTCGGTAATCCGCCGATGAACCTTTTTCTTGCTGAGATCCGAGAGGAGGAGGAACACCTATCGCTTAACTTTGGATCCCAGAGCATTGTCGTGCCGAATCGTGTTTCGGAGTATTTCGTGCTGAGCCCAAAGATCGGGACGAACATTGTCGTCGGCATTCGTCCAGAGTCACTCCTCTTCGATGGATCGTCGAGTACGGCGTCAATTGAAGCTCAGGTTCAGCTTTGTGAGAACGTCGGTGGAACTTGTTTGCTTCACTGTTTCCTCGAGGCGCGTCCGGTTCCACGCCAGCTCGTGGGAAATACATATGGTCGATTTCGAGATAAGAACGGCGGAGTGCGGCGCGACCCGAAGTGCGAACTACTTGTGACGTTACCCGGACATATGGTCGTTTCTCGCGGCGACCGTGTCACGCTGAGAGTCAAGGTCTCCGCCCTCACATTCTTCGATGCGATTACAGGGTCGAAGTTGTGAGTGCTCATCACCTCTCAGGATGCACCTGTACCGTCTGAGTGTGATTGACAGCCCGCTCGTCGATGCGTGGTACGCAGCGCGTGCCCGTCGCAGTCATTCGATGCAGATCCCCGGCCACAAGATGCGATATGGCCGTGCAGGGCTTACCTCATTCGCCCAGGATGTGCTGGCGCCGCTACTGCAAGACGACATTCCGTTACAGGGCGGAGCCGACGACAACGTCTTCAGCGGACGGGTGTTGGAAAAGGCGGAGAAACTTTGGGCCGAGGCGATCGGTGCCGATCACGCGCGCTTCCTCGTCGGGGGATCCACCCAGGGGAACATCGCTGCGCTCACCTCCGTGGTGGCCCCCGGGGTGACGGTGAGCATTGACCGCACGTCCCACCGCAGCGCCCATGCCGGGCTGGTCACGTCCGGCGCCACACCCCGGTGGATCCTTCCTCGCATCCATCCGGAGTTCGGCGTCCCCATAGGCGTGAATGTTGCGGATATCGACATGGAAGGCGCCTACGCGCTTTTCGTCACATCCCCCGCCTACGTGGGGACGATCACGGACATCGCTCCTCTTGCGGAGGTATGCCACCGACAGAACTCGGTACTCATCGTCGATCAGGCATGGGGTGCTCACCTTGACTTCCTGCCTGGCGGTGGCGCGCATGCACGCGGTGCGGATGTCGTGACCACGAGTGTCCACAAGGCGCTTACCGGTTACTCCCAAACGGCAGTCACGTCCCTGAAAGGGACGCGTGTTCTCCCCTCGACCCTGTCGCATGGAGTCGACCTCACGGCCACAACGTCACCGTCCGCGACCCTGCTTGCCTCGATCGACGCGACGCGCGTCGCCCTGCTTCGTGATCGGGGTGCGCATATGGCGCTCCTGATAGAAGCAACGGCGGATGCCCGGGCAACGCTCGCCCGGGTTCCGGGACTCGTGGTCCTGGATGACGCAACCCTCGGTTGCGTCATGGATCCACTCAAACTCACCATCTGGGTCCCGCGCACAGGTACGACGGGCGCTGCGATCGCCGCGGAACTCTGGCAGCAGGGCATCGGAGTCGAGGCGGCGGATGCGGACACGGTGATCATGACGGTGTCGGTTGCGGATGAACCCGAGGAGCTTGCGCAGGTCGTCAGCGCCCTGATCGCGGTCATCGAGTTCCAGCGCACTTCACCCCGAATCCCCGCGCCAGCTGCGACATGGCAGATCCAGCCCGATGTGGTGCTTTCGCCCCGGGATGCCTACTTCGCGCACCGGGTGCGCATGCCCCTCCGCGAATCGATCGGACACGTGAGCACGGAGCAGTTTTGCCCCTACCCGCCGGGAGTACCGCTCCTCGCTCCAGGCGAACGCGTGACACAACAAGTGGTCGAGGCGATCGAGGTGGCCGGGAAGACGACACGCATGGCCTACTGCAGTGATCCCACGGCAACCACAATCGAGGTGGTGGATGAGTCACGGAGCCCGTAGGAGATGGGCGAGCACCAGCGCGCCTGTGCTTCTCGTGGGTCTGCTAGTCCTCGCTGGTCTCGTGGCACCCGGGTCGGCTGCTGAACCCCGGGAACGTCTCACGATCGGCGACATGAGTCTGTCCCGATGCTCGGTGCTGGAGGGAGTTCGCTTTCAGTCGTGGTGTGGAACGCTGATTCGGCCGCTAGATGACTCGAGCACTATCCCCATCAGATTCGCCCTCACTCTCCCCCGCAATGCGACTCCGGGAAGTGTGCTCCTGTCTGACGTTCTGCAAAGGCCACTGATCGCCGCATTTGAGGGCGGTCCTGGCTACGGTGGAATCGACTCAGGGTACGAATATGCCGAGATGCTGAGCAGCCTGATGTCAGAGCGAGCACTTCTGGTGATGGACGCCCGAGGAACCGGTCGCTCATCGGCGATCAACTGCCCTGCAGTGCAGCGCGGCACGATGGCTTACCCGAAGGCGGTGCAGGCATGTGCCCAGCGGCTCGGGCCGAGGGTCGATGACTACGGCACAGCTCGGGCGTCCGATGACGCAGCGGCCATCATTGAGTCCCTCGGATTTCGACAGGTTGATGTATACGGAGACTCGTACGGGACGTTCATGGCCCAGGTCTTGGCAGGACGGCATCCAACGCTGATCCGCAGCCTGGTGCTGGACGGTGCGTACCCTGTTATCGGAGAAGATGCCTGGTACCCGACGCAGGGTCCCACTCTCACTGCAAGTCTTCGGCAGGTATGCGAGGCAGATCCCTCGTGTCGCACCCATCGGTGGGACACCGTGGAGCGTCTGGACACTCTGATTGAGGGCCTTCGGACGGATCCAATTGTTGTCGTGGCGCCCGGAGGCGACGGTCAGCGGCATCGCATTCGTATCGGGCCATCCGATCTCCTCGACGTGGCATATCACGGCACGTACACCGACGTCACCTACCAGGAATTCGATCCCGCAGTTCGCGCCGCGCTCACCGGAGACCCGCTACCCCTGGGTCGCCTGGTTGCGGAGTTCCAGTTTCCAGGTGGGACGCCGGAGTCGCCTTCGGAGAACAGTGCGGGTCAGTTCCTCGCTGTGACGTGTCAGGACTATCCGCAGCTTTACGACATGACGCAACCACGTCCCGTGCGGCAATCCCAACTCTCGACTGCCATCGAGACGGCGCGCTCGACGGCCCCAAGTCTGTTCGCTCCGTTCACGATCGACGATTACCTCGCATCATCTTGGGAGACGGTCTACGACTGCTTGTCTTGGGCGCAACTCCCACCAGAGCAATCCGGACCACCAGCACCGCCGACTGGTACATATCCCGACGTACCTGTGTTGGTGCTCTCCGGAACCTTGGACACGGTCACGACGGCGGATGAAGGCCGAATGGTCACGCGTCAATTCCCGCATTCGCGGGCCGTGGATATCCCCTTCGGCTTGCATGTCCAGGCGATGGGCAACACGGTTCCCTGCGCAGCCGCGATGACTCGCGCCTTCTTCCAGGATCCGGCGGGGTTCCTTGCGCGTGACAACGGACCGTGTTCCGCCCCCCGTCCCCGTTTGATTCCTCGATTCACCCGGATGGCGGATTCATCCGACCCCGCTCGAGCTGTGGTGCTGTCCGTTGCGGATGCCGTGAGCCGCTCTCGGGTCGCGGGTGGCGACTCCGGGCTGGGACTTCGTGGTGGATCCTGGGAGGTAGTGGACGTCGGAGTGAACGCGGTGACCGTGCAGTTGCATTCCTACCGTCTGTTCTCCGATCTTCCGGTCACGGGAAAGGCAACCTGGAAGTTCGACGGCGGTGGGGTCGCAACCGATGTCCGGTTCCCTGGTGGCAGGCTCGAAGCCCGGTGGAGTGACGCGTCTCCGACTGCTGATGTTCGTGGCACGCTGGCCGGATCGCGGCTACCGGTGAGGGTTCTGGCACCGTGAGTGATTACGTCTCCGTGAGCGTTGGAAATACAAGGCACTCACATGTGCACCGAATGACGTTGCTGAAGCACACTGGTTAACGCGCGCGACGTTGACCTTTACCAGACCCTGATTTTCGGGGACCACCGTGAGGGGACTTGGCACGTCCGTGGCGCGGAGCACGGCGGCGCGCAGCGCCACCGGCATGGTGGGGCCTCGCGGGCTTCTTCACGTGAACATGGCTCGTGGGTGGCACCCACGGGACACCGCTGGGCTCCTTGGCTCCGGTGATGCGCTCCACGCGAGGGTCATGCGCATCGACCGTGACGAATTCAGCATTCACGCTGGCACGCTTGGCCAGACTCCGCATCTCGCGTTGCTCATTGGGTCGTGCCAGTGTCACCACCGTCCCCGACTCGCCAGCGCGTGCGGTGCGCCCGGCGCGGTGCAGGTAGTCCTTCGGGTCGGTCGGCGCATCGACGTGCACCACCAAACTGATGTCGTCGACATGGATACCGCGTGCCGCGACATTCGTGGCGATGAGAACCGGTGTGGCACCTGACCGAAAGGCCTCCAGCGCCCGATTGCGGGCACCCTGGGCCTTCCCTCCGTGCAGCGATCCAACGGCGATTCCGCGCTTCGCCAACTTTTCGGCCAAGCGATCCGCACCCCGCTGGGTGCGCACGAACATGATCGTGCGTCCGTCGCGTGCCGCGATCCGGGAGGTCAGTTCATCCCGATCCTCGGACTTGACGACGAAGACATGGTGCTCCATCTGACCTTGATCCTCGATGGGAATCTCGACGCTGTGCTCGATCGGATTGCGCAGGTACGTCTTCACAAGAGTGTCGACATCGCGGTCCAGGGTGGCGCTGAACAGCAGGCGCTGACCGTTGTTCGGGGTGGCATCGAGAATCTCGCGCACGGAGGGCATGAATCCCATGTCCGCCATCTGATCGGCCTCATCAAGGACCACGATCTCGCAGCGGGACAGATCGACCGCCCCGCGGTGCATCAGGTCGATCAAGCGACCGGGTGTCGCCACCACGATCGGGACGGCGCGCTCGAGGGCCTGGACCTGGCGGTTGAGCGGCATGCCGCCAGCTACCACGACGGAGGAGAGATTCACCTTGCGGGCGAGGGGTGCGATGGTGTCATTGATCTGCATGGCCAGTTCGCGCGTGGGGGAGAGCACGAGGGCCAGTGGGAAGCGACGCTTCGCCGTGTGGCCGGCCAATCGAGTGAGAAGCGCAAGGCTGAATGCCAGCGTCTTGCCCGACCCTGTTTGGCCGCGTCCGAGGACGTCACGGCCCTTGATCGCATCCGGCAAAGTCGCAGTCTGGATCGGGAATGGTTGCGTGAATCCGCTGTGAGCCAGGGCACGTGACAAAGGCGTGGCTACGCCAAGTTCTGAAAACGGCATTTTCTGTTACACCAAATTTCCCATGACCACACCGTGTATTGCAGTGTGGGGGCGAACTCGCCCTGAGGGAAAGCACGCGAATGATTGATTACGAGGTTTCGTGATCGACGTCAGTGTATCTCACGTGCGTGACCTCTTCTCCACGCCATCATGAGGACCGCGATGATCGCGACGAGGATCGCACCTCCCACTAACCAGAGAAGGACGCTGCCATCGGTCGTGGACGAAACCTTCTCCGCCGAGGTGGAAGATCCTGCGCCGACCGTGAACGTGATCGCGCCGCTCACCGGATGCCCGTCTGCAGACACGACTCGATAGGAGACCTGCCAGGTGCCACGTCCCAGGTCCGCAGGCCACGGCAGCACGAGGTCGGTGCCATTCGGAGTGACGGACGTGGAAGTGACGACGTTTCCAGCGCTATCGATGATCGCCAGTGTGGTGAGTCCGTCCATCAGATTCTCATTGAATGTGAACCGGACTTCCGTAGGCGGTGTGGCAAGGGCAGTGCCGTCGGCCGGCAGGGTGGAAACGAGTTGGGAGTGGGCTGCAGCCGGAGCGACTCCGAGCCCGAAGACTGTTACTAAGATCGCCACCGCAGCAGTCCACCTCATGGCAGCCGAACCTGACCGCGGTGCACAACGACCACGTCACCCTTGAGCACCGTGGCCTGGAGCTCCCAGGTACCAGTGAACGGAAGGACGCCCGATGCGACCCTCCCGTCGAATGACCAGGTGAGGGGGCCCAGAAGTTTCGGATGCATCCACTCCACGTCACCCGTCGTGGAATTCAGGGATGAGAGTTGGGCGGCACCGGGGTTCATACCCGACAACGTGAAGCGGGATGCGGGAGTGGTGGTGACCGATCGAGGCGTGATTTCGCGACCACCGCGTCCCACCTGGAAACTCATGGCGCCGCTCACCACATGTCCGTCATCGGATACGACCGACCATGTCGCCGCGTAGGGGCCCCGAGTGAGTGCGGTGCTAGGCCGCGCCGTCACGCGCGTCCCGGAAACGCTCACCGTGTGGTCAACCGAGCGGCGCCGAGCGTCGAGGATCCGAAGATCCTGCACGGAGACCGGCTCGTTGAACCTCAGCGTGATCTCTGCCGGCGAGCGTGTCACGGTCGCACCGGACGCGGGGGCGGATGCTACGAAGTCTGCGTGGGCGTGGGCGGGTGCTGGGCCCACTCCGACGAGGAGCAGACCCAGCACCGCAGCTAACGGGAAGCGGAGCACTAGTGCCCGTGTCCCGAGGATGTTGCTGCGACCACCGTGACGGTCGGGGCGGGCATCTTCATGTCCGTTCCATCGCCGGCCACCTGGGTCCATGCCTCCATGGCCTTGTTGGAGTTCGCGATGGTGTGGCCGCCGCGATGCAGGGAAATTGGTGTCCCTGCCGGTGCCTTCGCCGAGGTCGTGGTGAAGCTCACCGCGCCATTGGCTGCCACCGTCGTGGATCCGATGCGTGTCTCCCCTGAGAACACCCCGACGTCCTTGCCCGCGAGCGACGGGAGCTGTGCGGATGCCACCACGCCCGAGCCCGAGCGCGTCACCTTCACTTCCGCATCGCATACCTGGACCGTGGGAAGGGCCACTTTGCGGGAGGCCTCTCCCGGATTCAGGGTTGGGTACTTCAGGTTCAGTCCGAAGTCATCGAACTGATCGTCGGGAAGATGTCCACCAGACCAGGTGATCGAGTTTCCTGTCCTGGTGATTGTCCACCCTGCCTTCTGCTGCGGCTTCACCCCGGCGGCGTTGATTCCCGCCGGGATGGTCACGGTGACGGAGTTCGTCGCGTCACCATCACACCCGTGTGGCACGCGAAGGAACAGGGTTCCGTATCCGCCCGACGTGGCTGTCGCCCCGTTGAGATTCGCGGTCACGTGCGCGCTGGCAGGCGCCGCGAGGCCGAGGGTGAGCGTGGTGCCGACGAGCGCGGCACCCATGAATGGTCGGAGCATTGTTGTCCTCTCTGAATCGGAATCCGCCGAGAGACGGCGGAGACACCGCTGCCCGAGGGCTCGGGAGCGGGCGATGCGCTGATTCAGAGATGAACGGGCGGTGCGCGAGTGGAGGATGTTCTCCTGACGGACTGAGTCGGCGTGAAGAACCCGGAACTCCACAGTGCCAATTGGCCCTGGGGAACCACGGGCAGGGGGAATGAAACGCCGAGGATGCCGCGGCCCCACGCGCTGAAGCGTGCGATGACGTCATCGAGGTAAACCAGGACTATGGATGCGACAGCGGCCGCTCCCGCATGGAAGAGGACCATCGACCAGGGTGACGCGGACCCATGGCCTGTATGGGTGAAGCTCATGAGAACGTGCAGGAGAGCCTGGGCGCCGAGAAGGTAGAGGAATGCCCAGAAGACCGACCTGCGCTTGGATACCGCCGGGACGCTCAAAGCTAGGGAGACCCCGAAGACGAGCGCAATCGTGGCCCCGCCGGGCAGCGAGCCGTCGGCGAGGGAGTGACCAGCCAGCCCCAGCAGTGCGATCACGGACGCGAAGGTCAGGGTCCGAATCGACATGGCCGAATCGTAATGGCGTTGTAGGCCCTGTGTGGAGGCTATGGCGCTTTTCACACGAAGTCACTACTTCGGCCACTACTGTCGCCGATACGGGGCTCACGGAAAGGGCACTCCATGAAGCGGCCTGTCGCGCCTTTTGTTCTGGCTTTGGTGAGCGTGGTTCTTTCCCCAACCCTGGTTTTCTTCGAGATGGTCGCCCTTCTTTTCGCCGACATGGTCAACTACGAACCGTCAAATTCGACCGCGGTCAAGATGCTGACGGTGGTCATCGTCATTGCGATCGGAGCAATCGCCCTCGCGGTCCCCATCATCGCCCTCGCGATGAGTTCCAAGGTGCGCGCAGCATCCAAGGTGACGCCAATACCGCGAGCCGGCATCGCGACTGCGGCGATGGTCATCGCAGGCATCGTCACCGCGGGCGTCGTCCTGGCCCAGGTGTACATGATTCTTATGGTCTTCGGTAAGTGCAGCTTGGAGGGCTGTCAGTTCTGATGGGCGCGCGAGCCATTTTGCGCCAGATGATTCTGCTGTCCCGCTTCCTCTAGAAGATGCTGTCGGCCGCGAGCCAGACCGCGGCCGTAAGGACGAGAATCCCACCGACGCGGTACACGGTCGTCATCGATGGGCGCAGGTACCAGCGCACGTCACCGTCGAGTGGTTCGCGGCCGAACATGGTGAGAATTCCGAGGATCACCCCCGGTATCAGCAAGATGACGAACGAGGTGAGGGCGAAGTCAGGAGTGTCGCCGAGGATCGCTCCCGCGATAGAAGCGATGATCAAGAAGACGAAGAGGTTGAAACTCAGAAGTGGTAGAGACTTAGGCAGGATCTGCCAGAGGCGTGAGTTGTTCGGGACCCGCGAGCTCACGATCGCCAGGATTACCGGGATGAACCACACGGCCCCGCCCACCCATAGTTGCCAGGACGTTCCGATGAAGGCCGCTGACACGAAGAGGAACACGGCCAGTTTGAGCATGGCCGACAGCGCGCATTGCGCTGTCCCAGGCTCCTCGAGGTCGCCGACGACTGTTGCGAACCGCTCCGGGAACCAGCGCGCCGCGGCCTCTTCTAGAAGCACCTTCACAATGAGGAGCCCCGCCACGATGATCGCGAGGAGACCAGAACTTTCAGCGACTGGGAATAGCGACCCGCCCAGTGACGGCATGGAGTTGGCCACGTTGTAGGTGGTGAAGGCTCCGAGCAACGGCACGATGATGAGGTCCGCGCCACGCTCCCACCACTGTGCAAAGTCCTGCGGAGCGGCACGTCGGATCTCGCGGAATGACGTCGCAATGAGCCCGGGTCCGATGATGAGAAGTCCGACGCCCATCAGAGTGCGCACGCTCGTGAGGTCGATCACCCCACCCATGAGGATTACGGTGATGGAGAATGCAAGAACCCCGACGAGTCCGGCCAGGGCATCGAGGACACCGATCACGATCAATGCGATCAGGAGTGCCAGGACGGGTGGCTGCGCGATACCACCACTCGTCACTGCGGAAGCGAGGCCGAGGACGAGTGCGATGACGGGGAGTAGTGCGCTCAGACTTCCGAAAATCGCGCGTATCGGCGCGGCGTCACCCAGTATGCGTGCGAGGAGCGGGCTCTTCGTGCTCACTGCCTCGGGCCATAGATAGGAAGCCTCGTCAACGTATGAGGTGAGCGGCGATCGATAGAGCCACGATCGGTCACCTGCCGCGCCTCCGCGAGCCGTGAATCGGGTGCGCCAGCCCCGGTTGTGCGCCACGTCCATCGCGAGGAGCAGGGCGCCTGCCCCCGCCAGGCTCTCGTTGATACCACCTCCGGAGGGAGAGTTCGAGCGAGAAGCCCCGACCAGGCCAGCTCCGGTCACAGACAGCAGAGCGAGGGCCGCGATGGTCGCCGAAACCACCGCTGCCGGCTGGTCAAGTGCTGACACCCTCGGAAATTGAGGGGCCTTCGGGTTATCCGGTGGCTCTGGAACGACCAAGGCGGAGACGTCCACCCCTTCTGTGACGCCGAGAAGTTCGCCGTTCGGTCCGATCTCCACGCTGGACCCGTACTCCACGGGTGCTCCGGTGGAATCCGTACCCTTCAGCAGAACCGTGTGCGAGCCCTCGGCCAAGTTCGTTGGCAGCGTGGCTGACAGTGTGATGGTGCCGCTGCTGTCCACGACACCCTGGGCCAGCAGTTGCGGAGTCGAGAACACCCACAACTCCGCGCGTGAATCCGGCATGAGTCCGCTGCCTTGAGCAGCGACCGAGATCCCGTCGCTCTGCTCGATGACGAGACCCAGCTCTGCTGACCCCTGCTGGATCTCCTCGCCCTCCTCGACTCCGCCGGACTCCTCCGTTGTGGTGTCGCTTCCTGAGTCGGTGTCCGTGTCGTCGCCAGCTTCATCGGCCAGGTCCTCATCGGCCAGGTCCTCATCGGCAGAGTCCGGCTCCTCGTCCTCGCTCTCCGCCACCGCGCCATCGGAGGGATCGGCGTCACCGGGATCCGTAGGTTCCTCGGTGGCTTCCGTGGTCGGGCTGCTCGGAGCGGGCTCCGGTTTGGCAGGTTCCGCGGGACCGGAATCGCCTCCACCATCGCCCTCACCGCCACCATCGCCTCCACCATCGTCCTCGTCCTCTGCGCTGATCCCCACCGCCACAGCGCTCGATAGGAGGGGGGCTGCGAGCCATAGTCCGGCGGCGACGGCGATTCCGGCGATGGCTGCCGTGGCACGGCGCTTTCGGAACATCCCCGAACCCTAGGCCACATCGGTATCAACCGCGGGCGACTTGGCGCACGAGCAGAGCTCCGCCTATCATGGGAGTGCATCGTTCACGGACGGCCGACGTTCTCGGCCCTGTCGGCTTCGTGGCGTCCCCCGAGAATGGTTCCGATTACGCGGAGATCACGACCACGGAGTCGTCTTCACCGAGCATGAGTGGCTCATCCTTTGCAGGGTTGAGCCTTATGCCACCGCCCAGGACGCCCGAGGGCCCTCCGGACGAGGCGCACCGAACACCGATCGGCGTGACGCCCCAGTCCCTAGCAGCCTCGATGATCGCTCGGAAAGTCGTCGAACCTGGTGCCACGTAGCGCTCCACGGGATGCATCGCGATGACCGCACCCGTGGAGTCGAAAAGCTCCTGGAAAACCGGCGCGAGGTCAGGGCTCTCACTGAGTTGGGCGAGAAGCAGGCCGATGAGTCGCTGACTCACGATGAAGTCACTGTTCTCCGCGGGTGCCGTGAGTTCCACATCATTGGGATCAACGAGTTCCGCAACGATGTTTTCAGTCGTCCCGTGGGCGCTCAGATAATTCCGCACGTGGAGGAGCGCCAACATCGTGCGCGCATCCGCGTCGCTGGCAGAGAAGCTCTCCTTCTCGCTGAGAAGCAGCACATGGTCGTATGGACCGCGCTCGAGGACTGCGGTGATATCGGCTCGATTGATGGGGCTCCCCGGATGGATCGTCAGCGTTTGGTTCTGCAATGTCATTGCCGTGACGATCGCGTCCAGTGCCTCTCGCGGGACATCGACGAGAAGGTGGATCTCGGAATCCGGCGCGACATGCACATCGATTTCCTGCGCGATCATGGGCGCAAGTGGGCTCCACCCAATCAGCAGGGTGCGCTCTCGTGGCCGTGCAAGCGGCTCCCAGGCGCGCGAATCGGTCGGGTCCCAGGCTTGTGGGCTCGAATCCAGGGAGAACTTCGAGTCGTCCTCGGCGATCGCGATCAGGCGATCACCCGCCTGGAGCACCATTCGCGTGTCTGGCCCAACGAACGTCCCCTCAGAGTTTCGAAGACCAATGATCGTCGCCGTGCTGCTGGCAAGAAGTGCCTGGCCGTACGTTTGTCCAACCCATGCAGGCGATACGTCGATGACGTATAACTCATCGCCCTCGAAGTCGAGGAACTCCTCATAAATGCCACCGAGACCGGGGGAACGTGCCACCTGCGCACCGATTCGGGCGATCACCTCGCTGGACGTGATCGTCAGGAGGCGGCCGCCGATGGCATCTGCGAGGGCATCAGCCGTGTCCTGGTCTTCGAGTTCCGCGACGATAGGAGCAGAGGATCCCTCGGGTAGGCAGCGCGCGATCGCGAGTGCGGTCTTCACCACCTGGGCATCCGAGCCGTCCTCCTGCCGCAGGATGATGACGGACTTCGCCTCTGCCGGATTACCTTGTTCGAGATCACTGATCCGCGTGGGATTGCCGCTGCGCACTACGAGGCGCGAGGTTTTCATGTCCGGAATATCACTGTTCAGGTCGTCGGCCACTTCCACGCCATCATCAGGCGTCAAGACCACGATCGCCCGATTCCTTTCGCTGAGGTTCGCCTCGACTAGCTCCTTGATCACTGAGCTCAACTTGTCATTGCGTCCAACGATGAGGGTGTGACCTCGCTCGATGACCTGCGAGCGTCCACGACGGAGACTCTCGACACGGGTGTCGATTGCGGAAGACACCAAACCGATGATGGCGGCTGCGAGGAAAATCCCCACAATCGTCACGGTCAAGGTGGCAAGCCGGAAGGGCACACCCTCGTCTCCGGTGAATGTGCCTGCATCCAAGGAGCGAGTCAGTGCGATCCACACGCCCTCCTGGAAAGTTGTGGATTCCTCGCCAGGACCCACTCCGGTGAGTCGCAGGAAGAGTGCCACGACGATGATGAAGGCGATTGCCAAAGCCCCCAGCCAGCCGAGCACACCCCAAATTCCTTTGGACAGGGTGTTATCGAATCGGTAGCGGAGCTTCTGGCGCAGCGTGAAGGTCTGAGGCACGTCGGAATCCAAGCACATTCCAAGATCTATCGAAACCAGTTTCCGAAATGCCTCCGGGGGTCACGACCTGCAGTCGCCCTAGACGTCATCAGTGCGCAATTCCCGAAGGTCCCGCAGGTGATGGGCAGGAGGTGTAGTCCACCGGGAGCATTCGAAGCCGAATTCCGCTCTGCGGCTCTCCAGTGGCATTACCCTGACGCAACTGGTCATTCACTCATTGGCGCAGGAGGCATCGCATGTCCATGGAAGAAATCCAAGTAACCGAATACACCGAACCGTCCCCGACGGGGTTTGTCGCCGCGATCAAGAAGGGCTTTCGAGGCTACGTAGTCTGGAACGCTCGCTCAACCCGATCTGAATACTGGTGGTGGACGCTCTTCGCCTTCATCGTGGCAATCGTGGCAGCAGTTATCGACTCGGTTGTCTTCTCCACGAACATGATGGCGAGTACGGGACCGGTCAGCGTGATCACCGCGCTGGCCCTGTTCCTTCCGGGGCTGTCCGTGTGGATTCGGCGGCTGCACGACACGGATCGCACCGGGTGGTGGGCCTGGATCATTCTGATCCCGATCGCGGGTCTGATCGTGAACCTCATCTTCGTGCTTTTGCCGTCGAAGGTGGGGCCGACTCGTTGGAACAATCGCATTCAGCAGTAGGAGTTTAACTTCGGGAGCGGTCGAAGGCCGCTCCCGAAGTCACGACGCGGCACTCGCTCGAGAGTCCTTTACGCATCGACGAGATTGTCCGCCGGTTACTGCTCTTCTTCCTCATCCACCTGACCCGAGTCGGTTTCCTCGTCTTCGGGCGCGTCCTCCTCGGTGCCCTCGTCGACCCCTTGATCGGGACCTTCTCCGACTAATTCGTCCACGAGTACCAGGAAGTCGGTGTCGACTTCCTCTGCCTCACCATCGACCTCGGTGACGTCGAAGTCTCCGGTCTCGGGGTCGTACTCGACGTCGGAATAGACGACGGAGCCGTCTTCCGTTTCATCATCGATTTCGAAGGAACCTAACTCTTTGCCCTCCTCGTCGAAGAGGCTGACCGTGGCCACGCCATCCTCATCCGTGTCGATCGACAGTGAGTTCTCATCGTCGAGATCGAAGGTGGATTCCCGGAGCCCGTTGGCAATTGATACCTCGGCAGAAGTGTCGTCGGTCGTGTCCGCGACCACTAGGCCCGAATCATCCACCGAGAACCGGGCAACTCCAGACCCATCTGAGGGGGAATCGGTCCGCATCATGATGCGGGGCGCACCCACGGAATCCAACGAGATCGTGACCGGAACGGTGGCCCCCGAGGGGTTCTCTGTGGTGGCGGTGATCGTGTAGTCGGCAACGACGTCGGTATCGATGTCCACGACAGTCGAACCCGATGTCAAGGTGTCTCCGCGGATGGGGCGCACGGTCACGCCCGTCGGGGGAGTCACCTTCGGGTCACTGAGGTCATAGGACACGCCATCCATCGCCAGAACAGCCCCCGCGATGGTCTGCGTGTCCGGCGAGGTCACGAGAACCGTCTGTTTTTTTAATGCGTTGGCCCTCCGTTGGCCCCCGGACGATCCGGGAACTATCTGTTTTGTGGCTGCGTTGCGGCCCTTGCCGCGCTTCTCGGAGAAGGGTGCGGGTGCCGGAAGCGCGCGGCTCTCCATGGGCGTCAGTTCGATGGTGCCTGTGCCACCCTCCCAGCCGCCTGTTGGGGCACTGGGCTCCGTGGTCCCCGCCGCATAGGACCAGGTCTCCTGGTCGGGGTCGATCATGATCCGTTGCACTGTGCCCGGGTAGTTGTTGTCGTAGATGGAGATGGCGACCTGGTCGCCGACGAAGCCGACACCCAGCGGGGTGACGGCATGGCCGCCATCCTCCGAGTAGATGCCGATCGTGTAGCCGGACCCGTCAGCCAGCCCATCGATCAGCGCGGAGGCGATCTCGGTGGGCGTGAGTTTCTGGGAGGCCTTGTAGGCGCTGACGACGGGGTCCAGGTATTGGGTCGCGAACCACATCTCGATGGCTGAAATGACATTCCGATCCGAAGGGTCGAGTTCGATCGTCGCACCGGCATTGGGGTCGAGTTCGTCGATGGCGTCGTCACCGAGGAATAGGCGTGTGGAGAGGACAGCCATTCCCTCACAGTGGCCACCAGCCATCGCCTCATTGACCTGGTCCGCCCATTGTTTGGCGGCTGGATACATCACGCATTTATCCCCGGTGCCGCTGGCGCACACCTTCTTGCGTCCGAAAAGGGCGATCATCTCGGTGACACCGATGACACCGGTGTCTCCCCAGTTCGCGAAACCGAAGCCATCTATCGAAGGGTCGAAGCCGTTGAAAATGCACGGCTCACCGTCGGCCTCGCTGCAGTCGGGGAGCGGATAGCCCTCGGCGAAGGTGCCCTCGGTTGACTCCGAGGTGAGAGGTGTCTCCTCCGACGCGTCCTGGGTATCGGCGGAGTCCGAGCCGCATCCGGCCAGAACGCACGCCATCACCACGGCGGGAACAATGCGCCGCACGAATCTGGATTTCCTCACGAAGACCAACTCCCTCAACCGGGGATCCCCGTCAGGGGACCAAGCGGAGTGTAGGTCGGATTTCTGGACAGCGCCAGGGTTTAGCTTCGCCGACCCGGCACTCCCCTGGTCATAAAACAATTCCGCCGCAATCCGGAGACTTGACCGGTAGCGAGTTAACCGGGAGGATTCATCACCATCATCAAGGGCTCACGTGGAGGTCAACCTGTGAATCGACCTGGAGTCTCATTCATTCTGGCTTTGGTGAGCCTGGTGCTTTCCCCGATCCTGATATTCATCGAGTTCACCGCCTGGTTCGGCGCAGCGATGATCTCGTACGAGCCGGCGAACCCACTGTGGACCAAGATCCTCTCGTTCGCGATCGTAGGCCTGATCGCGCTCCTCGCGTTGACTCTTCCCGTATTGGCGATCAGATCAGGTAGAAGGGCCCGCGCAGCAGCGAAGTTGACGGGTGCGGGCGGCTCGGGTCTGGCAACGGCGGCGGTTGTGATCGGTGTCATCGTGGTTGCCGGAGTGCTGGCGGCCCAAGTTAATTTTCTCTTCGCGGCCTTCGGCTAGTTCGACCATGCTTGGGTGTTAGCTCCGGTGATCGATTCTCGTTCCCTCTCCAGTACATGGCGCTCAATCGTGAATCCTGACCGCACGAGTCCCATGTGAAACGTCCTGGAACGGCTCTGGCTCTGGCCCTAGCGAGCGTGATCGTTTCCCCGCTCCTGACAGTGGGTGAGTTCATCGGCTTGATGATCCTGGCGAGGGCAATCTATGGTCCGGAATACTCCCTCGTTGCAAAGGCTCTCTCGGTTGCTGTCTTGGTGACCTTAGGACTGCTGGCTTTGGCTTTGCCCGTGATCGCAGGGGTCGTGGGGGCGAGGGCTCGCACCGAGTCGAGGGCTGCAGGGACTGGGGGTTTGCGTCTCGGGACAAGCGCGGTGGTGATTGCAGGCATCGTCATCATCGGTGTGGCGGTGGCTCAGGTGTATGTGATCCTGCTGGGAACGGGAATTTGCCAACTGGATGGCTGCTAGCACCTCCGACCATGCGCCGGCCAATGCCTTCCAGAACGCTTGGGATAGGTGCAGCAGGGTGGCGGTCAATTCCGCTGGAACCAAGCGAAAGCTAAGCCTGGCGGTTTCGGGCAGCTGTGACGGAGGAAGTCGCAGGCTGACGTGGTTGCTGAACTCGATTCGGAATTGTCAGAGGGTGGGGGGCACGAAAGACCGGGCGCGCTCGGATACCGCTACCCACGGGAATCGATAAGGCTCAAGCCCGGGGACAACAACTCGGACCACAGCCACCTCAAAAGTCCTACCCATCACCAGTTCCCGCGCTAGCACCGTCTCGAAACCGGCTCGGGAGAGTCCGTCGAGGATGATGGCGACATCACCGTGGAAGGAGCCGGTGGCCCGGTTGGGCAGTTCGTCCACCGAGACAACAACTGAGTTCGCCGAAATCCACTCCGGTCCATACACGTCGCTTCGCCGCAGGGCTTCGAACGATGCGCGCCCCAAATCGTCGCGGGCACCGGCGACGAAGATCGTACGCGCCTGGACTGCCTCGGTTACAGCGCGAATCATGGCGATCTGCGGATCGAGGTGACATCCGTAGCCCTTGTAAATTCCAAGCCCACGATCGTTGGACCATACATAAGCCATGCACGTGGGGATGCCAACCTCCGTAGGGCACCACATGATTGCCACATCGGAATCAGCCGAACGAATCTGCTGGACGATGCCGCCGATGACCTCGCCTCGCAAGGTATCGAGGTTGATCATGAGATTTGACGCGCCGTTCGCGTGCGCAACCTGCCAGCAACTCGTTGCATCGCGCTCGACAACCTCATAGAGGCCAGCACACAGCGCTTCCGCGACATTGTTGCCCGACGCGAGGCCGTTGGATGATGCTGCCCATGGTGAACCGGTCATGGGCGGCTGCTCAACTGGCAGGTGGACCAACATTTCTGGGACAAGCCGCGTCTCCCCGCTACGGAGATCCCACATATGCGACCACCCGAATGCTCGGCTGGTGGCGACGCGGGCATGAGTCAAGAGTGGGAAGTGTTCGATCGGGACGGCCACGCGGTCCCCGACCTCGTCCACGGTTGCCACAAGGTCGCGGACATCATCTTCCTCGCCGACAAATCTTTCGATCGCCTCCATGGTGGCCGAGGCGGCAGCTGCCTCTAGCGTGGCTCCCTTGCCCGCCTCCACCGCGAGCGAGCCTGAGGCGGGTCGTGTGGCGATGACGACCGGAATACCGATCGTGTCGAGCTCGGTGATGTCCGCAACACGCGTGATGCCGGCCTTGTGAAGATGTGGCCGGATACGGGCCAAGGTGAGCGCAGGGTCCATCGCCCTATGCGTGCCCGACACCCATTCTTTGTCGGCCCGATACTCCTGCGATCCGAGCCTGATGGCCGGGTGGGAATCGACCTCCACAGAGTCGAAGCCTGGAGGGGTCATGGGCTAAAGAACCTGTCTCGTCGCGAGGGCATGGAACGCCCCGCGGCGTTCCATAAGTTCTCCGTACGTTCCATCCTCAACGACCCGGCCGGACTGAAGCACCACGATGCGGTCGGCGCCGATGATCGTCGATAGTCGGTGGGCCACGACGATCCGGGTCATGCCGAGTTTGGCGAGATTCTCAGTGACGACCCGCTGAGTGACGTTGTCCAGCGCACTTGTCGCTTCATCGAGCAGGAGGATGCGCGGTCGCGTCGCGAGCGCACGAGCAATAAGGAGGCGCTGGCGCTGACCACCGGAAAAAGCCCCACCGTTCAAAGTGATCATGGTCTCGAGCTGCATCGGCATGGCCCTGATGTCATCCGCCAGGGAGACGAGCTCGGCCAACTCCCAGGCCTCGTCGGGAGACAACGTGGTGGCACCGGCAAGGTTCTGGTGAATGGTGCCAGGCATCAATTGTCCATCTTGGAGCACCACTCCGAACTGACGCCGTACCGATTCCACGTCGAGGGACGACAAGTCCACATCGTCGAACTCCACTGAGCCGGCCTCAGGGGTCTCGAACCCTAGAAGCACGCGCAGGATCGTGGACTTCCCGCACCCGGACTGACCAACGATGGCGACCATCTCACCGGGGTTTATGTGAAGGTCGAGCTCATCAAGCACGACAGGCATATCCGGCTGGTAACGGAATGTCACTCCGCGCAATGCAACTTCACCTCGAAGCGGACCAGGGTCCGTGCGTCCCTCACCCGACTCCGGCAGGTCCGCCACGAGTTCGGCAGCACGCTGCATTGCCGGTCGCAACTGCAGTGCCGTTCCAACGCCCGTGACAAGCGTCATGATGCCTGCAATGAAGAGCATGTAGGTGGTCTGAAAGGCGATGAATGCTCCGACGTCTTTACCTGAGTCAGTAAGCGCCACGCTGGCAAAGAGCACCGCTGTCGATAACGTACTGATGATTCCACCAAACAGCATCTGGTGTGACACGCGAATGGTGAGGTCTTGGCCGACAGCCCCGCGGAAGCGGTCGGCCCATGCCGCGAACGCCCGGGGCTCAGCTCCAGCTACGCGCAGCTTCGGTATTGCGCTGAGGACCTGATACAGGAATCCGTTGACATTCCCCGTGGCCTGATCCACCGATCGTTGAGCCTGGGCAACGCGCACAGCGAACACCAGAGAGAGCGCCAACACTATGAGGCCCCACAAAACTGCGACGAGGGCAAGCGCAGGAATATAGATGAAGAGGATCACGCCCGACAAAAGGGAAGCAAGGATGACGGGCAACGATCCGATGATCGATTGCTCGACGGGATCGCGGGCCATCTCGAGCGCCGAGAAGCGAATACTGAGGTCGCCGGGGCCTACACGCTTCACGAGCGCAATGGGGCTGCGCAGGACTCGCCCCCAAATACCGCGCTGCAGTCTCCAAGAGACGGTCGCCTCGAGGCCCGTTGCCGCTGCGGTCTGGGCGATCTGCACCGGAAGCACGGCGATAGCAGCGACCACCAGCACACCCAGGAGCCAGGCCAGGCGCGTTCGATCACCCTCCGGAATGATCTCGCCGAACACGACGCCTGAAGCCAGTGGAACCGTGATGCTGACAGCCGCGATGACGAGCGACCACATCAGCACTCTCAGCACTTGACGCGACTGGCCTGAGATCGCCAAGCGAATGAGCTGCGATGGAGTGAGGTTCTTGCCCACCGGCGGCTTGGAGAACACAAACGCGCTAGAGATGAGCGTCGGAGCGTCAGCAGATTGAGCGTCAATCTCTACGCCATCAGCTCCGATGAGGATGCCTTTGCCTTTGCGCATCACGAGAGCGAGTGGCGCGCCGTCGACGGAGAAGCTCACCATCGGCTCCACCGAGTTGACCCACCACATCGCCGGCAGCGTGACGGTGCGCGCGAATAACCCCGAGGTGGTGGCGATCGCGCGCACGGCAGAGGTTCCTTCTTGACCACGGAGCCCACCTCGAGGGGCCTTGATCGCATAGCCGTTGATGTCAGCAACCATCGAAGCGACGACCACGAGGGGTTCTCCCGAGGTGATGGTCGGCACCACAGCTCCACCGTCATCAACCTCCCGGGCAAGCAAGCGCAAACTCGCCGATTCGACCCGGGCGGAAACTTCGGAATAGGCGAGTGCCCGCTCGCGCTCGAACGTCTCCTTCTCTACGAAGGAACCCAGGACGCACTCCCCGGCCACACCGAACAGCCACGCAACACCCTCGACTCGCGCGGCAGTCGCTACCCCGGAAAGCGGGTGGGCGGTGAGGGCCGTGCTTCCTTCACCCAGGATGCTCATGCGCTCTGCGACGGGTGCCCCCGATTCAGGGAGCAGGCGTCCGGCCAAGGTGGACGCGCCCTCCGCTACCCGCACCCACGTGAGCTTGTCGACGACCGCGGTGCTGCCAGGAGTGAGGACGAGGGGCTCGGTGCCCAGCCGGACAACATGCCCGGAGGGCGGAGGAACGTTCGGGCGGACGACTGCACAGAGGGCCTCGGCAGTTGCGATCACCGAGGCATCGAACTCAGACTCTGTCGCCTCCGCGAGGGGGACCTCCACGGCTGAGGAGTGGTGAGCCAGAACCCATGCCCGGCCCGCTGGTGGGGCCGGCGTCGCGATGATTGCGGGTGCAAAAAGTGTCACGACTGGAACACGGCGGCCCAGCCCCTCACCGGGGATGTCCTCAGCGAGGAACAACGTTGTGTTCCCCGCCCGTAGAAATACCGGTGACCCCGGCTCGAAAGGTGTCACCTGCTCGACCTTGATGATGCTCGTGTCACCCATGGCGCTCATTCCTGCACCAGCGTGGAGTACACGCCGTCGCGGGCCATGAGTTCGTCATGGCGTCCCATCTCGACGACTTTCCCGGCAGACATCACGAGAATGAGATCGGCGTCTCGTACCGTGCTGAGTCGATGTGCGACCACGATCGTGGTACATCCTCGACGTTGAAGGGCTGCATCAACGAGACCCTCGGTTTCCGAGTCAAGGGCGCTGGTGGCTTCGTCGAGCACCAGGATCGAAGGGTTGCGTACCAATGCTCGTGCGATCTCGAGCCGTTGTCGCTGTCCACCTGACCAGTTCGTTCCACCGTCTGCGACGACCGCGTCATACGATCCGACACGGGCGATGATCGCATCGTGGATCTGAGCGTCTCGTGCCGCACGGACGAGATCCTCGTCGGAAAACGAGGAATCCCACAGGGTCAGGTTCTCCCTCACCGTGCCGCTGAAGAGAGCGATTCGTTGATCGACCATAGCTATGGAGCAACTAATCACGGGGCGCGCGATGTCCTGGCGACGCTTGCCGTCGAAACGGACCTCTCCCTCCCACGGTTCATGGAGGCCGGCGAGGAGCCGGATCAGTGTCGACTTGCCGCTGCCAGACGTGCCGACGATCGCTACCCGCGCGCCCGGCGGGACATCGATGCTGAAGTTGTCAATAAGTGGTGGCATCGTGGTCTTGAAGCCGAAAGTGACATTGCGCATGGAGATCGCCCCGCGAAGGCGGGTCTCCTCCCCAGGCATCACGTCGAAACGCTGGATCGCGGGGTCACAGGACGGATCGATCTGCTCATCGAGCACGTCATCAAGCCGAGTCACGAGATTCTCGACCTGCTGCATCATCCAGGCGAATCCGACCAGGTCGGAGATCGGGCCCTGGAAGTAGCTGACGAGGGCCATGAATGCGACGAGCGAGCCGATCTCAAGGGATCCATTGATCACTTGCAGGGCGCCCACTCCCAGCACCGCGGCAGAGGTGAGTGCCCTGAGCAGCGTGGGTATGGCATTCCCAACCTGATTGCGCAGCGCCATCTCCTGCCGCACCTCAGCGACCCGGACTGCGGTGCCCTCCCACCGGGCGTAGAAGTCACCTTCGAGCCCACCCGCCTTGATGGTCTCGAGGGTGAAGGCGCCGTATGCGGTGGTCTGCGAGAGCATCGCCTGCTGCTGGATAAGTAGTCGTGCCGCGTCGCGTCGGCGCTTCAGAGCACTACGTAGCGCGAGGAGGTTTCCGAGTGTCAGCACAAGTGCGATGAGGGCGAGGAGTGGATCGACGATGAACATCGCAACCGCGTACACCACGACGGTGATCACGCCCACCGACACGACGGCGAGCCGGCCGGTGAGTAGCGCTGACACCTCCTGGTTGTGCTGGACGCGTTGGGAGAGGTCGGCGACTGAGCGTGCTACGAAGTATTTCTCTGGTAAGCGAAGAGCCTTGCGCACAAAGGTCGATGAATCGACAACTGTCATGCCGATCGACGCGCGAATGAGTATGCGGTGTTGAAACCAAGTGATGAGCCCCTGCAACACGATGACTGCAAGTAGTCCGATGACGAGGCTTGATGCAGCACTTCGGTTTCCACTGATGAGGACGTCATCCAGGAAAATCTTTGAGATCGCAGCGACGGCGAGGCCGGGCACCGTCACCATGAGACCGAGAAGGACTACCGCAACAACTTCGTTAAGTGCTTTGAAAACTCGTTGGAATACTCCTCGCCAGGGGCGCGGCTTTGTGCCCCCTTTCGTGAATTCGGGGGTAGGGCGAAGGACCAGACATATCTTCGCGTAGTCGTTCTGTAGTTCTTCGGTGGTGACGAACCTCGGCCCGACGGCGGGGTCGTTGAGACGTGCTCCCCCCTCGACCAATCCTTCGAGCACCACAAAGTGGGCTCCCTTCCAAAACAGGATGCTGGGGTAGCCGACCTGGTCGAGTTTCGATGCACGCAGGTAACGCCCGTAACCGTCCAATCCGTACCGTCGAGCGGCCGTGAGGAGGTCCGCCATCGATGTGCCGTCTCGGGAGGCACCGCAGGTCTCCCGCAGTTCCTCGAGTGGTACCCATTTGCCGTAGTAAGCGAGAACCATCCCGAGCGCCGCCGCACCGCATTCCGTGACCTCCATTTGAAGGTAGGTCGGAACATTCACCCGGCGGTCGCTCCCGGGTGGGAGGTCCGCCTTGGTGTCGGCAGCTTCGACGGTGGTTGTCATCAGCCGAAGATCTCCGATGCGATCGACTGCCGCGACGTCTCTATGGACGCAACTCCGATCGACGTGATGGGTGGTGCGGAGGGGGGACCGTCGCCCACAGTCCAGGCGTATCCGCTTGGAGTGTTCGATGAGATCAGCTCAATTTGCACCTCGTACACGGGCCCTTGCTGAGCAACTGCCGCGGCCAGGGTCCCGCTCCCCAGCACCGCGGCGATGCGGGTGCTGGTGACGGGGGTATCGCCGATTCGGTCGAGAGTGCCGATCAGGCGACCTGAACTCTGCTCGTTCACGGTCGGGAAGCCGATCGTGACTTTCTGGCCCTTCTGGAGTCCGTTCAACTGCGCCGGACTCACTAGGCCGATGGCGAAGGTGGGCTCCCCACGCGGTGCCAGCAGGAACACCGAGGCGCCGAGGGAGGTGACCTGGCCTCGTACGGCGTCTACTTCGACGACGACTCCATCGATGGGAGCGACTATCTCGATCTCGCCGATCGCCGGATTGGAGATCGTGGCGAGCTTCTGCCCCGCTGAAACCGAGGATCCCACTTCTACGTGCACCTCACCGATGACACCGGTCTCCAGGGAGCCGACGGGATACAAACCCGTTCGTGGCAGCATCATGATGGCGGTGTCGGTCGTAACGACGCGTTCGGCGATGAAGCCCCATGTGACGAGCGCTGCAACGAGCAGGAACACGCCGGCGACCCCCCACCAGAGCCGACTTCCTGTGCGCCTGAAGACTGAATCAATGTGTTCGAGTGGGTTCACCACGTCACCGATGGCGCGTTGCTCGAACGTTAACTCCTCTACGGCCGGATGATCACCCTCAGGACCTCCCGCTTGTTCATCGATCTGACCGTGGGCTCCAGACGCTTGGTCGGTGGTGTTGTTCATTGAGTGCTCCCTGGGGAGTGAGAAGAGACTGGCCGTAGGACGATGTCGAAGAGTGGACCGAGGAAGGGATCGATCCTCACCACGGTGAATCCGGACAATTGAGCAAGAGTCCGCCACTGCTCCTCGGTGCGAGCGCCCCCGCCAAAGCGCGTCAAGTTGAACAGGTCGAGACAACTCGTCGCAAGAAGGTCGCTGGGAACACCGTCAATGAGATGCACCACGGCTTCCTCAGTCACCCACCGACGGACCGTGCTCAGCAAGGTAGCGGCCTCAGGATCGGACAGATTGCACAAGACCCGTGACATGGTCACGAAGTCGGCACCTCCGGGGAAGCTGTCGGCGGTGTGGACGCTGACGCGCTCACCGTCGACGCGCCGACGCGCTTTATCGGCAACGTGGGGACGTTCCACAATCGATACGGCCGCTGCGGGGCATCTCCTCGCGATCGCTTCGGCCGTGCGGCCGAGACCACCACCGATGTCGACCACACTTCCCGTGAAGTCCTTGGGAATGAGTGCCGCGATGAATTCATCCGAACCGAGGGCCCACGTGGCCGCCGACACCGCGAGGTCGGTATCAGGATCCGATTCTTGAAGTGCCGTGTCCGATCCCTTGATGACCTCGGCGAGTCGAGCCCAAGCGGGGAGGCTGAACTCATGTAGATCACGTGCGTAGTGAACCATTGATGCGTGGTGATCGGACCGAAACACCTCACCAGCAAGTGTGAGCGACCAGACGTCGTCATCGACTTCGACGAATCCAGCATTGCGTGAGGCCGCCAAGAACCGACCCATTCGATCAATCGGGGCTGAGCACGTCTCAGCGATGGCGGAGGTCGACGACTGCCCAGAAGCGATCGCGTCCGCCACACCTAGTTCGACGAAAGCAAGAGCGATCGCAGACAACTGATGCGATTCGAGGGCCATGTGTGCCGAAGCGGCAGCTTTGCGAGCATCCGAGTCGGTCATCGGTGGAGCCTCACTCGGAGCGGTGGCAGGATCATCGAAAATCATCTTCAGTCGTGCTCGTCGATCGGAGGCTTCTTGACGTGCCGCGGTTGCGTCAAGAAGCGCGGTGAGCAGGCCGGCCGTGCCGTCGAACCCGTGATCGGAGGCCATGACCTCAACATCAACGGGGACGCGCCACTTGACATTGATTGCATGACGCAGGACCAGGTCAACGATCGCGTTGTGATCCGTGGGCCAGTTGATCGGTGGTCGTGCATCGGTGAGTTTTCGACGACGCGACGCTGCTTTCACCGCGTCGACGTATCGATTCTCCAAACGCAACTGGTCAAGGATAATCCGGCGATTGCCTTCGTAGAGATTTACGTCAAGGGCCCAACGCTGCATGTGGCGACGTCGAGCTTCGTCGGCGAGAAGTCTCTCTAGCTCACCCGGCCTGAAGTCGTTCGCCGCGATCCATTCGGGGACCTGCTCGGCCGACACACCGATCGACGCAAAAAAGTGAGCTGACTCTCTCTCGATTTCCTCTGGAGTTGGCTCAACCCCAACCTCGTACGCGTACGACAGTGCCACGGCGCGGTCGAGGGCACGTTGGGACAACTTCTCGAAATCGGGGTCGTGCAATGCGATATCGTTAACGAGTTGGTAACGGCGTAGGGGATGATCCGAACTAGGAACGAGCGTGTCGCTCGACAACATGGCTTCACCGATGCGCCCGAATAGATGGCGTGGTCGCTCACCTGCCGTCCTGGGAACGTTGGCATGATCGATTGCGGTGGTAATCGCCTCGATGGCGTCCCGCTTCTTTTGGTCGACGAAGTTCGCAGCAAAGGCATTAACGAGTTCCTGAGCATCTGGGCGACCCTGAGCCATGATCGTCTGCACCAGCGCTGCACGCGATCGCTGTGAGAAGTGGAGCGCGTCTGCGCCTGCCTGCAAGGCGTCGCAGTCTTCTCCCGACAGAACACCTTGATCACGAAGATGCTTGACGGTGGCCCACACGTTGACCATGGGCCAGGTCGCGGGTTGCCAATCATCCTCACCGTCGGCGTGCACGAGCGCAACGTCGGCGTCGGATGTGAGAAAACCCTCCGCATAGTGGCGATAGATCTCGCCTACTCCCTCCATGCCGAATCGGTCAAGTTCAGCCGCACGCAAGGCACCCATGGAAGATGCTCCGAAAATACGCACCCCACTGTCGAGGGCAAACAGCACCTCTTTATGCCACACCGACAGGGTTTGACCGAACTCTCCGTCGATGATGACCACCACGTCGGGCGCGTACTTCTCGCATGCGCTCAGTAGGTCGCCTTGGCACACGGGAGGGAGCACCACAGCTCCCGGCGCCAGTGCGCGTGCCTCGTCATGTGTGAGGCTGGGTCCGAGGAAGACCACGAGACCGTGACCAGCAAGGTCGTGGCCACCGTCGGCATCGACGATAGTCATCGTGTTGGGTCAGACCAGATTGTGGCTTCGATGCCCACCGACCCGCCCGATCCTCGCCATGCGGTCGCATGCGGGGAGCGGGATGGGCCCCTGGGTGGATCCACCCGGAAAATCCGCATCAACTCACTCCTCCTGCTTCTCGGACACGGCGGTGGTTTCGAAGGCTGCAGCATCTGAGGTGTTGAGGCTAACCGAGGCACCAATGAACTCGCTCAATGTTCGTGTTCCACCCCACCGGCCCTTGCCGGGGCTCGCGCGCCGGATAGGCCCGAGCCTAGAGAACCGGGAATAGTAGGAGAAGACCCTCGAGGGTTGCGTCAACTCCCCCTTCGATTCCCCCCACATGAATAGTTGACCGAGTGGTGGGGCGTGGTTGACCGCGTGGTTGGGTGAGCGTTTCCGGGTCTGGAGTTCTGGACGGCCTCGCCCGGTTCTGTTACGTTCACCG
>JBJTBD010000046.1:0-14835 GCA_046091195.1 Actinomycetota bacterium
GTTGAATCTCAGTCCGCAGTTCTGTGCGGGTGCCAATTCGGACGTCGAGACCGCAATTCTCACGTGGATTGAGCCGGCGCGCAGACTGTTCCCGGCGACCGATGTCCTCGCCCCGTCAGGAAAGGATCTGCCATGAAGAGCATCATTGCGTCCCTGTGCGCGGCAGCGAACCTGACGGATGCGAACCTGGCGATGGCGAACCTGGCGGGAGCGAACCTGGTCGAAATGCCGACATCGTCTTGATGCAGTTCAGATTCCTCATCGTTTGCGACGGTGGAACGAACGATGCCGAGGCACTTGGGCCGAGGTGTAGTGAGTGGAGCCTTGGAGCAAACGCCAGGGAGTGAGCCGGATGCCCGCCCATGGTGGCGGGTATCTGGCGACTCCCGAAGAAGACTCGTCGTTTAGTTTGGTCCCAGGCAGGAGCCCTTAGGCGGATGCCTGGGGTTCGACGCATTCCGTTGTGCTTCTCCCGTGTTTCTGCCCGCGCTTCCGCTTAGGGCTTCAGCGCGGGCTTCCGAACGGTGCTTCTTTGATTGCTTCCGTTGGTGCTTCCGGTTGTGCTTCAGAGGGCGACTCTTTCGTGAAGTACAGGGCTTCTAGATCGGGAGGGTCAAACTCCGGAACCTTGTCAGAGTCCTTGATAAGGCCAGCATCACGCTGGCTGACTACCTGAAGTTGGTAGCCAATCCGGTCGTCTTGCTGCCGTTGCACAATCTCTCGGAGCCGCTGGAAGTCAACCCACAGAATGCTGGTCATGTTGAATCGCCGTTCCCGCTTGACGATCCCAACATCGACGAGCCAGTTGACGTGATCCTCGGTCTGGTGAATCCCGACACCATTTGTTGAGGCGATGCGCTCCGTTGTCCACCAAAGGCCATTCCTTTGGCCCAAGGGAGTCGCGGTTCGTTCGCCCTGGGTGGCGATCGTGAAAAGAATTGCCCTCAAATCCGCCCGTCGCCGCTGACGCGAGCCAGACCTTCGAATTCACGACCTGCGCCACACGGCGGCATCTCTCGCGGTGGCAGCCGGAGCCAACGTCAAGGCGGTCCAGCAGATGCTGGGTCACGCCTCAGCCCAGATGACCTTGGACCGCTACGCGGGCCTATTCGATAGCCAATTGGACGACGTTGCAGACAAGATGGATGAGGCATTCCGTGATCCAGAAAGTGACTCAGAAGTGACTGGCACTAATTCAGTCCGCGCATTCAAAGTATCGGGATTGGCAGATTCTGTTGCAGCACAACGACTTTCGCCTGTGGCCCCGGGCAGAATCGAACTGCCGACACAAGGTTTAGGAAACCTCTGCTCTATCCCCTGAGCTACGGGGCCGCGAGAACCAGAGTCTACGAGTTACCCTTCAGCGTGCCTGCGGCCATGCATCGCCTTCCCGAAAGATCCACGGCCGGTCGCATTGCTCTAGTAGGCGCGGTCCTTCTCGGTCTCGGATTGTGTGTCGCCATCTTCATTGCCTTGGACTTGGCGGCAGCGAACGCACGCGACCTACCGGTGAACACCTGGTTCTGGGATCTAGGACAGACACAAGGTTGGGTGCTCGCTCTCGCGGAGTTCTTCTCCTGGTTCGCCGATGGTCCGCGCAACATCGTCATTGCGCCACTCGTTGCCGTGATTCTGGTATTGGTCCGGCGGTGGCGCTGGGCGGTCTTTCTTCTTGTCTCGTCGCAACTCGGGCTGGTGATCTCAAACATTTTGAAGTTTTCGATAGCGCGGGAGCGACCACCGTTCATTGAGAACACAGACCTGCAGCAGCACTTGTCTTTTCCTTCGGGCCACGCTTTCGCCGGTTTCACTATCTGGGCTGCGATGGCGATCATCGCGTGGTACCTACTCCGGCCGCCGTGGGCGAACGTGGTGACGATCCTGCTCCTCGTCATCGGGCTGCTTCAAGCACCGAGCCGGCTCATCGTCGGCAAGCACTGGATCACCGATGTCCTCGGATCATGGCTGGTGGCTGCTGGCTGGCTCTTATTGGTATGGGCGGCGTTTCTGTGGTGGTTAGCCCCGCGACCCGTCGAGGAACGGGTGTGATCAGTGGGTCTCTTCCGAGCGAATCGGTGAGGGGGAGGTGCAGGCGCACCTCCCCCACACGACGACTTACTTCTTGAAGCCGGTCCAGACCTGGTCGTAGAGATCAACCGCTTCGGTCGGGCACGCAGGCGTGGGAGTTGCCAGCGCCTTCTTGTCATCGGGGATGACGACGGCGGGGTTCTTACCAAGTTCGGCAGTCATGAACTCACTGGAACCGGTGATGCCATTGTCGTATCCGACGAAGTTGGTGCCTTCGGCGATGTTCTTCGGATCCATCATCCAGTTGATGAAGATCTTGGCATTATCGACGTTCTGGGCACCCTTCGGAATCGCGAAGTTGTCCTGCCAGAGGTTGAGTCCCTCTGTCGGGTAGATGTACTCCAGCTTCGCGTTATCCGCTTGGGCGCGCGTGAACGCACCGTTCCACATCATGTGCATGACCTGCTCACCGCTGGCCATGCGGCCAATGACGCCATCAGAGTTGATGACGGCGACATTGGGCTTCCAGCCCTGCAGCAGCTTCTCCACCTTGATGTAGTCGTCCTTGTTCGTCGAGCACGGCTTGGAGCCCACAGCGCGCAATGCCGCATGAACGACCTCAACTTGGTCATTGAGCGTCCCCACCTTCGTGCCCGCAGGGTTATCTGCGGCGAAGAAGTCGGCCCAGCCCGTGACGGGCTTCGACGTCTTCGAGGAATCCACGGCGATACCCGTGGTTCCGTACATATAGGGAGCGGTGTATTCGCGACCCTGGTCGAAGTACACATCCAGGAACTCGGGCTTGATGTTCGCACCGTTCGGGAAGGACGAGGGCTTCACCGGCTCAAGGAGTCCAAGTTCGACCATTTGAGCAACCATGTAGTCGCTCGGCACGATGACGTCGTAGTTCGCGCCACCAGCTTGGAGCTTGGCCAGCAAGGTCTCGTTACTGTCGTAGTTGTCCAGATTGACCGTGATTCCCGTCTCCGACTCGAACCGCTTTAACAGATCGGGGGAGATGTAGTCGGTCCAGTTGTAGAGGTTCAACTCGCCGCTTCCGGAGGTCGGGAAGGCCGCGGCATCACCCTCGGCACTCGCCTCCGCTGCTGGCTCGTTGCTTTCCTCTACTGCACTCCCCTGGGTCTCGGAGGAGGTGGACTCCTGGTCGCCACCCATGGTGGTCTCGCTCCCACAGGCGCTGAGAGTCAGGATTCCCGCCAGGGCGATGGCGATGCCGGTGCCGAAGCGGATCGTGGTGCGTCGTGCTGTCATGCCATTACCTCTTCCTTCGTGTAAGGAGATATGCGACGGACACTACAACGACGCTGACCCCCAGCAGCATCGTGGAGAGTGCGTTCACGCCCGGGGTGATCGAGTTCCGGATCATCCCGAAGATGTAGACCGGGAGCGTGGTCCCGCCGGGTCCGGCCAAGAAATACGAGACCAGGAAGTCATCGAGGCTGATGATGAAGGCGAGGAGGGCTCCGGCGACGATGCCCGGTGCCAGCAAGGGCACCGTGATCCTGCGGAAGATCACCCATTCATTGGCCCCAAGGTCGGCGGCCGCCTCATAGATCGACACGTCGATGCCCCGAAGGCGAGCCCGGATGGGAAGGAAAGCGAACGGGACGCAGAAAGCAATATGCGCGAGGGTGATCGCTGGCACCCCCAGGGGCATCCGGATCTGCACGAACAGCGCCAAGGTGCCGATGGCGAGCACGATCTCGGGGAGGATCAACGGTGCGCCGATCAACCCCCAGGCGAGCCTGCGCCCGGCGCGCGCCATCCTGATCAATCCAATCGCCAGTCCGACCGCGAGGATCACCGAGACGATCGTCGCGACCACGGCAACGCGGAGTGAGTTGAGCACCGCCCGCTGGATGTCGTCATTCCCGAGCACGTCCGCGTACCAGTCGAAGGTGAAGCCCTTCCAGACCGTCACGACCCGGTTCGTGTTGAACGAGTATCCGACGACGAACAGCAGCGGGAGGTAGAGGAAAACGAGGACGAGAGCCGATATGGCGGCGAAGGTCGGGAAATTGCGAAGGGACTGACCGGTTGCCTTCGGTGGGCGCGCAGTTCGATTCACAGCACCGACTCCCATGCGTTGGCGCCCTGTTGGCTTCGGACCCGACGCGCGACGATCGCGAAGCCGATCAGGATCAGCATCGTGATCGCTAGCAGGAGAACGGACAGCGCCGCTCCGAAAGGCCAGTTCCGCGAGGCACCGAACTGGGCCGCGATCACGTTGGCGATCATCGACGTCTTGCCCCCACCCAGCAGTTCAGGAGCAAGGAAGGATCCGAGAGCTGGGATGAAGACAAGGAGTGATCCGGCGAAGATTCCGGGACGAATAGCAGGAAGGACGATGCGTCTCATCACGGTCCATCGGTTCGCGCCGAGGTCGTAAGCGGCTTCCGCCAGCCGGAAATCGAAGCGCTCGGCACTCGCATAGATGGGCAGGATCATGAACGGGAGGAACGAATACACCAGGCCGACCACCGTGGCGAAGGGCGTATAGAGCATCGTGATCGGTGCGCTGATCAGTCCCAGGAACTCAAGGGACCCGTTGATGGGGCCGTTGTCATTCAAGATGATGACGAACGCGTAGGTGCGGATTAAGAGGCTCGTCCAGAACGGGATCGTGACGATGAACACGAGCAGTGTGCGTGTCGCAGGCGATCGGGTCGCCATCCAGACCGCGATGGGAATCGACAGCACGATGCACACCACCATCGTGATCAGCGAGTACCAGAAGGAATTGAGGATGATCTCCAGATAGGTGGGATCGAAGCTGCGACCACCCGCCAGTGACTCGCTGAACAGCAGGTCCAGATAGGCGGTCGGGTTGAAGGACCATTTCACCCCGACGCCGAACTTCGCCCGGCTTAGGAACGAGTAGAGGACGATGATGATCAGGGGTGCGAGCACGAGCAGACCGAGGTAGGCGATGCCGGGCAGCCCCGCCACCCACGTCCCTTGACCCGCCCCACCCGCGCGGTGTCGATTCCGCAAGCTCACTCGTCCGCCATGATCCGCACGGATCCCGTCACGAGTCGAACGTGAACGCGGGCTCCCACGGGAGGTGCGGTGGAGCGGTGCGCGGGGAGGCGAGCGGAAATGGAGTGGGGTCCGACGTTTACGTCCACCTGGACGTCCCCCCCGGTGAATGTGACCTCACGCACGACCCCCGGGCCGTCGGGGGCTTCGTCGAGGCCGATGTTCTCCGGCCGGATGGCCACCATGATCTGGGAACTCGTGGATGCACCGGGATTGGCGATGGTTGCGGGATCGATCACCCCCAACCCCTCAATGGTGAGCCGTCCGTTGTCCTGCGTTCCGGGAACCAGGTTCGCTTCGCCAATGAAGTCGGCGACGAATGCGGTACGCGGTTTCGTGTAGACGTCGGTGGGTGCTCCGATCTGGACGATGCGTCCTGCGTCGAACACGGCGACCTGATCGCCCATCGCCATTGCTTCGCCCTGATCGTGCGTAACAAGAATGAAAGTGATCGACGTCTCCCGCTGCAAGCGCTTGAGCTCGGTCTGCATCCCCCGCCGCAGCTTCAAGTCCAGTGCGGAGAGCGGTTCATCGAGTAGGAGTACCTCGGGCTGCTTCGCCAAAGCCCGAGCGAGCGCAACGCGCTGCTGCTGGCCCCCACTGAGTTGCGATGGCTTGCGTCGAGCCAGATCGGAGAGTCGGACCAGGTCGAGCGCCTCGCCCACGCGGGTGGTGATCGCGGCTTTGGGGAGTTTGTCCATCTGCAAGCCGAAGGCGACGTTCTGCTTCACCGTCATATGCGGGAAGAGGGCGTAGGACTGGAAGACGGTGTTGACCCTCCGCTTCCACACGGGGACCGTGTCGATTCGCTGGCCCTTGAGCAGGATCTCGCCCGCATCGGGGGATTCGAGTCCGGCGATGCAGCGGAGCAGGGTGGTTTTCCCGCACCCCGAGGGTCCGAGCAGCACGGTGAAGGAGCCGTCCGCGACGTCAATGCTGACATCGATGAGGGCGCGAACCTCTCCGCCCTCGGGTGTGGGGAAGGACTTGCTGACCCCCACCACGCTCAAGGCTGGGCTGGACTCCACCATGTCCTCCGCTCCCCGAACCGGGCCGAGGCTAACAAGGCCGGCCACACCCCCGGGCGGATTTGCGGAAGCCTCTATGCGGTCGTGCCGCGGGCCGCCGTCTCGACAATGTGCCGAGCCATCGGCGGGAAGACGACCGCATGGAACGGTGCGACGGACCACCAATACGCGTGACCCAGGAGTCCATGCGGGGAGTAGATCGCGCGCTGCGTCAGGGTGGTGCGTCCGTCGCTGTCTTCGATTCGGAACTCGAGCCAGGCTCGACCGGGCATCTTCATTTCAGCGCGCAGGCGGACGAGATGACCCGGGACCACCTCCTCGACCCTCCAGAAATCCACGGCATCGCCGACACTCAGGTGCTCGGGATCGCGTCGCCCACGACGCAAGCCGACCCCGCCGATGATGCGATCCATCAGGCCACGAATTCGCCACAGAACGCTTGCGGAGTACCAGCCGGTCTCGCCGCCGATGCGCTCTACCGCCGCGAACACCTTGGCGGGCGGAGCACTGGTGCTCACCGTGCGCACGTCGGTATAGAGCGTGCCGCCGGTCCACTGCGGATCGCTCGGCAGAGGATCACTGGGTGCGCCGGGTGTGGACGCATCCGACCACCGCGTGCTGACGTTGGCTTCCTTGATGCGCGTGAGCGCAAGACCCACCGCCTCGTCGAAGGGGATGAGACCACCGGGAGGATCGGGAATGTACTTCGCGATGTCGTGCTCATGACAGATAGCGGGATGGCGGAGAGACCTCACTAGCGGGCGGGCGATGGAGCGCGGGACGGGCGTGACGAAGTTCACCCAGTGGCTGGAGAGTTCCGGGGTAAGTACGTTGATCGGCACGATGATGCGTTTCCGGAGACCTGCCACCGCCGCGTAGCGGTGCATCATCTCCTCGTAGGTGAGCACCTCCGGGCCTCCGATGTCGAAGGCCCGGCTGACATCGAGGGGAATGGTCTCGGCTTGCACCAGGTACCTCAGGACATCGCGCACTGCGATGGGTTGCGTGCGCGTGCGAACCCAGCGCGGGGTGATCATCGCGGGAAGACGCTCGGTGAGGTAGCGCAACATCTCGAACGATGCGGATCCGGAACCGATGATCACGCTCGCCCGCAACTCGATGACAGAGGCTCCGGACTCGCGCAGGGCTTCCCCTACCTTCATGCGCGAGCGCATATGGGGTGACATTTCGTGGACGGGCAGGTCGGGAACAAGTCCGCCGAGGTAGACGATCCGCTTGACGCCCGCCCGTTTGGCCGCCGCAGCAAATCCCGAAGCCATGTCGTACTCGACTGTCTCGAGATCGGAACCGTGCTGCAGCGAATGAAGCAGGTAGTAAGCCGTGGTGACACCGTTCAACGCGCGGTCGAGGGCGTCGGGATCCTCGGCATCCCCGACGGTGATCTCCACCTTGGGATACCAGGCGTTGTGCTCGAGCTTGGCGGGGGTACGCACGAGGACCCGCACGCGCTTTCCGGCGGCGACGAGTTCTCGGACGAGGCGGCCACCCACGTAGCCGCTGGCCCCGGTCACGAGGACGGGCGCGGAGGGTTCGGTCACGGGACCATCATCCCTACTCCGGGCACTCCGCGCATCCGCGGAGCGGGCTACTTCTGCTGGTTCTGCTTCAGCAGATCCCGGATCTCGGTGAGGAGCACGACGTCAGCGGGGCGCGGGTCGATCTCACCCTGGCCCGTCATGCCGCGCACCTTGTTCATCGGAGCCACGATGACCAGGTAGATCACCGTCAATGTGATGAGGAAGGTCAGGATCGCATTGATCATCGTCGTGAAGTCGATGACTTGATCATTGATCGTGACGGTTCCCGCTTCCAGGCCACCCCCGAGGACGATCCCTACCAGGGGATTGATGAGTGCCTCGGAGAAAGCACCGAAGAGGGTGGCGAACGCAGCGCCGACGACGAACGCGACAGCCAAGTCGATGACATTGCCGCGGAAGACGAAAGCTTTGAATCCCTTAATCATGATCAACCCTTCATGACTATGACGGTGAGAACTCCGTCCGAACCCCGTTCCCCACCGGGAGACGTTGTGACGACGTTGACCTTGGCCGTACCCGTCTTGTCGGCGGTGATAGTCCACACAGTGGTGCCGGGGACACCGACCATTCCGTTGGTGTTTGCCGGCGCTTGGTAGGCCCCCTTGGACACCGAGACCGCACTCCGATCCCCACGCACCCGCGTGGACCAGGTGTAGCCGGTGGTCCGATTCGTGGAGAGCGAGAGCAGCACTGTCTCGCCGGGGATGAGCCGGACCTGGGCGGGGAGTTGCGTGACCACGACGGTCGGGTCGGCCGCCGAGGCGGGCGCAATCGCTGTCACCGACACGAGCGCGGCGGCGGCGAGGAGGGTGAGGGCTCGGGTGAGGATTCGCATGCCCTGAGTATGCCGCGCCGCTTCAGGTGTTGGGGGGTTGATGGTGCTGGTAACTCGCCTCGAGTTCGTGGCGCAGGAAGTCCCCGAAGGACTCCGGCGAGAACGCGGCCGGACGGTCGGGGGACACGCACGAGGGGAGCGGGGCGATGGTGGCCCGAACGCTCGGGTCGTAGAAGAAGGGAATGGAGAACCGTTCTCGCCCGGTGCGGTTGGTCACCCGGTGGGGTGTCGAGCGCAGCCGTCCGTTGGACCAGCGGTGCAGCATGTCCCCCACGTTCATCACATATGTATAGGGAATCGGCAGGACATCCGCCCAGTCCCCATCGGGCGTGCGGACACTCAGCCCACCCACGTCGTCCTGGGCCAGGAGAGTGATCGCCCCGAAGTCCGTATGCGGGGCCGACCCGTACTCGTCCGCAGGCGACTGCGGATCCTGCGGGGGATAGTGCAGGAGTCGCAGCCAGGTGGTGGGCGGATCGAAGGCCGGCTCGAGCACCCCGCGCGCACTCAACGCGGATGCGAAACGCTCGATCATCGAGTGCGCGAAGGCCGTCATCGCGGTGTTGTACTCCTCGAGGGTCTCGCGGAAACTGGGAAGGTTCGATGGCCACTGGTTTGGCCCGGCGAGGTAGTCACCGCGCAATACCTCGGGTGAGTCCGCGGCGGACTCGCGCATCATCATGAACGACTCGCTGACGTTGGGCTTCGTCACGGTCTCCACTGATGAGGTGACGTCGGTGGACACGCGCATGGGGATGAAGCCCCGGTGCTTGACATCGAGTTCGATCGTGAGTTTCTCGGCGAGCGGCAGGGAATGAAAGGTGCGGGAGGCCGCGAACATGCGGTCGATGAGGTCGTGCGAGATCGGGTGCCCGTTCACATATCCGAATCCCCAGGCGCCATACGCATCCAGGAGTTGGCGCTCGATGGCCGCATCGGCTGCGGTTGACGCACCCATCTGGGATACGTCGATGACCGGGATCTCTGCCACGAGTGCATCGTCGCAGACCTGCGGGATCCTCGGCTCGGCTACCGTGGGGCCGTGACTCCGGAAGACGCGGTGCTCGCCGCGTGCGGCGCGGTGCTCGCCGACATCGACATCGTCACCGACCCCGATCGACTGCCCACATACCAGCGTGACCGCAGCACGGGCTCCGAGGCGGGGGAGCCGTTCGCGGTCGTCTTCCCGCGCTCCACCGAGCAGGTTTCGGCCGTCATGCGTGCTGCGTACGAACACCGAGTCCCGGTGGTCCCCCGTGGCGCGGGCTCCGGGCTCTCGGGTGGCTCGAACGCCATCGACGGTTCCCTGATCGTCTGCGTTGAGAAGATGCGCGACGTCCTCAGCGTCGACCTCGGCAACGGCTACGTCGAGACCCAACCCGGCATCTACAACACCGAACTCCGCGACCACGTGGGACGCAAGGGTCTGTGGTACGCACCGGATCCCGCGTCGAAGGACTTCTGCTCAATCGGTGGCAACGTCAACACGAATGCCGGCGGACTCTGCTGCGTGAAGTACGGGGTCACACGCGACGCCGTGCTCGGGCTCGAGGTTGTGATGGCGGACGGCCGCGTGACCCGGTTGGGGCGCCGGACGATCAAGGGTGTTGCCGGCTACGACCTCGCCGGCATGGTCGTCGGAAGCGAGGGCACCCTCGGAATCGTCACCATGGCGCGCCTACGCCTGCGGCCCATCCCACCCCCGCCGACCACGGCGGTCGCGGTGTTCTCGGATATCGGAGCCGCAGGCCGTGCGGTCAGTCAGATCATGCAGAGCCTCACCCCGAGCATGCTCGAGATCATGGATTCCGCGTCCATCGCCGCTGTGGAGTCCTACCGGGCGATGGGTCTCGACGCGAGCGCCGGCGCGCTCGTGATCGCCCAGTCCGACGCCCCCGACGCGGCCGGGGTTGCGGAAGCCGATGCGATCCTGCGCATCTTCGAAGAATGTGAGGCAGTAGAGGCCTACCGCTCCGAGGATCCCGAGCAGGCCGAGATGCTCGTGGGAGCACGACGAATGGTCATCCCCGCACTGGAGACCATGGGCGACTGGCTCCTCGACGACATCGCGGTGCCTCGCGACCGGCTCGCCGAGGCGATGGTGCGCATCCAAGACATCGCTGCGAACTTCGATGTCGACATCTACACCTTCGGTCATGCCGGCGACGGCAACCTGCATCCCACGATCGTGACGCCACGTGGCGATGAACCCGCTGCCGCACGTGCATTCGAAGCCTTCAACGCCATGCTCGACCTCGCGGTGGAACTCGGTGGGACATGCACCGGTGAACACGGTGTGGGCTTACTCAAGCGACGGGCCTTGGAAGAGGAACTCGACGACGTCGCCATCGACCTGCACGCCCGGATCAAGGAGGCCTGGGATCCCCGCGGGATCCTCAATCCTGGGAAGGCCGTTCCCCGCTGGTAGGAGACTCGAACGCGATCTCAGGTTCGTCGTAGTCGGCGATCTGCTCTTGCACGGGCCGTCGGATAATCCACGTGAAGAATACGACGATCGCAACCACCGCGCCGAGAACCTCGACGAGATTGAGCACACTGCCCGAGGCGAAATCGATCACCGTGCTGCCAATCTGCTGGCTCAGGATGAACACGGCCATCACCAGGACGAACCAACCGAAGACGATGCGCAGCCGATTAGGATGCACCCTGCCGACGAGCCTGCTTCCGAGAACAGCACCGCATGCCGCACCAACCGTGATGGTCACAGTTGCTAGCCAATCGATATCCGTCATCGGACTGATGCGGACGAGGCTTCCGTCTCCGAACTCGAGTACGTACCCTAGGAAGCCGGCCACCGACTTCATCGACACCACGAGCAGTGAGGTGGCGACGGCGTTGGGCATGGTGAGCCCTCCGAGCAGCGCGAGGGCGGGGACGACCAGGAAGCCGCCCCCTGCTCCGACGAGTCCCGTCACGAACCCGACGACGAGTCCATCAAGGAGGATCCGCGCGATCGGCAGGCCGGCGTGCATGCCGTGAGACACGATGCGCCGTCTGCCGCGGATCATCGCGACTGCGGTGAGAGCCATCATCACGGAGAAGGCGGCGAGGAGCAGCGCGCCCGGAAGGTGTTGACCTATCTGTCCTCCCGCGAATGCCCCCACCATGCCCGCACCGCCGAATAGCAGACCTGTTCGCCAGATCACCCGCCCTGCCCGTGCGTGGCTGATCAGTCCGAACGCGGATGTCACCGCGACGACCAGCAGGCTGGCCGTGATCGCGCTCTTCGCATCGAATCCGACGACGTAGACGAGTAGCGGTGTCGTGAGAATTGAACCGCCGCTGCCGAGTAACCCGACGGCGAACCCGATTCCGATGGCGAGGAGCGATGCAAACGCGATGACGGGAGCGATCATTGAGACTCGATCCTGGTCGGGTGAGCGACCCCGGCAACGCTGTAGCGGGAGTCCGACCAGTCGATGTCCAATCGGAACCGGTCACCGCGAATGAAAGTTTCCCGGCATTCGAGGGGGGAGCCCTCGCTCGAGGCGACGCGTTCCATGAGGAACATGGGCGTGTCCCGGCCCACCTCGAGGAGTGCCGCGACGTGCTCCGGAGCTCTCACCGCTTCGATCCGCTCCCGTCCGGAGTCCATGTGCACCCCGCATATTCGGCTGAGGGAGTCGTAAAGCCCATGGTGCGTGAAGTCGACATCGAGAAGCGGTCGTGCGCAATCCGCGAGCAACCACGAAGTGTCCAGCGCCAGTGGGGAGTCATCCGCGAATCTCAACCGCTCGACAACTACAAGATCGGCGTCTCCGTCGACCCCGAGGCGCTCGGCGATCGTGCTGTTCCTCGTCAGTGATTGGCGGCGCACCGTGTTGACCTGGAAAATGCCGTGCTCTTCCAGAGTGCGGAACAGGGAGTAGAGGGAGCCGAGATTCTGGGAGAAGGGAGAGGGTTCGACCGTGCTCGCCCGGCCGCGCTCGCTTCGAATCAGCCCCTCACCCCGAAGGACCCGGAGCGCCTCGCGGACGGTGTGGCGGCTCACCTCATATTGGTCGACCAGCGCGTGCTCGCCCGGCACCCCGGCGACGAACTCACCAAGGGCCATCCGTCGGCGCAGATCAGCACAGACTTGGGCCCACAGGGGAACCGGGCTGGTCCGGTTGGGGAGCACGGCGCCCACGGCGGGCAAATGTACGGACATTCGAACAGTATGCCTCCTGGGCTGGGCACTGCCCGGTGGCCGGTGGACTCCGGCGGGGAGTCGACCCGAGAATCCAAGGAACAACCGTGGAGAAGGGAATCCGGATGCGTCAGTGCCAGAGCTGCGGGATGCCGCTCCAGACCGTGTCGGCCGGTGACTGTCGTGGGACGGAGACCGACGGCAGTGTGAGCGATACCTGGTGCGCCCTGTGCTATCGCAACGGTGCCTTCATAGATCCGAACTGCACCCTGGAGCAGATGCAACAGATCGTGGACGATGCGCTGCGTGAGAAAGGCAGTAATGCGGCGTTCCGGTGGTTGGCGAAGAAGCAGATTCCGAGACTGGAGCGCTGGAAGTCCGTTGCACGCTAGACGTGCGTGAGTGTGCGGAATGAAGTGAGTCGGGCAGCGAGTTGCACGCGGAGCGCGGCTCCGCGATCCGCCAGGTCGCGCTGGCGGGATGCGTAGTCGCGCCGTCCCTCCGGTGTCTCGATGTGCACGGGCGCGAAGCCCAGATCTGCGAGGTCATAGGGAGATGCCTCCATGTCTAAAACCCGGGTGTCCACGGCGAGCGCGAAGCAGTCGAGGACGAGGTCCCCGGGCACGAAGGGCTGGAACCACATCGCGTACTTGTAGAGATCCATCGTGGCGTGCAGGCATCCGGGCTGTTCCATATCCGGCTGACTTTGCCGCGTCGGCACGTGCGCGTTGAGTGGTGACGCCTGCGGTGTGAAGAAGCGGTAGGCGTCGATATGGGTGCAGCGCAAACCGATGTCCTCCACTGTTTCGGCAAGCGCATCCTCCGAAAGCCGAAGGGGAATCGAGTGACGCGTGTCCGTGGATCTGTAGACCATCGCCCATTCGTGGAGCCCGAAGCAGTTCAGTTGCGCCGGTCGGTTCGCGGTGCCGCTGAGGATGCGTAGCACGAGCGCGAGTCGAGTCGCATCGATCTGTGCGGTGTCGACCGTCCACCAGTCATCGGTGCGCACATAGGGCGATCGACGGAACTCCGGGGGAACCTCACCGGTCAGTGCCGCACCTGCACCGGGATGCCAGGTGGCAAGACGACCGGCGGAGTAGGGGTAGTACTCGAAGAGGAAATCCATCACGGCGTGCTTCGTTCCGCTCGCCCGGCGCTCCAGATGCGGACGCGTCCACTGCTCCGCGCGTTCAATGTGCGCGCCCCGCAACCGTCCCCAAGCCTCGGGTGACAGCGTCATACCCGACGCAACCCCATAAGCGCGCAGCCTTCGATGAGCGCATCCAGACCGAATGCCTGGGCAGGTCCGAGCGCGCCGGTTCCCTCGATCCGGCCGGTGGCAGCCATCGCTGCGGCCCACGCAAGGAGTTCCGCCGTGAGGTCGTATCCATTCGGTCCGTGCACCTCGACCTGACCGACCTGAGTACCGACACCATCGAAGGCGCGTGCGAGAGCCACCGACGTACTGCCCGCCCGAGCCTCGGCATCGGGTCCCTCACCGGTCTTCGCCGCCAGGCGCTTCTGCAGTTCCGATTCGATTTTCTCTCCGACGACCGGGGTGCGCGCGATCGCTCCGGCGACCGCACCTCCTGCCGCGACGGCCTTGGTAGTCGATCCAGCCCAGCCGAGATAGACGTCGACGTCGATGAGGTGCGGGTGGCGTGGTGGCAGCGCGAACTGCTCGGTGCCGGTGATCGCAAGGGCCTGGCGCTGCGTCCCGTCAGCCCAGGTGAACTCGGCGACGCTGGGGGTCGACTTCGTAGCCCGCAGCTCTCCGCCGTGGAACTCGTAGCGATCCGCGGTCATCATCGCTGCGACGCTCGCCTTCGTTCCGGAACTCATCCCGAACTTGCCGGTGACGAAGTAACCCATCTCGACTCGTTGGGTGGTGGTGGGCAGATCCGCGAGCAGCAGTTCCGCTGCGAGGTTGCCGGGAACGTAGTCATATCCGAAGGCGGTCAGCAGCCGCGCACCTGTGGCCAGAGCTTGTTCGTGGTAGCGGGTGAAGACGTCGTGGATGAAGGGTCCCTCACCCGTGGAGTCGATGTAGGTGGCTCCCGCTGCGATTGTGGCTTCGATCGCCGGCTGCCCCATCAGGGAGAAGGGCCCCACCGTCGTGACGAGCACGTCGTCGGGCGATGTGACGAGTGCTCGGAGCGAGGCCGGGTCGGCGGC
>JBJTBD010000047.1:0-26387 GCA_046091195.1 Actinomycetota bacterium
GTCCTGGATCTTCGACGGCGTCGAGGGGGAGGTGTTCGGTGACTTTGGTCTGGCCCTCGGTGGTGCGGCCGGATTGGAAACCGAGCGCTACGACCTGGAGTTGGGTACACCCCCGCACACCAAGTTGCTGGCGTCATCGACCTCGTGGTCGGACAACTACGCGAGCGTGCACGAAGACATCCTGTTCAACCACCCCGGGACCCTGGGAACCCAGAGCCCATCGGTGCGGGCGGACATGACGTACTTCACCACGGCGAACGACGGTGCGGTGTTCTCCACGGGATCCATCGCGTGGATTTCTGCGCTGCCATGCTTCGATTTCGACAACAACTGCTCGCGCATCATGGCGAATGTGCTCGACGCGTTCATCAAGCCGGGCACACTGCCCGGTGGTGCGTGGGATCAGGAAGAGAAGTCCTGGACGTAGGGAGGACAGATGGCAACCGGTTATGTCTGGCACGAGCTGTACGGGTGGCATGACACCAGCTCGCACGCGGGGCTGTTGCCCCCCGGGTTGGTGATGCAGCCGTATCACCACTTTGAGTCCCCGGAGTCCAAGCAGCGCTTCCACTCCCTGGTGGAGGTGAGCGGGCTCGCTGACCACCTGGTGCGCATCGTGCCGAACTCGGCCACCGACGAGGACATCCTTCGCATCCACACCCCCGAGCACCTGGCGCGCATCAAGGCCGAAAGCGCGACCCTGCGCGGCGGTGATGCCGGTGATGGGACATCGCCCTTCGGTCCGCGGGGCCATGACATCGCGGCCCTGGCCGCTGGCGGGTCGATTGCCGCGCTTGAGGCGGTGCTCGCGGGTGATGTGACGAATGCGTACGCCCTGGTGCGGCCGCCCGGCCACCACGCGCGCCCGGAAACCGGGATGGGGTTCTGCATCTACGCAAACGCGGCGATCGCGATCGCCAAGGCGCGGGCAGCCAACCCGGATCTGCGGGTGGCCACCGTGGACTGGGATGTGCATCACGGGAACGGCACCCAGACCGCGTTCTACACCGACCCGAATGTGCTCACCATCTCCCTGCACCAGGACGACCTGTTCCCCCGTAACAGCGGATCGATCGAGGAACGCGGGGAGGGTGAGGGCCTCGGGTATGCGATCAATGTCCCGTTGCCTGCGGGCACGGGTAATGGTGGTTACGCGTATGCGATGGAGACCGTGGTGGTTCCCGCGTTGCGTGCCTTCGCCCCCGATGTGATCGTGGTGCCATCGGGCTTCGATGCGAGTTGCTTCGATCCGCTGGGCCGGATGTCGGTGACGGCGTCGGGGTATCGCGCCCTGACCCGGCAGTTGATGGACGTCGCCGATGAGGTGTGTTCAGGCCGACTCATGATGACCCACGAGGGCGGTTATTCGCCGACCTACGTGCCGCTGTGCGGGGTCACTGTCTTGAGTGAGATGTCCGGCGTGCCGGTTGATGTGGTGCACGAGCTGTATGCCAGTTTCGACACCATGCCCGAGCAGGCCCTGAACGATTTCCAGAAGGCCGCGGTGGATCGTGCCGGTGCCGCGGTGAAACTGCCGTGATCGGTGCGATCCGGATCGACAACGCCCGGGTGTGGACGGGTTTTCAGTTAGCGGGTGGGTCGTGGCAGACCTCGGACGCGGTGCTGATGCGCGGTGGGCGGATCGTTGCCCTCGGGGATGAGGCCCGTGCTTTGGATGCTGATGAAGTGGTCGATGCCGGTGGCGGGTTCATCGGGCCGGCGTTCGGTGACGGTCACGTGCACCCGATCTTCGGTGGGTTGGAACAGCAGTTTGCCCCCGTGCGGGAGGCGGTGACCGCGGAGGGGATTGCGGCAGCCGTGGGCGCGTGGGCGCGTGCGAACCCGGATGTGGAGTGGGTGCGGGGCGAGGGATTCGACCCCACGCTGGCTCCTGGCGGTGTCTTTCAGGCGGCGCTTCTCGATGCCGAGGTGTCCGATCGTCCGGTGGTGCTGCGTGCCACGGACTATCACACGGTGTGGGTGAACTCGGAGGCGATGCGTCGAGCGGGCTACGGCCGCGGTGTGCAGCAACCGCACGACGGGGAGATCGTGCTTGATGACAACGGTGATCCGGTGGGGACCCTGCGCGAGTGGGGAGCGTGGCGGCCGGTGTATGCGCTGATGCCCGCGGTGGCACCCTCGCGGGTGACGGCGGCCCTGGATTTCGCGACCAGTGGGTTCGCCGAATCCGGGATCACCTGGATCCAGGATGCGTGGGTGGAGTCCGCGGATGTGGATTCCTGGCTGGACGCCCTGGATGCCGGTGTGCTGCACGTGAACGTGGATCTGGCGCAGTGGGCGGACCCGAACTCCTGGAGAAGCCAGGTCGATGGATTCGTGGATGCGCGCAGGCGCGTCGAGGCGCGCGGTGCGCAGCGGGTCACCGCGCACACCATCAAGTTCTTCGCCGATGGGGTGATCGAGTCGGCCACCGGTGCCCTGATCGAGCCGTACTGCGACTGCCCGCACTCGCGCGGTATCCCCAACTGGGACCCCGAGGAATTGAAGCTCGCTGTCGCGGCGATCGACGCGCATGGCTTCACCCCGCATATCCACGCCATCGGTGACCAGGCGATCCGCAATGCCCTCGACGCGATCGAGCATGCTGCGCGGACCAACGGTCCACGGGATCGGCGCTGGACCATCTGCCACGTGCAATTGGTCGATCCCGCGGACATCCCGCGCTTCGCCGAACTCGGTGTCATCGCGAACTTCGAGCCGTACTGGTCGAAGTTCGATTCGTGGCAGAGCGCGTTGAACGCGCCTCGCCTGGGCGAAGAGCGGCTGAACCGGCAGTTTCAGACCGCCACGCTCGCGCGCGCCGGCGCCCGGATCTCCTTCGGCAGCGACTGGCCGGTCACCACGTACGTGCCCCTCGAGGGGATCCAGGTCGCGGTCACGCGCAAGGTGACTCGCGACGGTGACGCGTGGATGCCGGAGGAATGCATCAGCGTGGATGAGGCGTTGGCTGCGTACACGGCCGGTGTGGCATTCCAGGCCGGGCGCGACGATGCGGGTGTGCTTCGCCCGGGTGCGGTTGCGGACGTGATCTGGTTGTCGGCGGACCCGCATGTGGTGGACCCGATGGACATCGGGTCGATCCAGGTGCTGGGGACGTGGCGTGCGGGGGAGCCGATCTACCGGGCGTGAACAACGCCGCCGTCCACAGGTTGCACGTCCCTCCAGCAGTCGGCAGATGACCCTGGTCGGGGCCTTGCCTGCTTCCTAACGTCGCTCCATGAACCGCCGGCGCCCTGACGGACGCATATACCCTTTGTATTCTAGAACTTAAAGGGTATATCGTGTCTCGTTGGGAGGTGGATCTCGGCTATGTCCAGCCGTGGCTGAAGCAATTGGACATGGACTCTCACGATCAGGTCATCGCTGCGATGGACGCATTGAGCATCGGGGGACCCATGCTCGGACGCCCACTGGTGGATACGGTCCACGGTTCGAGTTTCGCCAACATGAAGGAGCTTCGTCCGGGCTCGGCCGGTGAATCTGAACTGCGCGTACTCTTCGCGTTCGATCCGTGGCGCCGAGCCATCATGTTGGTCGGCGGGGACAAGCGTGGTGAATGGAATTCGTGGTACCGCATGAACATACCGAGAGCTGATCAACTCTTCCGCGATCACGTGACGACACTTCGAGAGGGGATGTGACACATGGGAATGACCCTTGATGAGTACCTCGAAATCAACCCGGGGAATCCTGAGAAGCGCGCCAAGCTCCGCGACCGGATGCTGGCGGAAGTGCATGCCTATCGACTTCGGGAGCTACGTGAGGCGCAGGAACTCACGCAGACCGATGTTGCGGAAGTCCTCGAGGTGAGTCAACGCCGTGTATCCGAGATCGAACGTGGCCAATGCGATCGGATCAAGCTGGATACGTTGCGCCGCTACGTGCAGGCACTTGGTGGGACCTTGCGGGTTGAGGCCCAGGTGGGGGAACGTGTCTTCCCCATTCTCTGAATCCGTCGTTCGAATCCATGCCAGGACATCCAGCGAGTCGGCGCTGGAGGGGATGCGCTCTGACTCCGAGCTTTCTGATGCCGGGCGGTTTACCGGTGCGCGCAGGGTGGAGTGGCTGACGGGCCGGGTGTTGGCACGTCGGGCCGTGGGGGATGTGCTGGGGTGCGATCCGTTGGATGTGGTGATCGACGTGACGGGTGACGGAGCTCCGTTCGTGGTGGATGGTGCGGACGTGCGCGTGTCGATCAGTCACACCCGGGATCTCGTGGTGGCCGGTGCGGTGCGAGGACCGTGGCTAGGTGTGGATGTGGAGTGGGCGGATCGCGATGTGAGTCGGTTGGTGCGCGCGTTGAGCCCGGTGGAGGCGGAGTGGGCCCGTGCCGTGGGCGCGGTGTCCCTGCTGGTCGCCAAGGAGGCCGCGGCGAAGTCCTGGGGTGTAGGCCTCGGCGGGAGCCTGGGCCGGTGGCCGGTGGAGTCGGTGTCCTCGGATGTGATCGTGGTGGGGTCACCGCTGGGTGATGCGCGGTCTGTGGGTGTGTATGACCTGGACGGGGCCGTCTTGGGGGTGTGTGCCGAGGGGATTTCCGGTGTTTCGGTGTCACACTGAGCCATGACCACCGTTGATCTGACCGCGAAGTCCCCCACCGGCATCAGCTTCTCGAGTTTGCGGAAGTGGAACATCGTCTGCGGGTTCGCCCATCTGACGCAGATGCTGTTGATCCTCTTCCTGGCCAACGACTTCTCCCTGCCAGTGACGGCTGCGTACGTGCTTGGCCCGCCGGGAACCCCGCCGACGGATCCAGTGACGTTGTTCGACTCACGCATCGCGTGGGGTGTTGCGCTGTTCTTCGGTCTATCCGCTGTCTTCCACTTCCTGATCGCCTCACCCATGTTCTTCCCGCGGTACGTGAACGGGCTGGTGGCCCAGCACAACTACTTCCGGTGGGTGGAGTACTCGCTGTCCTCGTCAATCATGATCGTGCTGATCGCCCAGATCGTGGGCATCAGCGATGTCGCGGCCCTGATGGCGATCTTCGGGGTGAACGCCTCGATGATCTTCTTCGGTTGGTTGCAGGAGAAGTACGAGCAGCCGGGTGGCGGGATGCTGCCCTTCGTCTTCGGCTGCATGTCCGGGATCGTGCCCTGGCTGATCATCGTGCTCTGGGTGTTCGCCCCCGGAATCTCCGACAAGCCTCAGATCCCCGGCTTCGTGATCGGGATCATCATCTCCCTGTTCATCTTCTTCAACTCCTTCGCCCTGGTGCAGTACCTGCAGTACAAGAAGATCGGAAAGTGGGCCGACTACCTCCGGGGCGAGCGCAGTTACATGATCCTGAGCCTGGTGGCCAAGTCCCTGCTGGCCTGGCAGATCTTCTCGGGGACGTTGGTGCCGGCCGCCTGATGTCAGACCCCCGTGCTGGCATGGGGGCATGTTGCGCACACTTCCCCTGGGCGCGGTAATCGCCGCCGCCACGATGATCCTGTTGGTCCTTGCTGCCCCCGGTGTCGGTGGCAGCTAGCGACTCAGGCCTTGGCCACGTAGCCCCAGGACAGGCTCGCGGCCAAGAACAGCCACACCTGGTAGGGCACGAGCAGGAGACCCATCCAGAGTTGCTGCCCGAATGCGATCACGATGATCGGGATGGTCAGGACTGCCGCCGCCGTGAGGGCGATCGCTGCCTGGGTGAGCTCATGCGGCACGTAGAACAGGTAGGCCCAGGTGATCGCGAGGGTGACCGTGACCGCGAGCAGGACGAGCGAGGTGATGATCCGCGGTTGTGAGGCGGTCTGTGTGATCGCGATCCCGACGATGATGATGACGAGGAAGTTGTAGGGCCAGATCAGTCCGAACACCCATGACGGTGGTTGCCACCAGGGTTGCTCGAGGGAGAGGTACCAGGCGCTTCCGGTGGAGACCCAGCGCCCGGACCCGACCGCGTAGACGATAACCAGGACGACCACCGAGACCGCTGCCACGATGCGCCATGCCATGGGGGGAGTCTTACACCCCCGCGCGGGGGTGAACTCCCGGAAACCGCCCCATGGGGGCGATTCTGTTGACAATATCTGAGTCCTCAGGGCTGCAAAGGGGGTGTTCATGGGGACGGTGTCGTATGACCCACTCTCCGAGCAATCCCACAGTGACCCGTATCCCTCGTACGCCTTGCTGCGCGAGCACGCACCCGTCTACTACTGCGAGGACCGGGATGTGTGGGTCCTGTCGCGGTACGACGATGTTCGTGCGGCCCTCCGCGACTGGAATTCCTTCACCAGCACCGGTGGGGTGGAGCTGGCCGACTACGTAGGGTTCTTCGGTGACGGGAACTTCCTCGAGATGGATCCGCCGCGCCATGACGTCCTCCGCAAGGTCTTCGCGCCCCGCTTCGTAAACAAGGCAATCAAGGCCTATGAGCCCATGGTTCGAGCCTCAGCTATCGAGTTGCTCGACGGTGTCGCGGGTGAGTTCGACCTTGCGGCCACCCTGACCAACCGCCTGCCCGTGCTGACGATCTGCCGGTTGCTCGGATTACCCGAGGACGATGTGCCGTGGGCGGCGCAGTCGGCGATCGACATGATGACGCGGCCCCCGGATGAGGTAGGCCCGTCGGATAGTGCGCAGGCACTGCGCGCCCAGTTGGTCGAGTTGTTCCTTCGCGAGGTGGACGCGAGGCGTGCGGGAGCTTGGCGCGACGACGTGCTCTCCGACATCGCCCGTGCCATCGACGACGGCACGATGACCCGTGACGAAGTCCAGGGAGTGACGCTGCTGCTCATCGCGGCCGGAATGGAAACGACATCAAGCCTGATGGGAAACATCGTCGCCGCGGTGGCGTCAGGACAGGTCGAAGTTGGTGACCTCGTCGATGACACAGGGGATCTGCGGCCAGCCGCAATCGATGAGTTCCTGCGGTATGACTCACCGGTGCAGTGGTTGTGCCGGGTGGCGACAGTGGATGTCGAGATCCGTGAGGTCCTGATTCCGGCGGGCAGCAGAGTGCTGATGTTGTATGCGTCGGCCAATCGTGACCCGGACGTGTTCGCGGACCCCGACGTGATCGATCTGGATCGGGACGGGTCGCGCAACCTCGCCTTTGGTGAGGGAATTCACTTCTGCCTCGGGATGCCCTTGGCGAAACTCGAAACGCGCATCGGACTCGGGGAGTTGTTCACGCGGTATCCGCGCATCACGGCAACTCGTGAACCCCATCGTTATCCGTCCCACATCATCCGGGGATTCGACTCGATCCCGGTGCGTGTCGCATGACCACCGTGGGCGTGCGCCCGCGGGCTCGGCAACAACCAACAAGGAGGAAGTGATGGCAAACGCAAAGGTAATTACCCTTGACCATGTGGCGGTCATGGTGTCGGATCTGGAGCGCTCCCTGCGCTTCTACCACGACCTACTGGGGTTGGACTTCGTCGCATCAGAAGAGCACGAGGACGGCCCGATCTCGATGATGACGGCTCTCCCGGGCGTGCACATGCGCGAGTATCGGCTGCGCCCTGCCGGCGGAGTGAACGGCCACGCGCGGGTGGCGGGTCAGGGATTCACGGTGGACCTCATCCAGTGGATCGCACCGGAAAGCCCCACGGATCGCTACCCGATCAACCACGTCCCCAGTTCCCATATCTGCTTTGGTGTCGAGAGCGTTCCCGCGACCTACGACATGCTCGTCGAGGCAGGCGTGGAGGTCGTGAGCCCACCCGTGCGGTTCGACGGTGAAGGCGAGTGGCACGTGCTGTTCCTCTACGACCCGGATGGCAACCTCATCGAGCTCAACGAAATCGGCACGGGCACGCAGCACGAGCACAAGTCGAAGATGCACTCCTGGAGCCGGTACTAGACCGACATGTCCGCATCCCAGCGACCAATGATCGGCATCGTCGGGACGGGCGAGAACGCCCGCGACCACGCTGCCGCGTGCCGTGCGCTCTCGGCTGACCTCGTGGCCATCTGCGATATCTCGGCCGAGGCCCTCGAGCGCTTCGGGAACGAATTCGACTGCGCGAACCGCTACCAGTCACTCGAATCGTTACTCGACGCGCATCACCTCGATGTCCTGATCATCTCCGCCTGGGGTCCGCACCACGCCCCGCTCGCCCTTCAGGCGATGGACAGCGGTCGGGTCCGTGCGGTCCTGGTGGAGAAACCGATGGCGATGAACGCGGCGGAGGCAGCGGAGATGGTGAATCGGTCCCGCGAGACCGGCACCGTGCTGGTTGAGGGGTTCAAGTGGCGGTACGACCCCCAACACCATGCAGCCTTCGAACTGCTGGCGTCCGGACGTATCGGAGCTGTGCGATCCGTGCACGGTGCGTTCTCAGCGCCGCTGGCCGGACGCGCGGGAGCGGATAACTGGCGCTTCGACCCAGCCCGCGGGGGTGGGTCGCTCTATGACACTGCCAGTTATCTCGTGCACTTCGCCCGCGCCGCCATGAATGGGGATCCGATCTCGGTCATGGCCGTTACACCGGATGCCACCGAGGGCGGTGCCGAATTGAGTGCGGCGATGATCCTGGAGTTCGACGAGGGTCGGGTCGCGTTGCTGCAATCCAGCTACACCCAGGCCTACCACCAGTCCGTAACGGTGATCGGGGCCGAGGGCTACCTCAGGTACGTGATCCCCTTCGATTCACGGAGTAGTCGAGATGCAGAGTTCGTCACCACGCCACCGTTGGCCGCCCGGATCGACATCCACGGCAATGACTTCAGCCTCGAGACTCTGGAGTTCCCGCCGTGCAATCAGTTCGAGGCGCAATTGACGGCCGTGTTCGGCGCGCTGCGTACAGGTGGGCAGGTGCCGGCCTCCGGTGAATTCGCCGTGGGGAGCATGGCAACCCTGGATGCGCTGCGCACATCGATTGCCAGCGGGCGGAAGGTGGCGCTATGAGCGAGATGGCGGCAGCGGACAGGAGTTCGGATCTGGATCAACGCTCGCTGCGCGACCAACTCATCGACTCCCTGCGCACGAGGATCGTGTCGTCCGAGTTGGCTCGGGGAGAGCGACTCGATCTCCCTCAGATCGCTCGGGATTACGAGGTCAGTCCGATCCCGGTGCGCGAGGCCCTGATCGTTCTCGAATCCGAGGGGGTCGTGACCACGCGCGCGCGGCGAGGGGTCTTCGTGGCAGAGCTATCCGCGGAAGACCTCATCGAGATCTACCAGGTGCGCGAGGCCATCGAGGTGCAGGCCGTCGAGCTGTTGATTGGTTCAGGCGATGGTGCCGTGGAGGGTGTCCTTTCGGAGACCCTGGCCGAGCTGGACGCATGCTGGGAGCGTGGCGACCACGATGTCGCTGTGCGCGTGGACATGCAGCTGCACTGCCTCCTCTCGGCGATGTCGGGTAATGGACGCCTAGCCCGAATGGCGCAGATGATGGCCAACCAGACCCTGCTGCACCTGGTACCCGTGGAGGAATCGCAGGGAGCCCTGCGGAGACGCCCGGCAGACCATTTCCACTCCGACATCGTGCGCGCGGTAGTCCAGCGTGATGTCGAATCGGCGCGGAAGGCGATCCGCGAGCACTACGCATGGTCACGCGAGCGGCTGGTGGACCCGGCCTTGGGTGTTTGGCAGGCACATTGAGGCTAGGGCAGGTGCAGGTGACGGCCGGTGGTGGTGATGAGGCCATCGGCGAGGAGTGAGTCTCGTGCGCGGATGTGTTGTTCGGGGTTCGTAGCGTCTTTCTCGAGTGCTGCTGCGGTGAGTGTGTCGTGGGCGCGAAGCAGGGCGAGGATGCGTCCGCGTTCCTGACGGTCACTGCCGGTGTAGGTGGGTTGGCGTCGCGTGGTGTGTGTGGATTTCGGTTGTCCCGCGGTGTTCCAGGCGCAGGTGTCGGTGAGTGGGCATGCGCTGCACTGCGGGTTCGTGGCAGTGCAGAGCACGGCGCCGAGTTCCATGCTGGCCGCGGCCCAGGTGCTCGCTGCGTGGGGTGTTGTGGGCACGAGTGAGTCCGCGAATGCGCGCTCGATCGCGGTGAGGTGCGTGGGTGGGTGTTGCTCGCCCCGCCAGGCGCGGGAGATGACCCGGCGGACGTTGACGTCGAGAACCGTGGTGCGCTTGTCAAAGGCGAAGGCGAGGACGGCGTTGGCGGTGTAGTCGCCGACCCCGGGGAGGGCGATGAGGTCCTCGTAGGCGTCCGGAACATCACCTCTATATGCGGTGGTGATGGTGCGGGCGGCCTCATGGAGGCGGGTGGCCCGGCGCGGGTAGCCCAGGGTGCCCCAGGCGCGGATGACCGCGGCGGGGGTTTCCCGGGCGAGGTCCACGGGTGTGGGCCAGCGCTCCATCCAGGTGGTCCAGTAGGGGAGAACCCGGGGGACCGGGGTCTGCTGGAGCATGAATTCACTCACCAGGACCCCCCAGGGAGTGGTGCTGCGCCAGGGGAGATCCCGCGCGTGGGCGCGGTACCAGCGGTTCACCACGGCCGTGCTGGGGGAGCCCACGGGGCATGGTTGCACGGAAGCCCGGTTCCGGGACCGCAGGTACCGTGGGGCGGCATGAGCCTCATCCGCCCCTCGGGTCGCGAGCCCGCGAGCGTGTATTGGATGAGGCGCGGGGCGGTCCTGGTCGTGGCGATCACGATCATCACGATCCTCATCTGGTTCGTCACCGGGCGTGGAGGGAGCGAGCCGGTCGCGGAGGTCGCGCCGACGGAGGCACCCACCGTCGTCGACGGAATCGGGGTCGATGGGACCGTAGAGACGCTGCCGGCGGGCCCGCAGGAGTGCGCGGACTCCGACATCGTGGTCCGTGCCCGGGCGGTGAAGAAGAACTATGTTTTCGGAGAGTCACCCGAGTTGACCCTCGTGATCAAGAACCGGGGAACCGCCGCGTGCGTGCGGGATGTGGGCCCGAAGGCCAATGAGATCGAGATTCAATCGGGTGGGTATCACGTGTGGTCATCCGATGACTGCAACGCGGGCAAGAAGAGCAAAACGGTCACCATGCAACCGGGGGAGACGTACGCGGCGACGTTGACCTGGAATGGCAGGCGCAGCCAGAAGGGATGCCCGGACCCGAAGGGTGCCCGGGCCAAGCCCGGTGCCTACCAGGTCATCGGACGCAACGGGGATGTGGTGAGCGAGGAGCGGCGGTTCTCGATCAGCCCGCGGGAGGCCCCGCAGGAAGAAGCCGCGGAGGACGCCGCCCCCGAGTGAGGCATGCACGCGCGCGGACGTGCGCGCGGTGACCGCCAGCCCGGTCACCCGGTGTGAATTCGTGCAGCTGGACTAGAACTGAGGTTCGGGCTCGTGCGTGCTGCGTGCGGCGGTGATCGCCTCGGCGATGGTGCGCACCTGCCGGATTTTCATGCCCTTCGGTGCCTGCACCTTCTTGTCCGTGGCGGGGATGATCGCATCGGTGAAACCGAGGCGTGCGGCCTCCGACAGCCGGCGGTCGAGGGAGGTGATCGGGCGTAACTCCCCGGAGAGGCCGAGTTCCCCGAGCACCACGAGGTTCGCCGGGAGCGGGGTGTCGCGGACACTGCTGACGATCGCGAGCGCGGTGGCCAGGTCCGTGGCCGGTTCGGTGAGTTTGACCCCGCCCACGGTGGCGACGAAGCAATCCGCGGTGGAGGTCTTGATCTGCGCGCGCCGTTCGAGGATGCCCAGCAGCATCGCGGTGCGCGCGGAGTCCAGGCCGCTCGTGACGCGGCGCGGCTGCGGTGCGTTGGTGGGTGCGATAAGTGCCTGCACCTCCGCGATGAGGGGCCGCCGGCCCTCCATCGCAACCGTGACCGCGGTTCCCGATGCCGGGTTCTGCCGGTTGCCCAGGAATAACCCGCTCGGGTCGGCGAGTCCCTCGATACCGGACTCCGTGAGTTCGAAGCACCCGATCTCATCCGCGGGTCCGTACCTGTTCTTCACCGCGCGCACCAGGCGCAGCGGGCCGTGGCGGTCGCCCTCGAAGTGGAGGACGACATCGACCAGGTGCTCGAGTGCGCGCGGACCGGCCACCGACCCGTCCTTGGTCACGTGACCGACGATCACCGTGGTCATCCCACGGTCCTTCGCCGTAGCGATGAGGGAGGCCGCTACTTCCTTGACCTGTGTGACGCCACCACCGACACCGTCGACTTCACCGCTGGTGATCGTCTGAACGGAATCCACGACGAGAAGCGACGGGTTCACCTTCTCCACCTGCGCGAGCGCGGAGCCGAGATCGGTCTCTGCGGCTAGATACAGGGTGTCGGCGAGCGCGTCGATGCGCTCGGCGCGCAGGCGCACCTGCGCTGCCGATTCTTCGCCGGTGAGGTAGAGGGCGGTGTTGTTGGTGCTCGCCCACCGATGGGCGACCGCGAGGAGCAGCGTGGACTTCCCAACCCCGGGCTCGCCGGCGAGCAGCAGCACCGCACCGGGAACGAACCCGCCACCGAGCACCCGGTCGAACTCGGGGATCCCGGTGCTGCGTGCGGCTGCGCTGGTGACGTCGATCTGGCCGATGGGAACCGCGGGGGAGGTGGTGGCAGTGGCTTTCGTGGTGGTGGGCCGGGCCGCACCCACCGCCTCGACCGTGCCCCAGGCCTGGCATTCCCCGCACCGGCCCACCCACTTCGCCGCCGTCCAGCCGCACTCGGCGCAGCGGAAGGTGGCGGTGGGCTTGGCCATGACTACCGGGGATCGGCGGGGTGGGGAGAGAGCCCGATGTCCGTGGGGCGCTTCGCGAGGGCCTTCTCGCGCTCCTCGCAGATACCGACGAGGACGTTGTAGGCGTCCGTGCCGATGCGCGCGACGAGTTCGTCGCGGTCGGACAGGTAGACCGGTTTCGATCCGATGTGGGCTTCGGTGTTCCCGGAGCAGTACCAATTCAGGTCGTGGCCGCCTTCACCCCAGGCGCGGCGATCGAACTCCCCGATCACGATGACGTCGCGCTCGGTGTCGTCGTCGTACTTCTGCTTCTCGTAGGCCCGACGGATGGGCAGTTGCCAGCAGACGTCGGGCTTGGTCTCGACGAAGGAGACGCCCTCCCGGGCGGCGAGGTGGTGCAGGGCGCAGCCGTAGCCACCGGGGAAGTCCTTGGAGTTGTGGAAGATGCATGCCCCGTTGACCACGCGGGTCTTGTTCGCCCCGTCCTCCTTCTTCGTCCAGCCCTTCTTCTCCGCCTTGGCCTTGTTCTCCCAGAGGTCGTCGGTGAGCTTGGCTACCCACTTCTTCACCCGCTTCTCGTCGGCCTTATCCGAGAAGTGGGCGCCGTGGGCGCAGCATCCTGCGTCGGGGCTCTTCTTGACGATCCCCTTGCACCCGTTGCCGAAGATGCAGGTCCAGCGCGAGGTGAGCCAGGTGAGGTCCGCGCGGATGAGATTCGTGTTGTCCGCAGGGTCGACGAACTCCACCCACTGTCGCGGGAAATCCAGGGGAACCTCGGGCACGGGCCAACCCTAGGCGGGGTGGGCGAACGTCCTCTGCCGTGGGGCCGACCACGGGGCGCGCATCCGCAGTAGCGTCTGATCATGCGGTTGGGCGTTCTCGACATCGGGTCCAACACCGTGCCCCTGCTGATCGTCGATGCCCATTACGGCGCGGCTCCGATTCCGGCGTCGAAGCGCAAGGTGCAACTGCGGTTGGCCCAACACATCGGCCCGGATGGGGTCATCGACCAGGGATTGGTCGAGGAGTTGATCGGGTTCATCCAGGAGAGCCAGGCCTTCGCCGAGGACATGGGGGTCACGGAGTTGATGGCGTTCGCCACCTCGGCGATCCGCGAGGCGAGGAATGGTGCGGACGTGTTGGCGCAGGTGCGTGCCGCGACCGGGCTATCGATCGCGGTGCTGTCGGGTGACGAGGAGGCGCGGCTGACCTTCCTGGCCGTGCGCCGTTGGTTCGGCTGGTCCTCGGGTCGGCTCCTCGTGATGGACATCGGCGGGGGATCGCTCGAGTTGGCCTCGGGCTCGGACGAGGAACCCGATGCTGCGGTGTCCCTCGAGTTGGGCGCCGGGCGGATGACCCGGGAGTTCCTGCATTCGGATCCGGTGCGCTCGGAGGAGATGCGGGCGCTTCGTAAGCACGCACGCGCGGCGGTGGGTGATGTGGTGGGTGCGCTGCGCCGGGTGGGTGATCCGCGGTTGGCCGCGGCCACGTCGAAGACCTTCAAGCAGTTGGCGCGGATCGCCGGAGCACCGTCGGAGGCGGATGGTCCCTACGCACGGCGCACCCTGAAGTATTCCGATGTTCGTGACCTGGTCACGTTGTTGTCATCGAAGACCGTGGCCGAACGCACGAAACTCCCCGGAGTCTCCGTCGGACGCGCAGGTCAACTTCTCGCCGGTGCGATCGTCGCGGAGGCGGCGATGGATCTACTCTCGGTCGAGGAGCTGGCGGTATGTCCGTGGGCGTTGCGCGAGGGAGTCATCCTGCGACATATGGACGGGTTGCCGAGGTGACCACCCGTCCGATGACGGATCCCGCCGTCGGACTCACTGCGGCAGAGGTCGCGGAGCGTGTGTCGCGTGACGAGGTCAACACGCAGGTGGTGGCCACGGCCCGCAGCCTGCGCAGCATCATCCGAGAGAACACGCTCACCTGGTTCAACTTCCTGGTGGGCTCGCTGTGGATCGTGATGCTGCTGATCGCCCCGATTCAGGACTCGCTGTTCGGCTTCGTCATCGTCGCCAACACCGCGATCGGCATCATCCAGGAGTATCGGGCGTCGCGAACCTTGGCGAAGTTGGCCGTGGTCACGATGGCCCAACCGATCGTGCGGCGCGATGGCGTCGATGTGGCGGTCCCCGCCTCCGAGATCGTGCTGGACGACGTCATCGTCCTTTCCACGGGTGATCAGCTCGTGGTGGACGGCATAGTGCTCTCGACCGCGGGCATGGAGATCGACGAGAGCCTGCTCACCGGGGAGGCGGACCCGGTCGACAAGAACGTCGGTGATGGAGTGATGTCCGGCTCCTTCGTGGTCGCGGGATCCGGGTCGATGCAGGCCACGCGCATCGGTCGCGAGTCCTTCGCATCGGGTTTGACCGAGCAGGCATCGAAGTTCGCTCTGACCACATCGGAGCTACGAGATGCGATCAACCGCTTCATCCGTTACGTGTCCTACGCGCTGCTGCCGATCGGTGGCCTGTTGCTGTGGTCGCAATTGGTGGAGGCCGATCTGCCCTGGCGCGATGCACTGCGGGGCACCATCGCCGGTGTCGTGACCATGGTCCCCGAAGGCTTGGTGCTGCTCACCAGCATCGCGATGGCGGTGTCGGTGGTGCGGTTGGCGCGGATGAAGGTGCTGGTCCAGGAGCTTCCCGCGGTGGAGACGCTCGCGCGCGTGGACGTGATCTGCGTCGACAAGACCGGCACGTTGACATTGCCGGGAATGCAGGTGCGCGAGGTCGTGGACCTGCGGGGGAGTGCTGGGGCCGTCGATGTGGATCTCGGTGCTGTCCTCGGTGCCCTCGGCGCGAGTGAATCCTCGCCCAACCCCACGTTGGCAGCGGTGGCGACGGCCTATCCGTCACCAGGGTGGACGGTGGACGGTTCCGTCCCGTTCTCGAGTGCGCGCAAGTGGTCGTCGGTCACTTTCGCCGACCACGGCACCTGGGTGCTGGGGGCACCGGAGATGGTGGTGCCTGGTTCTGCGGTCCTGACGCGTGCCGCGGGATACGCGGACAGCGGTGCGCGGGTGCTGCTGTTGGCTCAGGCCCGAGGTGAGGTGAGCGCCGATTCGCTGGGTGCGTGCGATCCGGTGGCGCTGGTGGTCATCGACCAACAGTTGCGCCCTGATGCCGCGGAGACCGTGCGCTACTTCCTCGCCCAGGGTGTCGAGGTCAAGGTGATCTCCGGTGACAACGCGGTGACAGTGGGTGCGATTGCCGAGCAGGCCGGGATCCCGGGGGCGGAGCATCCGGTGGATGCGCAGGGATTGCCGGACTCGACCGCGTCCGTGGCGGAGGTGATGGTCACCTCGTCGGTGTTCGGGCGGGTGACCCCGGCGCAGAAGCAGGAGATGGTCGACGCCCTGCACCTGCGGGGAGCCACCGTCGCGATGACGGGCGATGGTGTCAACGACGTGCTGGCCCTGAAGGCCGCGGACCTCGGCATCGCGATGGGGTCCGGCTCGGGTGCCACGCGCGCGGTGGCGCAGCTGGTGTTGGTCGACAGTCAGTGGTCGGTGCTGCCGAGCGTGGTCGCCGAGGGTCGGCGGGTCCTCGGAAACATCGAACGCGTCTCGGATGTGTTCCTGACCAAGTCCTTCTACTCGATGGTGGTGTCCGTGTCGACCGGCATCTTCGCCATCGCCTTCCCGTTCCTGCCCCGGCATCTCTCATTGATCAGCGCACTCACGATCGGCATCCCGGGCTTCTTTCTCGCCCTGATGCCGAACACGGAGAAGTTTCGTCCCGGCTTCTTCCGACGCGTCGTGATCTTCTCCCTTCCCGCCGGCGTGATCGCCGCGGTGTGCTCCCTGGTGAGTTACAGCCTCACGCTGCAGGTGGGGGAGCCGGTGTCGAGTGCACAGGCTGCGGCAACGGTGACCCTGTTCATCGTCGCCACCGCGGTGATGCTGGAGGCTGCGCGGCCGCTGAACCTGCTGCGGCTCGGGATCGTGGGGCTGATGGTGCTGCTCTTCGTCCTCGTGCTCGTTATCCCCCCGGTGTCGGCGTTCTTCGCCCTATCCCTCGGTCCCGAGCGCTACTCCCTCGTGGCCGTGGGTATGGGTCTGCTGGGCGCAGGACTGGTCTGGCTGGCTAGCGTGATCACGGATAGGTGGCGACACACGAAGGGCGGACCGGCATGAGGATCGGCTTGTCGACCTCCTCGGTGTTCCCCGAGTCCACCGCCGCCGCCTTCGAGTTGGCCGCGAGCCTGGGATACGACGGCGTCGAGGTGATGGTGGGAACCGACGCGATGAGCCAGGACGAGAGCACTCTGCTGCACCTGCGCGATCACTACGGGGTCGAAGTGCTGTCCATCCACTCCCCCTGCCTGCTCATCACGCAACGGGTGTGGGGCACGGACTCCTGGGGCAAGTTGCAGCGGGCCCAGAAGGTCGCGGAGAAGTTGGGCGCGGCCACGGTCGTGGTGCATCCGCCGTTCCGCTGGCAACGCGAGTATGCGCGGGAGTTCGTCGAAGGACTGCGCCGTATGGAATCGGAGACCTCCGTGCGCTTCGCCGTGGAGAACATGTATCCGTGGCGTGCGGGCCCCGGTCGCCTCGGCGCGTACTCACCGGATTGGGATGTCCGGAATCACGACTACACGCACACCACCCTGGATCTCTCGCACACCTCGGTCTCGGGGACCGATCCGGTGGAGATGGCGCGTGATCTGGGGTCGCGTTTGTCGCATATTCACCTGGCGGACGGCACGGGCGCGCCCGTCGATGAGCACCTCGTGCCCGGACGCGGCACGCAACCGGTCGTGGAGGTTCTGCAGGGATTGGTGGCCTCGGGATTCCGCGGTGATGTGATCGCGGAGGTCGGAACACGCCGCGCCGCCGATCGTGCGGCACGCGAGGTGGATCTGGCGGAGACACTGGCGTTCGCACGCACGCACCTGGGGGTGCTCGATGGATAGCGCGGACGTCGGACGGGCGGCGGGTGCCGCGGCGCGCGCGGTGCTGGCGCGCGCCGGATATGCCAATACGACTGTGAAGGCCGTGGCGGGCGCCGCCGGCATCGGACCGGATGTGCTCACCTCGCTCTACCGGAATCGCGAGGAGTTGCTGCGTGCCGCACTGCAGCTTCCCTTCGACCCGGCGTCCGCGGTTCCGCGCCTGGTGGGTCCCGGGTTGGACGGGATGGGGGAGCGACTGGTGCGTGCGGCGATGGCGGTGATGCGGTCCGACCAGATGCGCAGTGACATCGCGTACGTGGGCCGGGTGGCCTCGGAGGGGCTTGGAGCTACGGGTGGTTCGTCGGGTGGTTCGGTGGTGGACGCCGTGGGGTTGGTGCGCGGTGCCTTCGACTTCGTCCAGGACACCGTGGTCGACCGGGCGCTGGAGAGTCTGGGGGTCCCGGATGCGCGGATGCGCGGTGCGCTCATCACCTCCTATCTGGCCGGCGTGATGATCACCCGCTACGTGGTGAAGATGGAACCGCTGGCCTCGGCGAGCGATGATGAGGTCGTGGCACTCGTGGCTCCCCTGATCCAGCGGACCCTGGATCCCCGCAACCCCCTGCGGGAGGCGTAGGGAGTGGGGATCGTCGACACCGTCCTGCGGGACAACCCGGTGGTGCGCGCGGTGAGCGCGCGCGTGGCCGGTGGCGACTACGTCCAGGCGGGTGTCGACGCCGCGGTGGCCTTGACCGACACCGGCAGATGGGTGTCCTTCGAGCGGGTCGATACCGAAGAGCCGGACGTGGTGCTCGCCGATGCCGTCGGCTTGGCGCGGGCGCTCTTCGACGCCGGACTCTCCGGGGTCAGCGAGATCGACGTCTTCCCCTTCGACCTCGCCGAGGAACGCCTGATGGTGCTGGCCCGCGCATGCGCGGAAACGCGGGTCGACCTCATGCTCGGCTTCGGTGACGGAGCCGATATCGACGTCACCTGGGAGTTGGCGGATCGTCTGCGCGCCACCGGTGCGGCGGTGGGCGTGACGCTGAGTGCTGCCATGCGGCGAACCGAGGCAGACTGCCGCGAGCGCAGGGACACGCGCATACGTCTGGTCAAGGGTGCCCATGAGCCCGCCGGTGGTCCGATCTTCCGGAGCACCCATGAAGTGGACAAGTCCTACGTGCGGTGCGCACGTGCATTGATCGCTGGGTCGGGGATGGCCAGTTTCGCCACGCACGACCCACGCTTGGTTGAGATCGTCGAGGCGCTTGCGGACAAGAGACTGCGGCCGCCGGGGACGTACGAGTTCGCGTTCTACGCGGGCCGTCGTGACGGGGAACAGCAGCGCCTGCTCGCCGGGGGACACCGGGTTCGGGTGAGCATCCCGCTCGGACCCGATGTGCTCGCGCGGGTGGTGGGCACCCTCGTGCAGCAGCCGTCCGCCCTTGCGTCGGGCGTCCACGCCCTGGTGCCGCGGCGATCCGTGGCAGGGTGAGCCCATGCGCGTGGTGGTGATCGGCGGCGGCGTGATGGGTCGCGCCCTGATCACCGGATTCGGGAACCTCGATCCCGCACCGGAGATCGTGGTGGTCGAGAAGGACGCGGCACGTGCGGAGGAGTTGCGCGCCGCCGGTGTTGCTGTGGCGGATCTCGCGGCAGTGTCCGAGGCGGATGTGCTGCTGGTCGCGGTCAAACCGCAGGACGTAGCCACGCTCATCGCCGAGGTCGGTGCTGTTATCCCGCCGTCGGCCGTCGTGATCTCGATCGCGGTCGGGGTCAGCACCTCGGCGCTTGAGGCGCATATCGCGGCTGCGGGTGGCACGGCGCGCAGCGTCGTGCGGGTGATGCCCAACACCCCGGCCCGGATCGGTGCCGGGGTCCTCGGTGTCAGCGCCGGGGCCGGCTGCCCGGAGCCCGCGGTGGCCACCGCGGTCCGACTGATGGCGACGGCCGGAGTGGTGGTGACGAGCTCGGAGGACCAGCAGGAGGCACTCACGGCCGTGTCCGGGAGTGGGCCGGCCTATGTGTTCTACCTGGCCGAGAAGCTCATCGAGTCCGCGCGAGCCCACGGCCTCTCCGACGACGTCGCTGCCGTGATCGTGCGGCAGACCCTGCTGGGCTCGGCGCTGCTCTATTCCGAATCGGGCGAATCGCCGGAGGTCCTCCGCCGGAACGTCACCTCACCGGGTGGCACCACGGCCGCCGCGATCGCGGTGTTCGAGGAGCGCGCCCTCGCCGAGATCGTCCACGCCGCCCTGGCCGCCAACATCCGGCGATCCGGGGAACTCTCGCTCTGACCGGACCAGTTTCGGGAAACCGGTTTCCCATCCGCCCCAAGGCCCACTAGTGTTCGGGTGCCCGGGCGGGATGGCTCGGATGGGAAAGGGGAATCATGGCTGGCACCGACTCATCGCTGAATGAGGTTCGATTCCTCACCGTTGCCGAGGTCGCCGCTGTGATGCGCGTGTCCAAGATGACCGTGTACCGGTTGGTCCACAACGGCGAACTTCCCGCAGTGCGCGTCGGTCGTTCCTTCCGCGTTCCCGAGCAGGCGGTGCACACCTACCTGCGGGACTCCTACGTCGAGACCGCCTGATCGGTTCCACGGACCCCTTCACTAGGCTTCGGGGTCGGTTTACTTTCACGTAGGGATCGTTCATGGGCTCAGTGGTCAAGAAGCGGCGCAAGCGGATGGCCAAGAAGAAGCACCGCAAGCTGCTCCGCCGTACCCGGGTCCAGCGACGCAATAAGAAGTAGCCCTGTCGATCGCCCTCGTCACCGGCGTCTCCCGGTATCTCGGGGGGCGACTGGCCGCGGAGCTAGTGCCGTACTTCGACCGCGTCATCGGCGTGGATGCCATCGAGCCTCCCCGCACCTTCCCCGGTGAATTCGTTCGGGCCGATATCCGCAATCCGATCCTGTCCCGGGTCATGGAGGACGCGGGCGTCGACACCGTGATCCACATGGGTGTCATCTCCACCCCCCGGCAGGCGGGCGGACGCATGGAGATGAAGGACATCAACGTCATCGGCACCATGCAGCTCCTCGCCGCCTGCCAACGCACCGCATCGGTCCGGTCACTGGTGGTGAAGTCCACCTCGATGGTCTACGGCTCGGGACCCAAGGATCCGGCGATGTTCACCGAGGACACCGAGCCGCGGCACCAACCGGCATCCGGATGGGCAAAGGACTCCGTCGAGGTCGAGGCGTACGTGCGTGGATTCGGCAGGCGGCGTCCCGATGTCCGCATCGTGACCCTGCGGTTCGCCAACATCATCGGCCCGGGAATGCGCACCGGCATGACCGCGTACTTCCGACTCCCCGTGGTGCCAACCGTTGCGGGATTCGATCCGCGACTCCAGTTCACCCACGAGGACGATTCCCTCGCCGCGGAGCGGGTCGCGGCGCTCTCCGAGCATGCGGGCACCTTCAACATCGCCGGTGACGGCGTGATCACCGTGACGCAGGCGATCCGGCATATGGGGAAAATCCCGGTGCCCACCCCGCGCCTGGCCCTCGATGCCCTGCGCCAGGTGGGCACGATCGGTGCCGACTTCTCCTCCGAGCAGATCCGCTTCCTGACCTACGGTCGTGTGCTCGACACCCGTGCAGCGCGGGACACCCTGGGCTTCACATGTGAGTATTCGACGGTGCAGGCGTTCGACGATTTCGCCAGACGGGCCGGGGGTCACTGAATGGCCGAGTCGATCTCGCAGGCGTCGCGGCGGGTGGGCAACACGGGTCCGCAGCCGGAGCCACCTCGGGTGGTCGCCGATGCCCAGGAGCCCGTGGGCGCGGACGTCCGGGAGTTCCTGCATGATCGGGTCACAGGTGACTACCCCGTCGACGACTTCGGTTTCGATCCGGAGTTCACCGAGACCGTGCTCCTGCCGCTGATGCGGCCGTTCTATCGGAATTGGTTCCGGGTCGAGGCCGGCGGACTCGAGCACGTGCCCGCGGACTCCGGTGCCCTCGTCGTCGCGAACCATTCGGGGACGCTCGCCTTCGATGCGATCATGACCCAGGTCGCCTTGAAGGACGACCATCCCGCACATCGCAACCTGCGCATGCTCGCCGCCAACCTCGTCTTCGAGACCCCGGTGATCGCCGACCTCGCGCGCAAGGCCGGGCACACCTTGGCCTGCAACGCCGATGCCGAACGACTCCTCGCGGCCGGTGAGGTCGTCGGTGTCTGGCCGGAGGGGTTCAAGGGCATCGGCAAGCCCTTCCGCGAGCGCTACCGGTTACAGCGTTTCGGGCGCGGTGGTTTCGTGGCCGCGGCGATCCGCACCGGTGCTCCGATCATCCCCACCGCCATCGTGGGAGCCGAGGAGATCTACCCGATGATCGCCAACGCGAGTCCGTTGGCCCGCGTGCTCGGGCTCCCGTACTTCCCGATCACGCCCACCTTCCCGGCACTCGGACCCCTCGGACTCATCCCGTTGCCGAGTAAGTGGTTGATCCATTTCGGAAGCCCGATCGAGACATCCGAAATTCCGGCCGATGCCGCGGATGACCCGATGGTGCTCTTCGACATCACCGATCAGGTGCGGGAGTCGATCTCCGCGTCCATCGTGCGTTTGCTCGCGATGCGGGAGTCGGTGTTCGGTTAGCGCCTGCGACGCAGGGCACGCAACGTGTACCCGACGGCGAGACCTGCTGCGACGCCGGCGGCCCCGGTGGCCACCGGCTTGATGTACGGGCGGATGTGCGCGCGGCGACGAAAGTCCCGGATCCGCCAGTCCATGCTGCGGGCGTGCTCGCGCAGTTCCGGATCCGGGTTGACTGCCACCGGGAAACCCACCTCGGACAGCATCGGCACATCGTTGATCGAGTCGGAGTAGGCACTGCACTGCGCAAGATCCAGGCCCTCGCGCTCGGCGAGTGCTCGCACCGCCTCCGCCTTCGCCAATCCGTGCAGTGGTGGTCCCACCAGCCGGCCGGTGTAGCGGCCGTCCTTGATCTCCGACACGGTGCCGAGGGCACCGGTGAGTCCCAGTCGCCGTGCGATCACACTGGCCAGCTCCACGGGTGTGGCCGTCACCAACCACACCTGCTGCCCGGCGTCGAGGTGACCTTGCGCGAGGGCGAGGGTTCCCGGGATGAGCTTGTCGACCATCACCTCGTCGAAGATCACCTCGCCGAGTGCGGCCAGATCATCGACCTTGCGGCCCTCGACGAAGGAAAGGGCGGACTGGGTGACCGATGCCATGTCCTCGAGATCCTCGGATCCGCTCGTGACGAACTTCAACTGCTTGATGCCGAAACCGACGATCTCGCGCGGGGTGAAGAAGTTGTGCCGCGCGAGGCCCACCGCCACGTGGTAGAGGCTCGAGCCCTTCATGATCGTGTTATCCACGGCGAAGACCGCGGCCGCGGTGGTGTGCGTCGCGGTGGCGGCTGCCGCCTGCGCCGATGCGCGACCCGACCTGCGGTACGAGGAGAGCACGGTGTCCGGCGCGTCCGCGCCGGTCATGTGTTCGTCCGTCATGCGACGAATGTAGTGACGGGGGCCCGGTGGGGGAGGATGGTCGGGTGGCCCGGGTGGAGATCATCGGTAAGCCGGAGTGCCACCTGTGCGCCGAGGCCGAGGCCGTGGTGGCCGCGGTCTGTGCCGAGGTGGGGGCCGATTACGTGGTCCACTCGATCCTCGACGACCCGGTCCTGGCCGACCGCTACTGGGAGCAGATTCCGGTCGTGCTCGTGGATGGTCGGCAGCACGACTTCTGGCGGGTGGATCCGGTCCGGCTCCGGGCCGCCCTGACGTCCTGATATCGGACGCTTTCGTCCGGTCAACTTTGTGCATTCGTTACCGTGACGCCTACATTCCTCTCTCGCAAGAGTCCAGGAGCACCGTGCCACTTCCCACTGATCGTCTCGCCACGCGCGGGATACCCGACGCCACCGTCGCCCGGCTACCCGTGTATCACCGGGTGCTGGCCGCATTGCAGGAGGACGGGGTCACCACCGTCAGCAGCGAGGAACTCTCCCTGGCCTGCGGGGTCACCTCGGCGAAGTTGCGCAAGGACCTGTCCCACCTGGGCTCCTACGGGACCCGGGGTGTCGGCTATGACGTCGAGTTCCTGAGCTACCAGATCGCCCGCGAGCTGGGAATCACCCAGCCCTGGGGAGTGGTCCTCGTCGGAGTCGGCAATCTCGGACGCGCCCTTGTCTCCTACCGCGGGTTCGCCAGCCGCGGGTTCCGCATCGTCGGTCTGATCGATGCACATCCCGACGTCGTCGGTGCGCAGGTCGCGATCGGCGACGAGAACCACCGGGTGCGCGCCATGGCCGATCTGCGCGAGGTGGTCCGGATGGGCAATGCCAGCATCGCCGTGATCGCAACGCCCGCGGACTCCGCCCAAGAGGTGTGTGATCGTCTCGTCGAGGCGGGCATCACCAGCATCCTGAACTTCGCCCCGGTCGTCCTGAGCGTTCCCGTGGGTGTCGAAGTACGCAAGGTCGATCTCGCAGTCGAGCTCCAGATCCTGGCCTTCCACGAACAACGGCGCAGCGAAACGCTGCCGGAGGTGATGAACGCATGAGCGCGTCCAAGAAGGCGCCGGCGAAGAAGGCCGCAGTGAAGAAGGCTGCGCCCGCGAAGAAGGGTGCACCGGCCAAGAAAGCCGCAGCGGCCCCGCCCGCGAAGAAGGGTGCACCGGCCAAGAAAGCCGCAGCGGCCCCGCCCGCGAAAAAGGCACCGGCCCCCGCAGCGAGCGAGCCGGTGAAGAAGGCTGCCAAGAAGCCGCCGGCGCCGATCATCGACGATTCAGGTCCCGAGGAAGCACCCGCATCGGTCAAGCGCGCACCGCGAGTGACCACGGTGTCGATCCTCGCCGGTGGCCCCGGAGATCCGCAGTTGCTCTCCGTGCGCGCCGCGGCTCTGCTCGATCGCGCAGACGTCGTGATCGCCGACGTCGAGACCCTCGGCATCGCGCAGGCGTATGCCCGACCCGAGGTCATCACCACTCCGATCGGTAAGGACGGGGTCGCCCTCCCTCCCGCCGAGCGCGCGAAGGCCGCTGCCGATGCGGCCAAGGCCGGACAGCATGTGGTGCGTCTCATCTCGGGTGATCCGATCGTCGATGGCACGCTGGTGAACGAGGCTTCCGCGTTGGTCAAGCTCGGGATGGCCTTCGAGGTTGTGCCCGCGGTGTCCGAGGTGTCGGGAATCCCGGCGTATGCGGGCTTCAGCCTCACCGGGGGCAAGGTGCGGGAGGTGCGCGTCCTCGATGCGCAGGCCTCCGATACTCCGTGGGCCGATCTCATGTCCCCCCGCGCCACGCTCGTCTTCGTCCGCGGTGCGGACAAGGCACCACAAATCGCCGAGGCGTTGATGAAGGCCGGGCGCGATCCGCAGACTCCCATTGCGGTAACCCGCGAGGGGTCGACCGTCGATCAGCGCACGATCGTGTCCACCCTGGGCGAGGTGGGTGCTGTCGCCAAGGCGCAACGTGCACATGGCCCGGGACTCGTAGTTATCGGCGAGATCATCGAGCAGCGCGAGAAACTCGATTGGTTCGAGCGCAAGTCGCTCATCGGCTGGCGGGTGCTCATTCCGCGCACGCAGGACAACGCCGGACCGCTCATCGAATTGCTTCGGGCCAATGGCGCGGTGCCGGTGGAGGTGCCCACCATCTCCGTCGAGCCCCCGCGCACTCCGCAGCAGATCGACCGCGCGTTGCATGGATTGGTGTCGGGGCGGTACGAGTGGATCGGGTTCACCTCGGTCAACGCGGTGCGCGCCATCCGCGAGAAGCTCGACGAGTACGGTCTCGATGCGCGCTCCTTCGCGGGGCTCAAGGTCGCCGCAGTGGGGGATTCCACAGTCGACGCGTTGATCGAATTCGGCGTGCGTCCGGACCTGGTGCCGCGCGAGGAGCAGACCACCCAGGCGCTGTTGGACATCTGGCCGGTCTACGACTCACTCGTCGATCCGATCAACCGGGTGTTCCTTCCCCGTGCGGACATCGCCACCGACACCCTCGTCGCCGGACTCGGCGAACTCGGCTGGGAGGTCGAGGACATCACCGCGTACCGCACGGTCCGTGCGGCACCGCCGCCCGCAGCAACACGTGAGGCGATCAAGGCGGGTGGGTTCGACGCCGTGCTCTTCACCTCCAGTGCCACGGTTCGGAACCTGGTGGGTATCGCGGGCAAGCCGCACCTGTCCACGGTGGTCGCCTGCATCGGCCCGCAGACCGCGAAGACCGCGCAGGAACACGGTCTGCGTGTCGACGTCCTCGCCGAGATCAGCACGCCCGAGGGTCTCGTGCAAGCGTTGGCCGCGCACGGCAATGCATTGCGCGATTCCGCCGCGGACGCCGACGGCAACTGGCGCCCCAGCAAGCGCAGGGTCGTGGCGCGGCGCAAAGTCACCTGATCTGCGACGATCAGAACATGGCCGATGACCGCACGGTGGTGCACCTGCTGCGCCACGGTGAAGTGCACAACCCGGAGAAGGTGCTGTACGGGCGCCTGCCCGGGTATCGGCTCTCGACCCTGGGCGAGCAGATGGCCGATCGCGCGGCCTCGGCGCTCGCCGACCACGACATCGCGCTCGTGGTGTCCTCCCCGATGGAACGTGCCCAGCAGACGGCCGCGCCGGTCGCCCTGCACCACGGCCTGGAGATCGTCACCAACGAGGACCTGATCGAGGCAGACAACGTCTTCGAAGGACAGCGCGTCAGCGTCGGCGACGGCGTGCTGAAGCAACCGAGTACGTGGAAGCATCTCTACAACCCATTCCGTCCATCCTGGGGTGAGCCGTACGAAGTCGTCGCCCGGCGCATGCGCGCGGCGATCAGGACCGCGCGCGACTCAGCCAAGGGGCGCGAAGCCGTGCTCGTGAGCCATCAACTTCCGATCTGGGTTGCGCGCCTCGACGCAGAAAACCGTCGGCTGTGGCATGACCCGCGCTCG
>JBJTBD010000048.1:0-18144 GCA_046091195.1 Actinomycetota bacterium
GTTCGAGTCCTGGTACCCCAGCGTTGCGTGCTCTGGGCACGTCGACAGTACGGCCCCGTTGTGTAGTGGCCTAGCACGCCGCCCTCTCAAGGCGGTAGCGCGGGTTCGAATCCCGTCGGGGCTACGTCGGGCCCTCCCCTGCGGAGGGCCCTTCGTCGTTCACCTAGACTCGTCCGGGAGGTTGCCGTGGGTCGCACATTGGCGGAAAAGGTCTGGGACGACCACGTCGTTCGTCGGGCCGACGGAGAACCGGACCTCCTGTACATCGACCTCCACCTCGTCCACGAAGTCACCAGCCCCCAGGCGTTCGACGGCCTTCGTGAATCGGGACGCCCCGTGCGTCGACCCGATCTCACCCTGGCAACGGAAGACCACAACATCCCGACGATCGACGTCGACAAGCCGATTGCCGACCCTGTCTCGCGCGCCCAGGTCGAGGCGTTGCGGAAGAACTGTGCGGATTTCGGCATTCGGCTGTATTCGCTCGGCAACCGGGAGCAGGGCATCGTCCACGTCGTGGGACCACAGTTGGGGTTGACGCAACCGGGCATGACGGTGGTCTGTGGTGACTCCCACACCAGTACCCACGGCGCTTTCGGCGCGCTCGCCTTCGGCATCGGCACCAGCGAAGTCGAGCATGTCCTGGCCACGCAGACGCTGCCCTTGAAGCCATTCAAGACCATGGCCATCACCGTCGATGGGGAGCTGCCTGCCGGAGTCACCGCCAAGGACATCATCCTGGCAGTCATCGCTCGGATCGGAACGGGCGGTGGCCAGGGATACGTCCTCGAATATCGCGGGTCCGCGATCCGCTCGCTGTCGATGGAAGGTCGGATGACCCTCTGCAACATGTCCATCGAAGCGGGCGCGCGGGCCGGGATGGTCGCCCCTGATGAAACCACGTTCGCGTACTTGGAAGGTCGCGAGCACGCCCCCCGCAGAGAAGAGTGGACGCGTGCCCTGGAGTACTGGCGCACATTGGGAACAGACCCTGACGCGGAATTCGACGCCGAGGTGGTCATCGATGCCAGCACTCTCAGCCCCTACGTCACCTGGGGGACGAATCCGGGTCAGGGACTGCCCTTGTCGAGTGTGGTGCCGGACCCGGCCGATGCGGCCGACGACGTCGAGAGGGTGGCGATCGAACGTGCGCTGGAGTACATGGACCTCGCGCCAGGAACCCCGCTGCGCGAGATCCCCATCGACACGGTCTTCATCGGCTCCTGCACGAACGGGCGCATCGAGGATCTTCGTGCCGCAGCGCACGTACTCGAGGGTCGCACGGTCAAGGACGGTATGCGGGTGCTGGTCGTCCCGGGTTCAGCCCGGGTACGTCTCCAGGCCGAATCAGAAGGGCTCGACAGAATCTTCCTGGACGCTGGGGCCGAGTGGCGCGGAGCAGGCTGCTCGATGTGCTTGGCGATGAACCCCGACAAGTTGGCCCCGGGTGAGCGTTCCGCCTCGACCTCCAACCGCAACTTCGAGGGACGTCAGGGCCCCGGTGGACGCACGCACCTGGTGTCACCCGCTGTAGCCGCAGCAACGGCTGTCACTGGTCGGCTGTCCTCGCCCGAGGATCTGGGGGCGTAGATGGAAGCGTTCATTCGCCACTCGGGCACCGCTGCGCCGCTGCGCCGCTCCAATGTCGATACCGACCAGATCATCCCGGCGGAGTATCTGAAGCGGATCACACGTCATGGATTCGAAGACGGTCTCTTCGCGCAATGGCGTAAGGATCCGGACTTTGTTCTCAATCGCGATGAGCATCAAGGTGTGAGCGTCCTGGTGGCGGGGCCTGATTTTGGAACGGGTTCCTCACGCGAGCATGCTGTGTGGGCGCTCCAGAACTATGGCTTCAAGGTCGTCATTTCGTCGCGCTTTGCGGACATCTTCCGAGGCAACTCGGGTAAGGGTGGTCTTCTGACCGCCCTCGTGGATCAGTCCGCCGTGGAGCGCCTGTGGGATCTTGTGGAAGCCCGTCCGGACACGGTCGTGACCGTTGATTTGGAGCACCGCACGATCTCGGCCGGCGACATCACCGTTGATTTCGACGTGGACGATTACGTCCGCTGGCGGTTGATGGAGGGGTTGGATGACATCGGGCTCACCCTCCAGCATGCGGATGAGATCACCCGATTCGAGTCCCGGCGCCCCGCGTACAAGCCTTCGGTGGTCTAGGTCACATCTATCGATGTGGGCCAAAGTCGTTGCGCCGTATGACTTTTCCCCGGCGCGTCGTCCTGCATTGCCACTCCGATCGCCGATAGGTTCGGGACGTCGGCTACTCGGCCGACCTTCATCGCCCTCCGGAGGGGTTACCACGTGAATAAGGCAGATATCACCGACGCCGTTGCAGACAAGCTGGACATGACCAAGCGGGATGTCAGCAATGTCGTCGAGGCGTTCCATGACGAAATCAAGCGCGCTCTCGCCCGTGGCGATCGGGTGTCCATCAGTGGGTTCGGCGTATACGAGTCGGTGGCCCGCAAGGCTCGGCTCGGCCGCAACCCTCGCACCGGTGAGACCGTAAAGATCAAGGCCACAAAGCTGCCCAAGTTCCGCGCAGGCGCGGAGTTGAAGGGTGTGGTTGCCGGCACGAAGAAGGTTGCCAGCGCTCCGGCGAAGAAGGCCGCGAAGAAGGCGCCCGCGAAGAAGGCTGCCAAGAAGGCAACCAAGCGTCGCTAGGGGTTTTCGCGAAGGGGTCGGACATTCCGCCCGACCCCTTCGTCATGCCCGATCAGCGCGGATGTGAATGCCCCCACGCCGAGACGCATCGCATCAGTGAGGTCAACCACGTCATCGACGTCGCGGTGGAGGCGAGCCCAGACTCGCGGATCGTCACCGACCTGGGCGGTGAGCTCCGATGCTCCGGACTCCACGTGTCGTGCGCGGGAACGCTCGCCGAAATGTGTGTGGACAGGGCTATGCGTGGCAAGCCACATGGTCGTTCCGGTGCCCTGCGCATCGGAGACGAAGTGCGGAGGCCCCGCTGACCGACTCAGCACCATCGCGATGTCGGTGGGCGTGAGTGTCGGCAGGTCACCGAGGACGACGATGCATGGCTCAACTATGCGCTGTGCGGCGCCGATTTCTATCGCGGTGTTGAGGTCCCCGGCGGCTCGGTCATCGACGACGGTGCAGTCCCAGGCCTCGAAGTCCGCGCGCACGTCATCATCGTGGGTGACGATGATGAGCTCGATGATCCCCGGGCTGGCACGGAGTGCAGCGACCGTGTCAAGCGCCATCGCCCTGGCCAGTCCGGGGAGTCCAAGCCTCGACTTCCCTGACGCCCACCCGCGAACAGGCACGAGAGCAGACCATTCCTCCACACCGGCATCCAACACGCTCGGAGCTACTCTTGCCGAATGGCCGGGCGGGTGCGTCGACGCTGGCGTCTCGGCTGGGGATACCGCCTCGCCGTCCTTCTCCTCTGGCCGTTGATGACGATTTTCACGAAACGTGAGTGGACGGGCACGGAGAATCTCAACACCGATGAGGGTGGAATCATCGTTGCGGGGAATCACATCTCCTGGTTCGACCCCTTCACGATCGCACACGCGCTGTGGAACAACGACCGACCACCTCGATTCCTTGCCAAGGAGTCGGTCTTTCGCATACCGGTCGTGGGAAGGGTAATCACGAGTGCAGGTCAGATCCGGGTCTATCGCGAGACGAGTGAGGCGGTCGCCGCGGTGCGCGATGCGATCGACGCTGTTCAGCGCGGCGAATGCGTCGTGGTCTATCCCGAGGGCACCCTGACCCGCGATCCGGAGATGTGGCCGATGGTGGGGAAGACAGGCGCTGCACGGATCGCCTTGGCGACCCGTCGTCCGCTTATCCCGGTTGCGCAGTGGGGTGCCCAGGAGGTCATCGGTCCCTACCGCAGGGAGTTCCGGATCCTCCCTCGCAAGACCATCCGTGTTGCCGTGGGCAGGCCGGTCGATTTCACGGACCTCTACGGACGGCCCTTCGACTCTGACACACTCCGGGAGGCGACCGCGCGCATCATCACCGCGATCACCGACCTCCTGGTCGGGATTCGCGATGGGGATCCACCGGCGGAGCCGATGGTGTTCCGGCTGCCGCGGAAGGAGGGCACGTGAGAGTCGCGGTGATGGGATCCGGCGCGTGGGGAACGGCCTTCGCGCTCGTGATGGCCCACGCGGGTCATGAGGTCGTGGTTTGGGCTCGCGAACGCCGCGTCGCGGACCAGATCAACAGCATGCATCAAAACCGGGCGTACCACCCCGGCATCGAGTTACCCACGACTGTGACGGCGACCACGGAACCGGTACGTGCACTTCGTGACGTTGACCTCGTCGCGGTTGTTCTCCCCGCTCAGGATCTGCGAGCGAACCTCGAGGAGTGGGGCGACCATTTTCCCGGCCACGCACTGGTCATCAGTCTGATCAAGGGCATCGAATTGGGCACAACGCTGCGGATGAGCGAGGTCATCCAACAGGCGACATCGATAGACGCAGCCCGTATCGCGGCACTGTCAGGACCCAATCTGGCATCCGAGATCGTCGCTGGGCAACCGTCCGCGACCACCATTGCCTGCGTGGACGAGCACGCCGCGCGTTCCCTCCAGCAGGCGTGTAGCAATGACTACTTCCGCCCCTACTGGACCACCGATGTTGTCGGGACCGAAATCGGGGGAGCGGTCAAAAACGTCATCGCTCTCGCAAATGGCATCGCGGTGGGAATGGGGTTGGGGGAGAACTCGCAAGCCTCCCTGATGACCCGTGGTCTTGCGGAGATGGCGCGTCTCGGTGTCGCCCTCGGTGCCGACCCGCTCACCTTCCAGGGCCTCGCGGGGGTCGGTGACCTCGTGGCGACCTGCCAGTCCCCGCTCTCGCGCAACAGGACATTCGGAGAGAACTTGGGCAAGGGCTTGACCGTGGAGGAGACCATCGCCATTACCCGTCAGACCTGCGAGGCCTACAAGAGCTGTACGCCGATAGCCGAGTTGGCGCGCGCCCACGATGTGGAGATGCCGATCACCGAGCAGATCGTGCAGGTGCTCCACCACGGCCAGTCGCCGCGTGCGATCGCCTCGGCCTTCATGGCACGTGATCCGCGGGGGGAATCCGAACGCCGGTTGTGATCAGCGAGTCGTGAGGATGGTTGACAAGTCTGTCCAGAGATCATCGACATCCTCGATTCCGACCGAGAGGCGAACGAGGTTCTCCGGGACAGCCGTGCTCTCCAGTGGCCAGCGGCGGCGGCGCTCGATGAGCGACTCCACTCCACCAAGGCTCGTGGCGTAGGTCCATATCTCTGCACGCGCGCACATGGCGTCGATGACGTCCGGGGAGGCATCGATCTCGATCGCGATGATGGACCCCCACCCCGGGTAGCGGATACGCGAGATCCCGGACACACCCTTCAGGCGACGCACCAGTTCCTGCGCTGACTCCTCAGCGCGATCCATGCGGATCGCAAGGGTGCGCACGCCGCGGAGTGCGAGGAAGCAGTCGAAGGCGCTCGGCGCAGCGCCCAGCAGAACGCGTCTCGTCCGCAGTGCCTCACCGAGAGAGTCGTCCTTCACGATGACGGCGCCGAGGAGGAGATCGGAGTGCCCACTGATCGCCTTGGTGACGCTGTGAAGGACGGCGTCGGCACCGAGTTCGAGCGGGCGCTGACGGGCGGGGGTGGCGAACGTATTGTCGACGATCGAACGCACGCCCAGCGAGCGTGCGTGCTCCAGGATGACGGGGAGTTCGGCTACCTCCAAGAGGGGATTCGTCGGGCTCTCGAGCCACAGCGTCGGCGGGCCGGCTGACGTGCGTGCGGCGTTGAGGGCGGCGAGCACGGCATCGGTGTCCTCGATCCCCACCTGCGTCAACTCGATCGTTCCGCGGGCGTGCAACTCTTCGAGCCGGACCCGGACGCCGGTGTAGGTGGCGCTCGATGCGACGACCGCACCCCCGGGGGGTACGAGGTCCATGAGGGCATTCGCGGCCGCCATCCCGGACGCGTAGACCACCGCGTGGTGCCCTGTTTCGAGCACGGCGAGGGCGGTCTCGAGGGCCTCGGATGTCGGGGCGGCCTCGCGGGCGTACTCCAGGGCACCCCCCGCGTAGAACGAACTTGCCGGAACGATCGGTGCGTTCAGCGGACTATCCGGTACTCGCGGCGGCCGTCCGGCCCCGACCGCGTGCGTGGACCATGCTCGGGGGGTCGACGGGGCCATGGCTGCAGGCTACTGACGCTTCGCGCCCCTGGCGCTACCGTGCCCTCGTGGGATCACCGCGAGTGGCCGTGCTGTTCGGCGGTGCCAGCAGTGAGCATGCGATCTCGTGTATCAGTGCGGCGGCCGTCATTATCGCGCTCCGTGATGCGGGTTTCGCCGTGACACCGATCGTGATCTCCCCTCGAGGAGCGTGGTGCCTTTTCGACGGCGCTGTGGAAGATCTGACTCCGCGCGGGGGGGTGCTCCCGTCGATCGATCCGGGCCCGGCTGATGTCACGGTTGCATTGGACTGGACGTCGCCCGGACTCATCATTCGAGGCGAGCGGGTCCCCGTCGATGCGGCGTTCCCGGTCCTGCACGGACCCTGGGGTGAAGACGGCACGGTCCAGGGACTCCTCGAGGTTGCCGGCATCCCCTACGTCGGCTCCGGCGTCCTTGCATCGGCAGCGGCGATGGACAAGATCACCATGAAGCGTCTCCTGCGCGATGCGGGACTTCCCATCGGTACCTGGCAGGCGCTGGGAGCCGATGAGTCCGCCACGGACATCCGGTTGGACCCGCCGGTGTTCGTCAAGCCGTCACGTGCTGGTTCCTCCCGTGGGATCACGCGCGTGGCTGGCCGCGAGGACCTGGCCGCCGCAGTCTCCGCTGCGCGCGAGTACGACCCACGCGTCATGGTCGAGTCAGCAATTACGAATGCGCGTGAGATCGAGTGCGCGGTCCGCGAGCTGCCTCACGGGGGTATTGCAGCCAGTTGTTGTGCCGAGATCATCGTCGATGACGCTCATGAGTTCTACGACTTCGAGGCGAAGTACATCGAGACCGGCGTCGAGCTTCAGGTTCCCGCGGACCTGCCATCGGCCGTTCAGGATCGGATCCGGAACCTCGCCCTGCGGGCGTTCGAAGCTCTCGGCTGCGCGGGTCTCGCGCGGGTGGACTTCTTCCTCCATGACGACGGCACGATCCTGATCAACGAGGTGAACACGATGCCCGGCTTCACGCCGATTTCGATGTTCCCTCGCATGTGGGAGGCGAGTGGGGTGCCTTATCCGGATCTCGTGCGTACCCTCGTCGAGCGAGCGATTAACGCTGGGACCGGGTTGCGCTGAGGCCTGTCATGCCGGCGTTGAGAAACGCCGTGACGGTCGACACCACGTCGTGCGCGCTTTCCGGGGAGCGCAGCACCGCCACGATCGCGCCCCCGACGAGGCGTGCCACCAGATCCGAATTCCGAGTGTCGTCATCTGACAGGGATCGTGCAAGCACCCTGCCGGGACCCTCGTGAAAATGGGAGACCTGCGTGTCGGAGAGCCCACTCGGTGTGGCGTCTGTGCTGAGTAGCTGCACGGAGGTTTCAACGAACACGCGAATCTTCGCGTCAGTGTCGGCCGCACGATCAAGGGCAGATGCGACGACCGAGGTCCAGTATTCGGCCTGAGCATCCACGAGTGCCTGCCGGAGCGCGGCACTCGAGTCGAAGTACTCGTACGCGGCAGGCCGTGACAGTCCTGCGGTGCAGGCTGCGGCGGACATCGTCACGGCCGATTCCCCGCCGTCTCGAAGCAGGTCCCGGGCTGCCTGAAGGAGTGCGGTGCGACGAAGGTCACGGTTCTCCGCGACAGATGATGCCTGGATTCGTGGCATTCCCCGATCCTCGCACTCAGAGGGCGGACGTGTGCTCGCGGATACTGCCCGCGAGATCGATGAGGACGTTGACCTCCGGGGTCAAGTCGCGCGGAACGGTGACCTCGATCCCCGGAGACCGATCGACGGTGGTGAAGAGGGTGCCGTTGGACAGCGGTTCCGGACACCCGGTGATCGACTCGACCTCGCTCACGGCACTGGTGGGTTCGAAGGTTGCGGGAGCGCCGACTCCGCAGCGCACCACGATGGGGGGATCACCCCACGCGGCCGCTGAGAGGTCGGTGGGGACCGTCTCGCGGAGTCGTCGTTCGACGATGATCACCGGCACGGAGGCGAGGAACGCGTCGCATGTCGGATCGGATGGCGAGCCCGAGACGTCGACGGGGCGAGAGCACGCGGCCAGGCCGAGTGCGAGAAGAAGGAGCGCCGCCCTCACAGGTGGACAACGGGACAGGTCAGCGTTCGCGTGATCCCCGGGACCGCTTGGATCGAGGCCACGACGAGTTGGCCGAGCTCGTCGATGGTGCGAGCCTCGGAACGGACGATCACGTCGTAGGGGCCGGTGACATCCTCAGCGAGGGTTACACCAGGAATCTCACGGATCGCGTGAACGACGGATGCCGCCTTACCGACCTCGGTCTGGATCAGTACATAGGCTTGCACGGACATACTCGGACTCTATTGTCTAGTGAGGAATTGCGCCATGAGTAGCGATCCGGTCACCGTTACCGACGTTGGGGAGTTCGGTCTCATCGCACGGATCCGCGAGGGCCTGAGTATGACGCCCAACGTCATCATCGGGCCCGGCGACGATGCTGCCGAGGTCGCGACCGGTGAGTCAGTTTTGATCACTGTCGACGTGCTCGTCGAAGGACGCCACTTTCGTCGCGATTGGAGCAGTGCTGTCGATGTCGGGAGAAGGGCGGCCGCAGCGTCTCTCGCCGATATCGCCGCGATGGGGGGCACGTCGACCGCGGTCGTCGTTGGATTCGGGGCGCCGGCGGATCTCCCCGCCTCCTGGGCCCAACAGTGCGCAGCCGGTATCGCCGAGGAGTGCGGTCGTGCTGGTGCCGCGTTGGTAGGCGGTGATGTCACCGCAGCGGACCAGGTGGTCGTGTCGGTGACGGCGATCGGTGATCCGCCTGAGACGGGGGCCGTCCTCCGATCCGGTGCCGAGCCGGGCGATGTGCTCGCACTGCACGGACGCGTGGGATGGGCTGCTGCCGGTCTCGCGGTCCTCGGTCGCGGCTTCCGGGCACCCAAGGCTCTCGTCGATGCCTATCGATTCCCGGACATTGACTACCGCCAGGGCGCACGGGCTGCAGCGCGGGGTGCGCACGCGATGATCGATGTCAGCGACGGGCTCGTCGCCGATGCGAGGCACATCGCGGAGGCCTCGGGGGTTGCGATCACCCTCGATCCCGAGGCGTTGGCTGTCCCGGAACCCATAGCAACCACGGCATCCGCGTACAACGTCGATCCACGTGAATGGATGTTGACAGGGGGAGACGACCATGCCTTCCTTGCGGCCTTCCCCGACAAGAAATCGGTCCCCAAGGGATGGACGATCGTCGGAGTCGTGCAGGAGGGTGAGGCGGGGGTGTACGTGAACGGACACCGGGTCACCCGCCAGGGCGGGCACACCCATTTCGCTTAGGCGCGAACGACCTTGCCGGCCTTGATGCACGACGTGCAGACGTCGAGGCGACGGGGTGAGGCACCGACGATCGCGCGCACCGTCTGGATGTTGGGGTTCCACCGGCGCTTCGTGCGGCGATGCGAGTGGGAGATGTTGTGACCGAAACCTGGGCCTTTGCCGCAGACGTCGCAGGTGGCTGCCACGGGAACTCCTTGACTCGTGAGGGAGCCCCAGGGTAGCCCAGGCCCGCCGACCCCCCAAATCGGAGGTAGCGTCGGGCCGTGATGACGGGTGCCACGTTGCGTGGGTGGCTTCTCGAGGCCCGGGACTCCCTCGACCGGTCGAGAGACGTCATCGACTCCCTCAATGTCTTCCCGGTACCCGACGGCGATACGGGCACCAATCTGCTCCTCACCCTGGAAGCGGCGTGCGCCGAAGTCGAGATCTGCGCCGACCCGGACGTGGCTCCGGTTGCGGAGGCCGCCGCACGAGGTGCCCTGCTCGGTGCCCGGGGGAACTCCGGCGTCATCGTCTCCCAGATCCTGCGGGGGGTCGGCCGAGCGCTCAGCGATTCGGCGAGCATCGACGGTGGCGCGATCGCGCGTGCCTTACGGCTCGGAGCTGACCAGGCGTACCGCGCGGTCGCACGACCCGTCGAGGGCACGATCCTCACCGTCATCCGGGCAGCCGCGGAAGCTGCCGAACGTGCGGTCGAGTCGGGAACCGCGGAGATATCCCCGGTACTGGACGCGGCGCGTGGTGCGGCGATGGAAGCTCTCGAGCGAACCCCGCAGATGCTCGACGTCCTGCGTCGGGCGGGTGTCGTGGATGCGGGGGGACAGGGCCTCGTGGTGATCCTCGACGCGTGGGCGCGGGTCGCGAACGTAGATGGCGGGGACCCTGTTGTCGTGCACGGTGCGTCCATCGATGTTCATCCGGGACCCGTGTCGGCCGAGGACTACGAGGTGATGTTCCTCCTGGATGCCGATCGGGAGTCCGCCGATCACCTCCGTGAAGAACTGGATCGACTTGGCACGAGTGTTGTGGTCGTCGGTGACGAGGACCTCTGGAACGTCCATGTGCATACCGCGGACGCGGGTGCGGCAATCGAGGCCGGGCTTCGTGTCGGGCGCCCCTACCGCATCCGAGTCACCCATCTCGGCTCGCACGAGCACGTGTCCGTGAGTGCGCGCGGGGTTGTCGTCGTAACGCACGGTGTGCAGATCGAACAACTCGTCCGCGATGCGGGTGGCGTTCCGGTCAGCGCGAAACCGCGTGAAGCACCGGCGACTCGCAGCCTCGTCGAGGCGATCGAGGAAGCACATGCTTCCACTGTCATCCTGCTGCCGAGCGACTCTGACTGCATCGCTGTTGCGGGCTTGGCCGCCGACGTGGCTCGAGAGATGGGCTATCGCGTCGTCGTCATCCCCACTCGCTCGATCGTGCAGTCTCTTGCCGCCCTCGCTGTGCACGATCCTTCGATGTCATTCGACGACGACGTCGTGGCCATGACCCGTGCGGCGGGCGCGACCCGGTACGCGGCGGTCACCATCGCCGTTCGCGATGCCCTCACCATGGCGGGACCCTGCCGAACGGGTGACGTGCTGGGGGTGGTGGGTGGCGAGATCGCCCATGTTGGTGGCGATCTGGTTGCGGTGTGTCAGGCGATGATGGACGAGTTGATCGCAGCGGATGGCTCCCTGATCACTGTGGTGACCGGATCCGATGCCCGAGCCGCGGATGTCGAGTTCCTGTCCTCGTGGCTGGGTCGTGCGCATCCGACCATCGAGGTCGTCGTGCAACCGGGTGGTCAACCCCTGTGGCCGTTCATCATCGGTGTCGAATGACATGCACGAGTTTCTCGACCAACCACTCTCCCTCGCCATCGGCGGCAAGTCCGCCAAGGCGCTCGCCGAGGCACTTGAGATAACGACGGTGGGCGATCTCCTCCGCCACTACCCGCGTCGGTACGCCGAGCAGGGACGACTCACCGGACTCGACTCACTCTCCGAGGGTGAGAACGTCACGGTCGTCGCCGAGATCGCGGACGTGACGTCGCGGCGCATGCGGAACAAGCGCGGTTCGATCCTTGAGGCGCGGGTGACCGATGGCCATGAGAGTCTCCGGCTCACATTCTTCAACCAAGCGTGGCGCGAGAGGGAATTGCGCGTCGGTCGCAGTGGTCTGTTCTCCGGGACGATCTCGGCCTTTCGTGGTGCGCGTCAACTCGCGCATCCCCGATATCTGCTCTTCCCCGATGGAGTCCAGGATGATCCGGAAGCCGCCGAAGCATTTGCGTCCGCACTGATTCCGGTCTACCCCGCCACCACGCGTGTCACCACGTGGGAGATCGCCCGAGCGGTGCGCGTCATCCTGGACACGTTGCCGGACCTCGATGATCCAGTGCCGGTGGAGGTGCGACGGGAGCGGGGACTCGTCGACCTGCGCACCGCCCTACTGCGGATCCACCGCCCCGCCACGATTCGGGACTCCGACCGTGCCAGGGAGCGCCTTGTCTTCGAGGAGGCGCTGGTACTTCAGGCGGCCGTCGTGCGTCGACGTGCTGTCATGGATCGATGGAGTGCGACACCCCGGATCGGTGTGTCCGCCGGCCTCCGCGCACGATGTGATGCAGCCCTGCCCTTCGAACTTACTCCCGGGCAGCAGGCCGTCGGCCGGGAAGTGGCCGCCGACCTTGCGCGGCCCCGGCCGATGCAGCGCCTGTTGCAAGGGGATGTTGGCAGCGGCAAAACGGTCGTCGCCCTGCGCGCCATGCTCGACGTAGTCGATTCCGGCGGACAGGCTGCCCTGCTCGCCCCTACGGAGGTGTTGGCATTCCAGCATGCGCGCACGATCCGCGAACTCCTCGGTCCATTGGCTGCCGGGGACACCCTCGAGGTCGCAGACCTCGGGGAACCGGCCACACGAGTCAGTGTGTTGACGGGGTCTCTCAAGGGTCGCGCCAGAACGGAGGCGCTCCACGCCATCGCTGACGGAACCGCCGGTATCGTCATCGGGACGCACGCCCTCCTTGAAGAATCCGTCGATTTCGCGGACCTGGGTCTCGTCGTCATCGACGAGCAGCATCGCTTTGGGGTGGAGCAGCGCGCCCGCCTCAGTGAGCGGGTACGTGAAGGTCGACGTCCACATGTTCTCGTGATGACAGCGACGCCGATCCCGCGCACGGTCGTCATGACGGTGTTCGGAGACTTGGACGTCGCCACTCTCACGGATGTTCCGGAAGGTCGTGCCCAGGTTGTAACGCACGTGGTAGATCCTTCGACGCAGCCGACGCACTACGACCGGGTCTGGAAGCGTGTGATCGAGGAGGCCGCCGAGGGACATCGGATCTTCGTCGTGTGTGCACGCATCGGCGAGGGTTTGGACGCGGTGTCGGAGGAGGATGCCGGAGCCCACGGCGTTCTCGAGTTCGCGACCTCGCTCACAACGCTGTGTCCAGGACTCCGCATCGGCACCCTGCATGGTCGGATGTCCACCGAGGAAAAGGACGACGTCATGTCTCGTTTCCGCGGTGCGGGGGACGAGGCTCTGGATGTGCTCGTGGCGACCACGGTCATCGAGGTTGGGGTGGACGTTCCCCAGGCGTCGATGATGGTCGTGATGGACGCCGAGCGATTCGGAATCTCGCAACTCCATCAACTTCGCGGTCGCATCGGCCGAGGCGTCATCCCGGGGGTCTGCATCTTGGTGAGTAGCGCGGAGGGAGTTGGGCGTTCGCGATTGGATGCAGTGGCAGGTACGCGCGATGGATTCATCCTCGCTCAACACGATCTTGAGCTGCGTGGCGCAGGCGATGTCCTGGGTGTGGCGCAGTCGGGCCTCAGGTCATCGCTGCGACTGCTCGACGTCCTCACCGACGTAGAAGTCATTCGGGATGCGCGAACTGTCGCGGAGAAGATCCTTCACGCCGACCCTGAACTTGTGCAGCATCCAGCTCTCCTCACCGCCCTCGATCACGCGGACTCCGATCGGCTGACCTTCCTGGAGCGCGCATGACGCGAATCATCGGCGGAGAGTGCCGGGGTATGTCGCTGCGGGTTCCGACACGCGGAACCCGTCCCACGTCAGATCGCGTTCGCGAGGCCCTTTTCTCGACGGTGGAAGCGTGGATGCACCGGCGTGGTCTCACGTGGAGCGAAATGCACGTCCTCGACATGTGCGCAGGGTCTGGTGCAGTGGGACTGGAGGCGGCGAGCCGAGGGGCCGCATCGGTCACGCTGTACGAGGATGATCGGAGCGCATTCGACGTGCTTCGGGCAAACGTCGACGCAGTGAAGGCAGCGCGTGGAGGACCATCGGAGATCTCCGCGGTACGGGGGGATGCCCGCCGACTCCGAGTCGGTGGATCGGCGAATCTCGTCTATCTCGATCCGCCGTATGCGTCACCCAACGTGGAGGCGTTCCTGGAGGCCCTCGCAGTGCCGTCGGTACTCGAGGCGGATGCTCTCGTGATCGTCGAACGTTCTGCGAAGTCCGACTCCCCGTGGACTCCGGGGTGGGTTGCCATCAATGATCGGGGTTACGGGGATACCCGGCTTTGGTACGGTCACCACGTAATTCGCGATGTCCGAGGTGATGGACCGCTCGATGCGGGGAGGTCGGATGCGTAAGGCAGTGTGCCCGGGCTCGTTCGACCCCGTCACCAACGGCCATCTCGATGTCTTCGCGCGTGCTGCTCACCTCGCGGATGAAGTGGTCGTTGCGGTATTGGTCAATCGCACGAAGCAGAGTCTCTTCACCGTCGACGAGCGGATGGAGATGCTCCGCGAGGTGACCGGATCCTTTGGCAACATCTCGGTCGACTCCTTCGACGGCCTGCTCGTCGATTACTGTCAGGCGAACGGGGTCACCGCTATCGTCAAGGGTCTTCGGGCTGTGAGCGACTTCGATTACGAACTCCAGATGGCGCAGATGAATTACCGGCTCAGCCGCGTGGAAACCCTCTTCATCGCGACCAATCCGGAGTACGGCTATCTCTCGTCGAGCCTCATCAAGGAAGTGGCCAGATTCGGCGGAGATGTGAAGGGATCCGTTCCCGACTCCGTGTTGCGCCGCCTCGAGGCCACGTTCTCGGACACAATGTAGGCCGACCCAGGGAGATATGCGTGGATGTCCAGGAGCGGCTTGATGAGCTGACGGTTCTCGTCGAGGACGCGAAGTCGATGCCCCTATCGGCTTCGTGCATCGTGAATCGAACGCAGGTGCTCGACCTCATCGAGGAGATTCGCCAATTGCTGCCCGAATCCGTGCATCGGGCTGATGAGTTACTCGCCGATCGCGAAGCCGTCGTCCAAGACGGTCGACGCGAGGCGGATCGCATCCTTGACCGCGCCCGGGCGGAGGCCGATCGGATGGTCTCCGAACACGAGGTCTACCTCGCTGCCGTCGCCGAAGCCGAGGCTCTGCGCGAGGAGACACTCGAGGACACGGCGCGTATGCGGCGCGAGACCGACGACTACATCGACGGAAAACTCGCAACCTTCGAGATCACCCTGCACAAGACCCTGCAAGCGGTTGACCGCGGTCGTGAGCGTCTCAGGAGTCAGATGTACGAGGAGTTGGCAGCGGACGACGCCGACGAATTCTTCGACGGCGACGCCCGCTAGGCACGGACACGGTTCGCCGCGGTAACCTGGGGGTCCGCGACGCCCGTCCGCGAGTTCAGTCCGCGAGTTCAGCAGGAGTTGGACGTGAATCCCCTCGACCCACGCGGTCCCCTCGTGCTAGACCTCACGCGCTTGGAACGCCGACCCGGTTCCATGGTGACCGTGCAGACCTCGGTACCCGCACCCGCAGGACTAGGTCTTGCCCTGGCAGGCGTGCCGGAGGGTTCGCCGATCGAGTTGGACCTCCGGTTGGAGTCCGTCATGGAGGGCGTGTTGGTTTCTGGCACCGCAGACGTTGAGGTGCACGCGGAGTGCTCCCGATGCCTGGATCCCGTGGACTGGAACGAGGACGTCGAGCTACGTGAACTCTTCGTCTATCCGGCGACGGACGCCCGTGGGCGCCCGGTCGACGTGGGGGATTCGGACGATGATGCGCTCCCGCAGGTCCGGGACGACCTCATCGACCTCGAGCCGGTCATCCGTGATGCGGTTGTCCTGGGGCTGCCTCTGGCCCCCGTGTGCGACGACGACTGCCGGGGATTGTGCCCCACCTGTGGGGACCGGCTGGAGGACGGACACCGGCATGAGATCGTTGACCCCCGGTGGGCCGCGCTGGGCGGACTCTCCCTGGGGGAACCGCCCTCCACGCACGACACCAGCACCACGCACACGAGCACTGACGAGAGAGGGCGAGACTGATGCCAGTCCCCAAGCGCAAGACCTCACGCTCCAATACCCGGCACCGTCGTTCGCAGTGGAAGGCAGCGACGCCGACGCTGGTGACCTGCGCGCGGTGCAAGGAGAAGCGGCCGGCCCACACAGCTTGTCCCACCTGTGGGACGTACGCCAAGCGGCGGGTTCTCGACGTCTGATCGTGGACGGACTCAGCGCATCCCTCTCCCGCGTGATGGGTGAGCGCGCCCGCCACGTCCGCATGGACACGCCGCTGAATGCCCTGGGTCTCGAACCCGACGGGTGGGTGTGCCTGTCGTGGGCTTTCCGGGGACGGATCCGAGATGCGGACGTCGCCTCGCTGGACACCGTCGGTGATCTGCGTAGGGTCGTAGCGTGACCGTTGACCCCGAACTCGTGCGGTTGACGACGGCACTCGGGGAACCGGTTCCCGATGACGTGCTCGTGTTGGCGCTCACGCACCGCTCCTTCTCCTACGAGAACGGGCAACTCCCCACGAACGAGCGACTCGAGTTCCTCGGAGACGCCGTCCTCGGCTTGGTTGTTACCGAATATCTGTATCGGACCTATCCCGGAGAGACCGAGGGATTCCTCGCCAAGGTCCGCGCCGCCGTCGTCAACGCGGCGGCGCTTGCCGATGTGGCCAGGTCCTTAGGGCTCGGCGCGTACATCTATGTGGGTCGCGGCGAGGAGTCCACAGGTGGTCGCGACAAGACATCGATCCTGGCCGACACCCTCGAAGCGGTTCTCGGCGCGATCTATCTGTCGCTCGGTCCAGCCCGAGCCCGGGCGTTCATCGAAGCGCACTTCATCCCCCTCGTGCACGAGTCGGCCGAGATGGGCGCCGGCCTGGACTGGAAGACGTCCCTGCAGGAGGTGGCGGCTGAGCACGGGCGTGGCTCGCCGGACTATCGCGTGACATGGACGGGGCCGGAGCACGCGAAGCACTTCTCTGCGGAGGTCTGGCTGGACCAGGAGTGCGTGGGCACGGGTGAGGGCTCGTCTAAGAAGATCGCGGAGCAGCGGGCAGCTGCACATGCCTACGAAAGTCTGACGAGTTCGCGCGCGGGTCGTGCCTGAACTTCCTGAAGTCGAAGTCGTCCGCAGGGGCGTCCACGAGTGGGTGCGTCAGCGCACCTTCTCCTCGGTTGATGTCCGGCTCGCGCGATCGGTTCGTCGCACGACGCGTCCCCTCGCGCCCGCGCTCACCGGGCGTTCGGTCACGGGAGTCGAACGGCGGGGCAAATTCCTGTGGTTGACCCTGGATGAGTCCGATGTGGCACTCGTGGCGCACCTCGGCATGAGCGGCCAGCTCCTCGTCCGCCCCAGCGGAGCAGTGCACGAGACCCATCTCCGAATCCGCTTCGCCTTTGCCGACGGCGGTCGGGACTTGAGATTCGTGGATCAGCGGACGTTCGGCTGGATGGGCGTGGAGCCGCTGACCCAGGATCCCCTCGGTCGACGGATTCCGGTGTCGGTTGCGCATATCGCGGCCGATCCCTTCGATCCCGCGTACGACCCCGACACCGTCGTCCGTCGTATCCGAACCCGGCAGACCGAGATCAAGCGCGCCCTCCTCGATCAAACCCTGGTCTCCGGTGTGGGGAACATCTATGCGGACGAGGCACTGTGGCGTGCTGGCCTGCACGGCCGCCGGCGTACCGATGTGCTCTCCGCGGCAGCTGTCCGCGACCTCCTGGAGCATGTGCGGGAGGTCATGACTGCGGCTTTGCAGGAGGGTGGCACGTCCTTCGATGCGCTGTACGTCAATGTCAACGGTCAATCGGGCTACTTCGATCGCTCGCTCCACGCATATGGCCAGGAGGGGGAGCCGTGCGCGCGCTGTGGCACGCCCATCCGTCGGGAGAGTTTCATGAACCGATCGAGCTTCTTCTGCCCCACCTGCCAGCCGGCCCCCAGAGCCCGTTCTCGTGCGTCGCGTCCCGGGCGGCGGCGAACCGGCGGGTAGGGTTCTGGAATCGGACGCGAAGCGGAGTGACGTGCACCTCAAGACCCTGATTCTGAAGGGCTTCAAGTCCTTCGCGGCTCCGACGACCCTCCATTTCGAGCCGGGCGTCACCTGCATCGTGGGCCCGAACGGATCGGGCAAGTCGAATGTCGTCGACGCCCTCGCCTGGGTGATGGGCGAGCAAGGAGCGAAGTCGCTCCGTGGCGGGAAGATGGAAGACGTCATCTTCTCGGGGACCACCGGGCGGGCACCTCTCGGGCGCGCCGAGGTCGCCCTCACGATCGACAACACCGATGGCGCATTGCCCATCGACTACACCGAGGTCACCATCGCCCGAACTCTCTTCCGCATCGGGGGTTCCGCGTACGCGATCAAC
>JBJTBD010000049.1:0-5291 GCA_046091195.1 Actinomycetota bacterium
CGCGGGAACGCACCGAACTCACGCGGCGCAGCCTAGGGGCCATGACCGCGGAGCTGGCCCCTCCGATAATCTTTTCGCACACCCGGCCAGGTAGCTCAGTTGGTACGAGCGTCCGACTGAAAATCGGAAGGTCGGCGGTTCGACCCCGCCCCTGGCCACCACGCGGGTTCACTGCAGCGCAAGAACTTCTCCGTCTCTACCGCGCGCCTGTCTCGGTGAGACGTGTCGGGCTCGTCACCGGGCTGACGGGTGGGTCACGCGGATCAGTTCGCCGCGATGATCACGCGATTCGACTTGGCGCCCGACGCAGTCTCGAAATAGACATAGGACTTCTTGCCCGTCTTCCTCTCCCAGAAGAACTCCCCATTTGCATCGACCACCGGTCTCGCGGATGCCTGGGTGAACGTCGGCTCTCCCAGGAACCGGAAGTACGGGATCACGGTGGAGCGTGCAGGCAAACCCGTGGTGACGCCCTCGACCCTGATTCCTGGCTTGCCACTCACTGTGGTGCGCTCACCCGTGATGACGATGGTGAGGGCAGAGGCGACAGTCACGTTCACGGCAGCCGTCTTGTTGCCGTAGGCCGCAGTGATCGCAGCATTGCCCTGAACGTCGCCTGACTTCGCGATCACCGCAAGGGAAGCCTCACCAGAAGCGGAGGTCGTCACCAGCGCGCTAGTGGCACCATTGGCAAGCGTGAAGGGAGCTGACGTCGGCACGGACACAGCGATGCTCACGTTCGCTGCCGGGGAGCCATTGACCGTTGCTATGGCCGTCACCGTGGCGAAGTCCCCCGGCTCCAGCGTCATGGACGACGCCGTCAGGGAGATTCCGTACGTCGGCGCGGACCAGACCGCATAGAGCGTCAGGCGATCCGCTCCAGGGGCGGCGCGGCCCGAAGACGGGATCCCACCGCCCGACGTGACGGTGTCGTTCGCCTGGCCACCCGCCCGCACCGAGCCGGTCGGAGTCGTGGACCAACCCGCGAGCGTGAAACCCGCCGGCGAGCAGGGAGGCGCGGGCGTCGCAGCCGTCCAACGGACGGTGCCATCAGCGCCCACAGAGACCGCCTGCCCCGACGACGCGGCCGTGACGACCGTGGTCGAGCGCCGCTCCGCAGCTGTGGGGAGATCCACGCCCGCAGCAAGGCACGGGGTGGCCAGACCCACGTTCGCGTCGTAAGTCACCTCGACGCCGTTGGCCGCCCACACGGCGTACAGGGTGAAGCTTTCGTCCCCGATGGGCACCGTGGTTCCCGGTGCCCACTCCGCCCGGAGCGCACTGGCCGACCGTGCCCATCCCCCCAGCGTGTAGTTGGTGCGGGAGCAGGTGGTCGACGTCGGCGTGGTAATCGTGCCGTTCTGCCCGTTGTACTTCGTGAACTCAAGGGTGCCGGTGCACGTGCCGCCGTTGGCGTTGATGTACGCGGTCGGATACACAAGTTTGGGATCTGTCACCCCGCCACCCTCGGCTGCCTGGAGAAGGATCGGCCCGATGGGCGTGCCGGGCGCGCCTGTATGGGTGATGGAGATGGTCCCGAGTCTTGTGATGGTGTAGGTGGTCCCCGGGCTGCTCGCAGCGATGCAGGTACCCTGGGTCCCAACGGGATCGCACGGGGTCGCACCCACGCTGACAAGCCCGGTGTCTACTCCGACGGTAGTACCCACGCTCACAGTAATGGCAGGCGTGGTGGTGGTGGCATTCACGACTCGGAAGGTGTCACCCACAGCGCCGGTCAGGGTGATGGGAGAGTAGCTGTAGGGGTCACTTGCACCCGTAACGGTAATGGTTCCGAGGTCCGCCGCCTGTGCAGGAGCGGCACCGATGGTTCCTGTCCCTAGAGCGGCTACTGCCGCGAGAACCGATGCCCGAAATCGACTCCGCGTCATCACAAAACCCTAGAGGACGCTTGGAGCTTTGGCTAGGCCTCTGGGTCTGCTGCACGGATGGTGCACGAACAGGGTGCTGCGTCGTGGTGTGCGTGGGCTCAGGCACGCTCAACATCAAGGATCCCGAAGCACACCGCGTGGCCAAAGAGTTGGCAGCGTTGGAGGACACCAGCGGATACCCCGACGCGCTCGGCAACTCCTTCGGGTGAGAACTCTCCGTAGCCAACATCAGCGAGTTCCAGAGCTGCGCCATGGGCAAGGGCATTGTGGATCGCCTCATACTGAGCTCCGCCGCGACGAATCCCTTCACCCGTGCGTAGGGCTGGTGTACCCGACTTCTTGGCTGGCATGGCCCCACCGTAAACCTGATTCCAGGCTTGTGGCAGCGATTGCTGCCACACACGGGGCTCGGGGAGATCGAAGACTCATGTGGTCACGACCACACCGAATAAGGGGGGTCCTCAGCGCATCTGGGAAGTAGGTTTCCCATATGAGTCGCTGGGCGGTGAGGCACCCGATCCCCGCTCTCCTCGCCTGGGTCGTCGTCCTCATCGCCATCGCTGCCTCGGCACGGATCTTCGCCGGGACCTTCAATGACTCGTTCGCCCTGCCCGGCGTCCAGTCCACGCAGGCCCAAGACCTTCTGCAGAAGTTGGCCCCGAAGGGTCCTGCCACGACGAGTGTCACGGTGGTCTGGGAGGCCGACGACGTCCGGTCTGAGAAGTCCCGAGAACGCGCGACGCGGATGCTCACCGACATCGCATCCCTTCCAGGAATCCGTTGCGTGCAGACTCCCTTCACCAAGAACCTCGGGCCGAAGTGCGCAGAGGACACCAACGTTCCGATTGTCACGGCGGTCTCGCAGGGCATCGCCACGGAGTTGAAGTCCAAGGTCGGATTGACGGCCGGACAGATCGGCACCATTGCCCGGGGACTCGAGCCCCTCGCGCACGCCGATGCACAAAGTCTCGGCAAGGTCGCCCGGGTGCTTCCCACGGCCGCGAAGGTCGCAAGCCTGCCACCGGATGTGCTCACCGGTCTCGTCGATATCGGTGACCTCGTCGCTAAGTCGGATGGGCAGCTCACCACGAAGGAAGCGAGTGACCTCACCGACGCCCTCGGGGGCCTGGACTCACTGGCGAAGATCCCTCCGGACACCCTGCGGAAGCTCGCGAAGGCCGACCCCGCCGCCCTCGCCCGCGCGGCGGAGCGCTTGCCTGCTGATGCGGCGGAGGTAGAGCGACTCGATGCAGAACTCCGTACCGCGATTGCGGACCTGCACCGCGCTGCGAAAGCCACAGAACTCGCGGCGGCCCAGGTGTCGCGCGACGGAACTGTCGCCTACGCCCCCATCACCTTCGACGGATCGACACTGAGCACAACCACGGGCGATCGGTTACTCGCCATCATCGAGGGCGCCAACCGCGACGGACTCACCGTGGGCGCGCAGGGAGGCGCGCTGGAGGGTGCAGGCGGAGGCGGTGATTACTCCGAGCTCGTCGGCATCGGTGTTGCCATCATCATCCTGCTCATCGCGTTCGGCAGTGTCGTTGCTGCTGGTCTGCCGATCATCATCGCGGGCTTCGGACTCTTCGCAGGGCAGATGCTCATCATCGTTGCCGCGCACTTCACCGACGTCGCGTCGTTTGCACCAACCTTGGCGGCGATGATCGGACTCGGCGTCGGTATCGACTACGCGTTGTTCGTCTTCAATAGGTTCTACCAGGAGATGCAGGGCGGAGCCGAACCCCGTGACGCGGCACTCACCTCAGTGGGGACAGCGGGCAAGGCCGTTCTCTTCGCCGGTTCCACGGTGATCGTGGCGCTGCTCGGGATGTTCGTGCTGGGAATCCGCTTCTTTGACGGGCTGGCTGTTGCGGCAGCGCTTGCCGTACTCATGGTGATGACGTCGGCGTTGTGGTTCCTGCCCGCACTCCTCTCTCTGTTCGGCCGTCACGCGATTGGCCTGCGCCTGCCGGGCCGAAGGACTTTGAAGCCCTTCGATCCGGAACACAGTCGCTGGGCGGGCTACGCCGACGTCCTCCAGCGGCGCCCGATCGTGCCGGTTCTCATCAGCCTGGTACTCCTGGGCACCCTCGCATGGCCTGCCCTCGGGATGCGCCTGGGCTTCCCCGACGACGGCACGCAGGTGCCCGGATCTGCTTTGCGCGTGGGCTTCGACCTCATGGACAAGGGCTTCGGTGCGGGCACCGGTGGCCCCTACGTCGTGGCGGTGGAAGTGCCGAAGAAGGACGACGTCGCGGCACTCGGTCAGGCGGTGAAGGCCATCGAGCGCACGCCGGGCGTTGCACGGACCATGCCTGATTCGGGAATGCTTCCGCTCGTCGCGCTCGACAAGTCAGTCTTCGGTGACGGAGGTCGGCTCACATCCATCATCGTCTACCCGAAGGGTGACCCGCAGTCGCAAGAAGCCTCTGCGCTGCTCGACACACTGCGCAACACCACCGCACCCGCGCTGGAGAGCGACCATCGCGTGCGCATCCTCGTCGGCGGCGCCCAGGCGGTGTCCGCGGACTTCACGACCGTGTTGGCCAAAGCGCTGCCCGTCTTCCTCATCCTCGTCATCGGTCTCGGCTTCGTTGCCCTTGCCTTGCTCTTCCACTCCCTGGTCATCCCCCTCACGGCAGCCATCACCAGCCTGCTGTCCTTCGCTGCTGCACTCGGCATCACCGTGTCGGTGTTCCAGAACGGGGTGGCGCAGTCCCTACTCGGACTCGGGGGAACGGGTCCGATCCTGCCGTTCCTTCCCGTCATGGTCTTCGCGATCCTTTTCGGCCTCTCGATGGACTACCAGGTGTTCCTCGTCAGCCGCATGCGCGAGTACTGGGAGAACACCCACGACAACCGCCGTGCCGTGCGCATGGGACTTGCGGGATCGGGCCGGGTCGTTGTCATCGCCGCATCGATCATGACGAGTGTCTTCCTCGCCTTCGTCCCCACCCCGAACGACACCATCAAGTTGTTCGGCGTTGCACTCGCCTCCGCCGTGATCGTCGATGCGTTCCTCGTCCGGCTCGTTCTCGTCCCGAGCCTCATGACCCTTGTCGGGAAATCGAACTGGTGGTTACCACGCTGGCTCGACAAGGTCCTTCCCCGCATCTCCTTGGAGTGACGCGGAATCAGACACTGGCAGAAGCGAAGGTCAGCGACCTTCCCACGTACCCCACCATCAGTGCTGTCACTCTCGCGGAATTGAGCGCCGGGCCTCTCGCCACCTCGGACGTCACTGAGCGCCAGCGTCGCCAGCTCGTCCTCCAGCAGGTGGAGTCGGCATTCGATCCGATTCCCTTCGATGCTTCCTGCGCCCGCTGGTTCTCGCTCGTCGCCACCAGCCTCCGCGAGTCCGGCCGAAAATCTTGGGCGCGGGCCTTCGACACACTC
>JBJTBD010000050.1:0-28053 GCA_046091195.1 Actinomycetota bacterium
CAGGTGTTCGCGTGCGAGATGGCCACGGTGAAGGGGCATGACGTCGATCAGCCCCGCAATCTGGCCAAGTCCGTCACGGTGGAGTGATGATCCCGCTCCTGACCGTGGCGCAGATGCGTGCCGCGGAAGAGGCACTGTTCACCACGGTGGCGCCCGAGGTTGTAATGCAGCGCGCTGCCCGAGGTCTCAGCGATGTCTGCCTGCGGTTGCTGGAAGCCGAGCGCGGTCAGGTCGCCGGAGCGGACGTCGTGCTCCTCGTCGGGACGGGCAACAACGGTGGCGACGCCCTCGTCGCCGGAGCGGATCTTGCTGCGCGGGGATGCCGGGTCCACGCTGTCCAGGTAGGTGATCGCATCCACGCAGAGGGTCTGCACGCGCTCACGCGCGCCGGAGGAACCTGTGGCGCGTTGGACGAGGCGGACGCCTGGATGTCGTCCTGCGACCTCGTGATCGATGGCGTCGTGGGCATCGGCGGTCGCGGTGCGGTCGATCCACGGATCATCGAACTTCTCGACGGCGATCCGCTGACCGTCGCGGTCGATATCCCCAGTGGTGTCGACGCGGACACCGGACATGTCGCAGGGGAAGCGGTGCGCGCGGATCTGACGGTCACCTTCGGAGCGGTGAAGCCCGGGTTGCTCCTGGCCCCCGACCATGTCGGTGAGATCGAGGTGGTCGACATCGGCCTGACATTGCCCGAGGTGGTTGCCCTGGCGTGCGTGGAAGCCGAAGACGTCGAATGCTGGGTTCCCGAACCCGGGTGGTCGGACTACAAGTACTCGCGCGGGGTGGTGGGGGTCGCCGCTGGCTCCGAGGACTATCCGGGTGCGGGGATGTTGGTGGCTGCCGGGGCCCGGCATGCGAACGTCGGCATGGTGCACGTCTGGGGGACGGGATCGGACATCGTGCAGGTGTTTCCGGATGTGGTGCGATCGGCGGTGCCCCCGAACGAGTGTGCGCGCGTCACGGCATGGGCCTGCGGCTCGGGTGTCACGTCGCGTGACGTGGTGTCCTCGGTGCTCGAGACCAGACTCCCGGTGGTTCTCGACGCAGGCGCCCTGCGGATCATGTCCTCCGATTCCGCGATCCGCGATGCCGTGACCGAGCGCACGGACAGAGGCATCACCACTGTTCTCACACCCCATGCGGGGGAGTTCACCGCACTCTTCCCGGAGATCGACGCTGCGGACCGCGTGCACGCGGCGCGCGATGCCGCGCGTCGCACCGGTGCCATCGTCGTTCTCAAAGGGGCGCCGACCGTGATCGCCGATCCCCTCGGTGAGGTGCGGATCGATATCGCGGGCACACCCGCATTGGCCTGCGCGGGATCGGGCGATGTGCTGTCCGGAATCCTCGGCGGGCTCGCCGCGGGTGCCCAGGCGCGCGGTGAGATCGTCGACGTGGACGTCATCTCGGCAGGGGTGTGGATCCACGGAGTGGCGGGCCAGCTGGCCGCTGAGGGTGGGCGCGCGGTGACCGCCACGGATATCGCGGCGCATGTGGCCGACGCGATCGCGATCGCACGTGCTGGGATGGACACATGAGTTGGCATCGTGCCGCTGCGATCGTCGATCTCGACGCGATCGCGTCCAATGCCGAGGTATTGGACCGAGTCTCCGGGGACGCCGACCTCATGGCCGTGGTGAAGGCCGATGCCTACGGGCACGGGGTGGCGCGGGTGGCCCCGGCGTTGCGCGCCGCGGGAGTGCCCTGGCTGGGTGTCGCACTCCCCAGCGAGGCGGTGGAGTTGCGCAGTGCGGGAGACCGGGGCCGCATCCTGACCTGGCTCTGGGTACCCGGGGACCCGCTCGTCACCGCCTGCATCGACCTCGACGTCGATCTCGGGGTCTCCACCCTCGAGAGCCTTCGTCAGGTATCCGATGCAGCCCGCACCCGTGGTGGTCGCGCACGCGTCCACCTGAAGATCGACACCGGCTTGTCACGCAACGGCGCGTTGGAACACGAGTGGGAGGCCCTCGTCCGCGCGGCGCTCGATGATGCCCACCTGGACCTTGTCGGTGTGTGGTCGCACCTCGCGCGGGCCGACGAGCCCCAGGTCGACACGACCGCGGAGCAGAGTGCGCGATTCGCACGCGCACTCGACGTTGTGCACTCGCTCGGCGGCGCGCCCGCGCACGTGCACCTGGCGAACTCCGCCGGAATCCTGGCTCATCCGGACACCCACCACACGATGGTGCGCACCGGTATCGGTCTCTATGGCGTCACGCCGGGTCCCGGACTCGGTGATCCGAAGGCGCACGGGCTTCGGCCCGCGATGGAGATCCGGGCACGTCTCGCACTCGTGAAGCAGATCCCTGCTGGTGCGGGCGTCGGCTACGGCCACACCTGGGTCGCCGAGCGCGACACCGTCGTGGGGTTGGTGCCGCTCGGGTACAGCGACGGCATCCCACGTGCCTCCACGGGCGGGTACGTGTCGGTGGCGGGACAACGCGCTCCGGTCGTCGGGAGAGTCGCCATGGATCAGTTCGTCGTACACCTCGACGACGTCGTCCCCGTGGGGACCGAGGTGGAAGTGCTGGGGCCGAATGCGATGGACGCCGAGGAGTGGGGCGCCTCCGCCGGCACCATCGGCTACGAAGTCGTGACGCGTATCGGATCCCGGCTCCCGCGCCACTACCGTGGTGACACGTGGACGTGACCTCGGTTGCCCGGTTCGCCGGGCGGAGCGCGGTAGCCCTCGGGGCCGTGGCACTAGGCGCAGTGGCGGGGGCGGTCGCCGATCGTGTCATCATGCGCGCAGCACCAGATCCCAATGCGCGCGAGGATGACTTCCACACGGTGCCCGATCGCGTGCTGTCGGTACTTGCCGATGACGGCACCTATCTCCACGTCGAGATCGATGAGGCGACTGAGGGCGCCGAGGACATCACCATGGTGTTTGCGCATGGCTACGCGCTCACCTTGAACTCCTGGTATTTCCAGCGCGCGTCGCTTCGTGGCCGCGCGCGTCTGGTGTTCTACGACCAGCGCAGTCATGGCAGGAGCGCCCGCGCGGAGTTCGACACGCATCACGTCGATCAGTTGGGTCGTGATCTGGCCAGCGTCATCACCGCCGTTGCTCCCACGGGCACCGTGATCCTCGTCGGGCACTCGATGGGTGGCATGACGGTGATGGCCTACGTGTCACAGAACCCCGAGCAGGTCGGCACGAGGGTCCGCGGCATCGCGCTGATCGCCACCACCGCAGGTGGTCTGCACACCAACACCCTCGGCCTCCCTGGCCCCCTCGGGCGTGCCTTTCAGGCATGGGGACCGAACGTTGCCGGCCTGATCGCGAGTCGACGCCAGTGGTTCGATCGTCTGCAGTGGTCCACGAGTGACATCGGGATCCTGGTCACGCAGCTCTATTCCTTCGGCTCCGTGACACCCGGACGCCTCGGGCGATTCGTGGCGGACATGGTGGGCGGGACGCCGATCGACGTCGTTGCCGAATTCCTGCCTGCTTTGCAGGACCATGACAAACGTGATGCGCTGCCCCTCATGGCAGGTGCGGAGTTGCTGGTGGTGTGCGCGGACCGTGACCGATTAACGCCGAAGTCGTCCAGTGAGGAAATCGTTGCGATCCTGCCGCACGCGGAATTTGCCGTGATCGAGGGTGCTGGCCACATGGTCCAGTTGGAGCGCCCCGGTGAGGTGAACGTCCTGCTCCGGGGTCTCCTGCAGCGGGTCCGTGCGCTGGTCACCGCGTGACCACGACTGAGGTCGTCGCCGATCCCGAAGCGATGCGGACCCTCGGCCAGCGCATCGGTCGTACGGCCCGGGCCGGAGACGTCATCGTGCTCGACGGCGAACTCGGTACCGGTAAGACGACGCTTACCCAGGGCATCGCGCAGGCCCTCGGTGTCACCGAGCCTGTGACGAGTCCGACGTTCGTGATCGCGCGCATCCATCCGTCTACGTCGGTACCGCTGGTGCACGTCGACGCCTACCGGCTTGCACGTCGCGCGGAGCTCGATGACCTGGACCTGCCGTGGGAGGAGTCGGTGAGTGTCGTCGAGTGGGGCGGTGACTGGTTTCCCGAAGCAGCGCTGCACGTCTTCATCGATTACGGCAACGCAGACCAACGTGTGGTCGTACTGAATGGTCGCGACGAACGGTGGACCGATGGTTGAGCGGATCCTCGCGGTCGAGACCTCAAGTGCGTGGACGTCGCTGGCGGTCGCGGATGACGGTGTCGTGATCGCCGAGGCCGAGCATCACGACGCCCGCGGTCATGTGGAGGCGATCGGGGCGCTGTTCGCCGACACCATCGCTCCCGCACTCACCGGTCCCCCCGTCACCGGCGTGGTCTGTGGGGTCGGACCCGGCCCCTACGGCGGTCTCCGCGTAGGCATCGCCTACGCACGGGCACTCGCCCTCGCATGGAAGGTGCCGGTCGTGGGCGTCTGTTCCCTCGACGCGGTGGCTGCTTCGAACCAGCATGAGGGCAACTACGTCGTGCTGGCGGACGCGCGTCGACGCGAGGTCTACTGGGCAGTGTTCGACCCGACGGGAGCGCGCATCGATGGTCCCTACGTCGGGACCGCAACGGAGATTCCGACGGGACTCCCTGTCGTGGACGTGCCCGCGCATGCCCGTGATCTCATCACCTTTCTCGCGACCCGCAGCGCGTCCGACCCTGCCAGGTGGGATCCGACCCCGATCGGCGTCGAGCTCGACGATCACGGCGACGGAGGTGCGCGCACCGCGCGTGCCCTCACCGGTCGAACCCTGCTCACCGCGCAGCCGCTGTACCTGCGCTCTGCGGATGTCACGGTGTCCCCGCGCGCGAGTCATCCGGTGACGGCGGGTGTCACGTGGACGTGATGGTGGAGCCGATGCGCTGGTGGCACATTCCCGCGGTGCACGCGATCGAGTCGGAGTGCTTCACGGTCGACCCTTGGAGCGTGGAGCAGTTCTGGGAGGAGCTCGCCCAGCCGACGCGGATCTACCGGGTTGCGATGCGAGGCGATGAGGTCATCGGCTACGCGGGGATCTTCCATGCGGGGGCGGACGCAGACATCCAGACGATCGCCGTGCGACCGGGGGAGCAGCGCCAGGGCATCGGCCGGATGCTCGTGCGGGAGTTGATCGCGGCGGCACACCAGTCAGGCGCAACAGCACTGCTTCTCGAGGTGCGTGCCGATAACTCCCCTGCGATCGCGATGTATCGGGACGAGGGGTTCGATCAGATCTCCCTGCGCAGTCGCTACTACCCCGACGGCTCCGACGCCCTCATCCTGCGGAGGTCGCTGTGACGGGCGTGGTCATCCTCGGGATCGAGACGTCGTGCGACGAGACGGGCATCGGCATCGTCGTCGGGGAGGAACTGCGCGCCAATGCCCTCGCGTCGAGTGTGGATGAGCAAGCACGCTTCGGAGGCGTGGTGCCGGAGATCGCGAGCCGCGCGCACCTCGAAGCCATGGTGCCCACGATCGAGCGCGCGTGCGCGGAAGCGGGTGTCGCACTCACCGATGTCGATGCCATCGCGGTGACGTCCGGCCCGGGACTCGTGGGCTCCCTTCTGGTGGGTGTGTCCACGGCGAAGGCACTCGGTGCCGCTCTCGCGCGTCCGGTCTACGGCGTGAATCACTTGGCCGCGCATGTGGTGGTCGACGAACTCGAGCACGGACCGCTTCCTGAGTCGGTGATCGGTCTGCTGGTCTCCGGCGGGCACACCTCCCTCATCGCTGTCGGCGCCGAGGGCGTGGAGGCTCTGGGACAGACCTTGGACGACGCGGCCGGAGAGGCCTTCGACAAAGTCGCCCGATTGCTCGACCTGCCCTTCCCGGGTGGGCCCGCGATCGATGCATGCGCGCGGGAGGGGAACCCCGAGGCGATCGCATTCCCGCGTGCCCTCGGCGGGGACACCCTGGACTTCTCCTTCAGTGGGCTCAAGACCGCGGTCCTGCGCTGGCTGACCGCCCAGCACGGCGAGGTCCGAAGGGCCGAGGTGGCCGCGAGCTTCCCGGAGGCGGTCGCCGACGTGCTGAGCGCCCGGGCCCTCGAGGCGTGTCGGCGCACCGGGGTGGACCACCTTGTGGTCGGGGGCGGGGTCGCAGCCAACTCCCGTCTCCGCGCCCTGGTCACCGAGCGGGCCGACCGGGCCGGGGTGCCGGTACGGATCCCGCGGCCCGGGCTGTGCACCGACAACGGGGCGATGGTGGCGGCCCTCGGTGCCCGGCTGGTTCGGACCGGCCAGGCACCCTCCCCCGGAGACTTCCCGGCCACCTCCTCCATGGCCGTGGGGGAGATCGCCCGCTAGACACGGCTGGCACTCGAATTGACAGAGTGCTAACGGCCGCGTACTGTTCTCGTTGGCACTCTCCCCGTGAGACTGCCAATCGACCTAACCGAAGCCGTCCACCCGGGCGGCCCCCGATTCACCGGAGGAAGCACCGTGTCGGTCTCCATCAAGCCCCTCGAGGACCGCATCCTCGTTCAGACCCTCGACGCCGAGCAGACCACTGCGTCCGGCCTCGTGATCCCGGACACCGCGAAGGAGAAGCCCCAGGAGGGCAAGGTCCTCGCCGTGGGTCCGGGGCGTTTCGACGAGGATGGCGACAAGCGCATCCCGCTCGACATCAAGGTGGGTGACACCGTCATCTACAGCAAGTACGGCGGCACCGAGGTGAAGTACAACAACGAGGAGTACCTCATCCTGTCGGCCCGCGACGTACTCGCGGTCATCGAGAAATAGAGAACGCAAAGTAGAGAACTAGAACCCCTGTCGATGCCCCGGCCCCGAATCAGTCGGGGACCGGGGCATCACTGAGTAGAGGAAGTCATGGCCAAGATTCTGGAATTCGACGAGAGCGCACGTCGCAGCCTCGAGCGCGGTGTGGACGCACTCGCAGACGCAGTTCGGGTGACCCTCGGCCCCAAGGGCCGCAACGTGGTCATCGACAAGAAGTGGGGTGCACCCACGATCACCAACGACGGCGTGACCATCGCCCGCGAGATCGAGCTCGAGGATCCTTATGAGAACCTCGGTGCGCAACTCGCCAAAGAGGTCGAGACCAAGACCAACGACATCGCCGGCGAGGGCACCACCACGGCCACCGTGCTCGCTCAGGCGATGGTGCACGAAGGCCTGAAGCAGGTCGCCGCGGGCGCATCACCGATGAGCATCAAGCGCGGCATCGACAAGGCCGTCGAGGCCGTCACCGCCAAGCTCGGTGAGATGGCACGCGCCGTCTCCGGCAAGGAGGAGATCGCCAACGTCGCGACCATTTCCTCGCAGGACCGCGAGATCGGCAACCTCATCTCCGACGCCTTCGACAAGGTGGGCAAGGACGGTGTGATCTCCGTCGAGGAGTCCAGCACCACCGCCATGGAGATGGAGTTCACCGAGGGCATGCAGTTCGACAAGGGGTACATCTCCCCGTACTTCGTCACCGACGCCGACCGCATGGAGGCTGTCCTCGAGGACGCCCGCATCCTGTTGGTGCAGGGCAAGGTGTCGGCCCTCAACGAGTTGCTCCCGTTGCTGGAGAAGGTCGTTCAGGCCGGTAAGCCACTGCTGATCATCGCCGAGGACGTGGAGGGCGAGGCCCTCTCCACCCTGGTGGTGAACCGCATCCGCGGCACGTTCACCTCGTGCGCGGTGAAGGCTCCGGCCTTCGGCGACCGCCGCAAGGCGATTCTGCAGGACATCGCGATCCTCACCGGGTCGCAGGTCGTGTCCCCCGAGGTCGGCTTGAAGCTCGACCAGGTGGGCCTCGACGTCCTCGGTTCCGCCCGTCGCATCGTGGTCACCAAGGACAACACCACCATCGTCGATGGCGGGGGCGACCATGCGGCCGTCGAAGACCGCATCGCGCAGATTAAGCGGGAGATCGAGAACACCGACTCCGATTGGGATCGCGAGAAGTTGCAGGAGCGTCTGGCCAAGCTCGCCGGGGGTGTCGTCGTCATCAAGGTCGGCGGTCACACCGAGGTGGAGCTCAAGGAGAAGAAGCACCGCATCGAGGACGCCGTCTCGGCGACACGCGCTGCGATCGAGGAGGGCATCGTTTCCGGTGGAGGCACAGCACTCGTGCAGGCCGCCACGGCACTCGATGGCTCACTCGGACTCACGGGTGACGAGGCGACCGGCGTGACCATCGTCCGCAAGTCCACGGCGGAGCCACTGCGCTGGATCGCGGAGAACGCGGGCGAGCAGGGCTACGTCGTCGTCTCCAAGGTCTCCGAGATGCCCAACGGTCACGGTCTGAATGCCGCGACCGGCGAGTACGGCGACCTCGTCGCCCAGGGCGTCATCGACCCGGTCAAGGTGACCCGGTCCGCGCTGCAGAATGCGGCGTCGATCGCGGCCATGCTGTTGACCACCGAGGCGCTCGTCGTCGAGAAGCCGGCCGAGCCCGAGGACGCGGGTCACGGTCACGGCCACTCGCACCACGGTCACTCGCACTAGAAGTCGAATACACGCAACGGCCCCGGGATCACCGGGGCCGTTGCGTGTATGGAGGAGAGGGAAGAAAGTTTTCGGTTACGAGGCCGCCGTGACGGGCTGGCGGAGACCGCGACGGTAGATGGCCTCGCGGTCATCCTCGGAGAGCCCACCCCACACGCCGTAGGGCTCGCGCACGGCGAGGGCGTGCGAGGCGCACTCCTGGCGGACCGGGCAGCCGCCGCAAATCGCCTTGGCGGCCTTCTCCCGGGACTCGCGGGCCGGGCCGCGCTCGCCTTCGGGGTGGAAGAAGATCGCCGGGTCCTCACCGCGGCAGGCACCATGCATCTGCCAGTCCCACAGGTCCGCATTCGGCCCGGGGAGCCGTGAAATGTCCGCCATCGTGTCCTCCAAAAAACGTTGTGTCCCTACTCTAGAACCGCGCCAAGAGTTGGTCAAGATCATTCTTGAAGAATTTTTGCCCCGATTTCTCGGGATCCCCCGGGGGGCCCCGGCGGAGAGGGGCCGGGAGCCTCATAGGGTTGCGATCCCGGGGAGGAATCCGTGACTGGAATGCGCGCACGACGCTCGTGCCTGGCGGTGCCGGGCTCGAATCCCCGGATGATGGAGAAGGCCCAGGGTCTGCCGGCGGACCAGGTGTTCCTCGATCTCGAGGACGCTGTCGCCCCCGTCGCGAAGGTAGAGGCACGCCGCGCCGTCATCGGCACCCTGAACGAGGCCGTGTTCCGCGCTCCGCTTCGATCTGTCCGGGTCAACGACTGGACAACCCCGTGGACCTACACCGATGTCATCGACGTCGTCGGGGGTGCCGGTGCACAGATCGACACCCTCGTGTTGCCGAAGGTGCTCGGCCCAGAGCAGGTTGTCGCACTCGATCTCCTCCTCACGCAGGTGGAGAAGTCCCATGGGCTCGAGGTGGGTCGGATCGGCATCGAGGCGCAGATCGAGAACGCGGCCGGATTGGTCAACGTCGACGCGATCGCTGCTGCGTCACCCCGGTTGGAGGCGCTCGTTTTCGGGCCAGCTGACTTCATGGCGAGTCTCAACATGAGGTCGCTTGTCGTCGGTGAGCAGCCGGAGGGGTACGACGTCGGCGATGCGTACCACTACATATTGATGCGCATTCTCATGGCGGCGCGGGCCAACGGTGTCCTAGCCATCGACGGTCCCTACCTGCAGATCAAGGACCTCGAGGGCTTGCAGCGTTCCGCGGAGCATTCCGCTGCATTGGGATTCGATGGGAAATGGGTGCTCCACCCAGATCAGATCGAGGTCGTGAACGCGGTCTACTCGCCACGGCAGGCGGACTACGACCACGCGGAGCTGATTCTCGATTCCTATGCCTGGCACACATCGCCCGAGGGTGGTGCGCGTGGTGCTGTCATGGTGGGCGATCACATGATCGATGAAGCGTCCCGCAAGATGGCGCTCACCATTGCGGCGAAAGGGCGCGCCGCAGGAATGACTCGGTCCCAATCGTTCCACGCACCGGAGGCCTGACGTGACATCGACGGACGACGTATCCCCGGCGGTGCTCGGCAGGTTCTATGAGGACTTCGTCGTCGGCATGACGTACCAGCACCCGCTCGGGCGCACGATCTCCGAGGCAGATTCCACCTGGTTCACCCTGTTGACCTGCAATACGAACCAAAACCACTTCAATGCGGACCTGGCCCAGTCGAATCCGATCTCTGAAGGCCGGATCATCGTGAATTCCGGGCTCACCGTGGCACTCGTCCTCGGTTTGTCCGTCCTCGACATGAGCCAGAACGCCGTCGCGAACCTCGGGTGGACGGACATCACGCTCACGCACCCGGTGTATGTGGGGGACACCATCTACGCGGAGAGCATCTGCGTGGACAAACGCGAATCCGGGTCCCGTCCCGAGATGGGCATCATCCGAATGAAGACCCGAGGGCTGAACCAGGACGGGGACGAGGTCGTGACCTGGTTCCGATCGGTCATGATCCCCAAGCGCAGCTCCGGAATCGGCCAGGGGTACTTCCCCCAGGCAAAGGCTGGACCCCTCACGGTCGATCCGGACTAGCCGCAGACGCTCCGAAGTGCGGTTCGGGCCGTGCCGGGGCAGACTCGCGGTATGTCACAGGGACAGGGAGTCGAGGCACCGGCCATGGGGCTGACCGTGGCCGCCGTGGCGCGTCGCCTCGGCGTGGCACCCGCCACCCTGCGCACCTGGGACCGTCGCTACGGGCTCGGCCCCTCAGGTCACGAGGCGGGCGCCCACCGTCGCTACACCGCCGCCGACCTCGCCCGACTCGAGCACATGCGCAGCCTGGTGAACGCCGGGGTTCCGCTGGCCACCGCGGCCGAGCAGGCGTTGTCCTTCCAGCCGGATCCCGAGCATCTCGCCCCCGTGACCGAACTTCGACGGGTGACCGCTGCAGCGGGGACCGTGGAGGGTCGACCGGGTGGCGGGAGTGTCGTGTCGATCCCGGGCGGAACGCCACATGCGCGTGGCCTGGCGCGTGCCGCCCAGTCACTGGACGGTCCGGCCTGCAGCGCGATCATCCGCGAGACTCTGGATCAGCGCGGGGTGGTGTGGACGTGGGACCACCTGTTGGTGCCCGTGATGACGGGAGTCGGGGAACGCTGGGAGAACAGCGGACGCGGAGTGGACGTTGAGCACATCTTGAGTGACGCTGTTCAAGGCGAGCTTTCGGGCAGGGCTCGCAAGTTAGCCACCCCCGTAAATTCCCGTCCGGTCATCCTTGCCACTCTCGAACGCGAGTCGCACACGCTCCCGCTGTGGGCTCTCGCGGCGGCGCTGGCCGAGCGTGGCGTCGAGTGCCGCATGCTCGGTCCGCGCACCCCGGTCGACGTCCTCGAACAAGCGTCCCGGCGCATCGGTGCCGGCGTGGTGTTCGTGTGGTCGCAGCTGAGCGCCACCGAGGATATCGAGCCGCTGGCCGAACTGACCCGCATGCGGCCCGCCCCGCGGGTGATCCTGGGCGGCCCCGGGTGGCGCGGGGAGACCCCCACCGGGATCGAGCGCACCTACGACCTCACCGGTGCGGTCGCCCGGATCGCCAGTCTCGTGGGTGGGTAGCCTCCTCCATATGCAGAGCGGCGCCGAGGAGAAGTTCGCCTTCGAGGGGCTCACCTTCGACGACGTCCTCCTCCTTCCGGGCGAATCCGACATCGTCCCCAGTTCCGCAGACACCTCCGCGCAGGTCACTCGGAACATCACTGTGCGCATGCCCCTGGTCTCCAGTGCCATGGACACCGTCACCGAGGCGCGGATGGCCATCGCCATGGCGCGTCAGGGTGGTGTGGGAGTGCTGCATCGCAACCTGTCCGTCGAGGAGCAGGCGGTGCAGGTGGACCTGGTGAAGCGCTCCGAGGCCGGGATGGTCAGTAACCCGATTACCTGCGGCCCGCGCGATTCCCTCGCCGACGTGGATGCACTCTGCGGTCGCTATCGCATCTCCGGTGTTCCGGTGGTCGACAACGGTGGCCGATTGCTCGGCATCGTCACCAATCGCGACATGCGGTTCGAGGATGACATGTCGCGCCCTGTCTCCGAGGTCATGACGCAGATGCCGTTGGTGACTGCACCGATCGGCATCGCACCCGAGGACGCCCTGGCGTTGCTCGCGCGCCACAAGGTCGAGAAGTTGCCCCTGGTGGATGACGCGGGGGTGTTGCGCGGGCTGTTCACCGTCAAGGACTTCGTGAAGTCCGACAAGTATCCGCATGCCACCAAGGACTCCGCCGGTCGACTCGTTGTGGGCGCAGCGGTGGGTGTTGGCGATGATGCCGAGAAGCGGGCACGCGCCCTCATCGAGGCCGGGGTGGACTTCCTCGTGGTCGACACTGCGCACGGACATTCGCGTGCCGTGGTCGAGATGGTGGCCCTGCTCAAGCGCACCTCGGACGTCGATGTTGTCGGCGGGAACGTTGCCACCCGCGAAGGTGCACAAGCGCTGGTGGACGCAGGTGCCGACGGAGTCAAGGTCGGTGTCGGTCCCGGATCGATCTGCACCACCCGCGTCGTGGCCGGCGTCGGTGTCCCGCAGATCTCGGCGATCTTCCAGGCGTCCCAGGCCTGCGCACCCGCGGGCGTTCCGGTGATCGGTGACGGCGGAATCCAGTACTCGGGGGATATCGCCAAGGCATTGGTGGCGGGAGCGAGCACCGTGATGCTCGGCTCGCTGCTCGCCGGTTGCGAGGAGGCACCGGGGGATGTGGTCTTCGTCAATGGGAAGCAGTTCAAGGCGTACCGGGGGATGGGCTCGCTTGGCGCGATGCAGTCCCGCGGCCTCGCCCGCTCGTACAGCAAGGACCGCTATGTTCAGGATGACGTGCTGAGCGATGACAAGCTCGTCCCCGAGGGGATCGAGGGCATGGTCGCCTACCGAGGTCCGCTCGGAGCCGTGGCTCATCAGCTCATCGGTGGACTGCGCGCGTCCATGGGCTACGCGGGAGCGAGCACCGTTGCCGAACTGCATAGCAAGGGTCGCTTCGTGCGGATCACCGCGGCAGGACTCCGGGAGAGCCATCCGCACGATGTCCAGATGATCCTCGAAGCACCGAACTACTCGGGGCGCTGACATGACCCTCATCGGCGGGTCCAAGGAGGCCCGGCGCGGCTACTCCTTCGACCAGGTGGCCATCGCACCGAGCAGGCGCACCCGCGACACCGATCTCGTCTCCACCCAGTGGACGATCGATGCCTACTCATTCACGACCCCGCTGATGGCGGCACCGATGGACTCGGTCGTGTCACCGGCATCCGCCATCACGTTGGGCGGATGCGGAGTTCTGGCCACCCTGAACCTCGAGGGGCTGTGGACCCGGTACGCGGATCCCGCGCATCACCTCGTGTCGATCGCCGAGTCCGCGTCACCCACGCGATTGCTCCAGGAGCTCTACGCGGCCCCGGTGGACCCCGGCTTGATCCGCGCGCGGATCGCTGAGATCAAGGCGGGGGGAGTCACCGTTTCGGTGGCGGTGTCGCCGCAGCGCACCGCGGAACTTGCCCCGCTGGCCGCAGCGGCGGGCGCGGACATCGTGGTGATCCGAGGGACGACCGTCTCAGCCGAACACGTGAGTGCATCGGGGGAGTCGCTCAACCTCAAGGAGGTCATCCACAAGCTCGATGTGCCCGTGATCGTCGGTGGCTGCGCAACACGCCAGGCCGCCCTGCACCGGCTGCGCACCGGCGCCGCCGGTGTGCTCGTGGGAGTCGGTGGAGGCGCCTCGCACACCACCGCCGATGTGATCGGTGTGCGGGTGCCTATGGCCAGCGCGGTCGCGGACGTTGCCGCTGCACGTCGCGATTACCTCGACGAGTCGGGTGGGCGTTACGTCCACGTCATCGCGGACGGTTCCATGGGTCGTAGCGGTGATGTGGTCAAGGCATTCGCGTGCGGCGCCGATGCCGCGATGATCGGCTCGATGTTCGCGCGCGCGAGCGATGCGCCGGGACACGGGTCGCACTGGGGTGCCGAGGCGTGGCATGCGCACCTACCCCGGGGAGAGCGCCAGGCGATGGATCAGGTGGGGACACTCCAGGAGATCGTGCGTGGTCCTTCGCAGCGCGCCGATGGAACGATGAACATCGTCGGGGCACTGCGCAAGGCGATGGCGACCACCGGCTATAGCGATCTCAAGGAGTTCCAGCGCGTGGAGATGGTGGTCACGTCATGACCGGGGCAGCTGCGACGCTGGTCGGTTCACTCGCGGCCGCCCCCGATGCAGCACGCCGCCCAGTGATCGCGCCCTTCACCGGTGAGGTGATCTACGACCTGCCGCTGTCGACGGAGCATGACGTCGAGCTCGCTGCAGCACGGGCACGCGCTGCGCAGGTCGCCTGGGCTGCCCTGCCGAGGGCGCGCCGCAGCGCGATCCTCCTGCGGTTCCACGACATCGTCCTCGCGCGGCGCGAGGAGATCCTGGATCTCGTTCAGTTGGAGACCGGCAAGGCCCGGCGCGACGCCAATGAAGAGGTTCTCGACGTCTGCATCAACGCCCGGCACTACGCGCGCGATATCGCGCGGCTCATGCGGTCGCGTCGGGTGCGCGGTGCCTTCCCCCTGCTCGTGGGCACGGAGGTGGTGCGCCACCCGGTCGGCCTCGTTGGCGTGATTTCACCGTGGAACTACCCCCTCACCCTGGCGGCCGGTGACTCCATCCCCGCATTGCTCGCCGGTAATGCCGTCATCGTCAAGCCCGATGTCCAGACAACTCTCACCGCTCTGTGGGTGCGTCAGCGACTCCTCGACGCAGGTGTCCCGCCGGATGTGTTCGCCGTGGTGAGTGGTGAGGGTCCTGTCATCGGACCTGCGTTGATCGACGTCGTCGATCACGTGAACTTCACCGGCTCGACCCAGACCGGTCGGGTGGTCGCCGAGCGCTGCGCACGTCGCCTCATCCCGTGCACATTGGAGCTCGGCGGCAAGAACGCGATGATCATTCGCGCCGATGCGGATCCCGTGCGTGCCGCCGCCATCGCCGAGCGTGCCTGCTTCGCCAACTCGGGTCAGCTCTGCATCTCGATGGAGCGCATCTATGTGCACGAGGGGCTCGCGGGCGCTTTCCTGCAGGAATTCGCGCAGCGAGCGCGGAGCATGACGATGGTTCCGCACGTGGGCTGGGGCGCATCGATCGGCTCGCTGATCTCGCAGGCGCAGGTGGATCGATTCGTCGCGCACGTCGAGGACGCGGTCGCTCGCGGTGCCCGCGTGGTCACCGGCGGGCATGCGCGGCCGGACGTCGGCCCGGTCTACGTGGAGCCGACGATCCTCACGGACGTCGACGAAACCATGCTGGTGTGCCGCACCGAAACCTTCGGGCCCCTTGTGTCGGTCTATCCCGTGGCGAGCGACGATGAGGCGATCGAGCGGGCCAACGACACCAGCTACGGACTCAACGCGGCCGTCATCACCCGCGACCGCGCGACGGGGGCGACCCTGGCGCGCCGGCGGCGCGCGGGCTCCGTCAATATCAACGAGGGGTAGGCCTCGAGTTGGGCCAGTGTGCGGGCGCCCACGGGTGGCTGGGCGGACTCCGGCCTCGGGAGTCGGCACGGCGACGAAGCCGTCTACGCCGTCACGAGGGTGCAGAACATCTCCACGCAGCGCGCGTTCGGTTTCGATCCGCAATTCGGGATGTCCGATGAACGCTGGGGTGGCACTCTGGCGGCGGCGATCGGATTGATCAAGAAGATCGGCCTGAAGTAGTGACGGACTTCGATGTCGCGGTCATCGGATCGGGATTCGGTGGTTCCGTCGCCGCTCTGCGGCTGAGTGAGAAGGGGTACCGGGTCCTCGTGATCGAGGCCGGCGCCCGCTTCGAGGACTCCGACTTCGCGACCACCTCCTGGGATCTGCGTCGATTCCTCTGGGCGCCGCGGCTGGGATTCTTCGGAATCCAGCGCATCCACCTGCTCAAGGACGTCGCGGTGTTGGCAGGTGCGGGAGTCGGGGGCGGCAGCTTGGTTTACGCGAACACCCTGTACCAGCCGCCCGCGGAATTCTTCGCGGATCCGCAATGGGCGGACATCACGGATTGGAAGACCGAACTCGAGCCGTACTACACGCTCGCCAGCGCCATGCTCGGAGTTGCCAAGAACCCGCGGATGACACCCTCGGACGAGGTGATGAAGGAGGTCGCCACCGACATGGGGGTCGGCCACACCTTCCGCCTCACCCCGGTCGGTGTCTTCTTCGGCGAGGGCCCCGGCGTGACCTCGGCCGATCCGTACTTCGGTGGTGTCGGGCCTCAGCGCACGGGGTGCACCCACTGCGGTGAGTGCATGACCGGGTGCCGTCACAATGCCAAGAACACGCTGCCCAAGAACTACCTTGCCCTCGCCGAACTCGCCGGTGCGCGCGTCCTCCCCATGACCACGGTGACCGGGATCGACCCGCGTCCAGAGGGCGGCTACACCCTCACCACGGAGCGCACGGGGACATGGTCGCGGAATACGGAGCGGACGCTCACCGCGGATCACGTGATCGTGGCGGCGGGAACTCTGAATACGCAGAAACTCCTGCATCGCATGCGCGACGAGGGACGCCTTCCCGGCCTCTCGCGTGCACTCGGTCGTCTTTCGCGCACCAATTCGGAGTCGATCCTTGGGGCGGTGTCCCCGCGCACGAGTGTCGACTACACCGAGGGGGTGGCGATCACCTCGAGCTTCTTCCCCGAACCGCGCACGCATGTGGAGCCGGTCCGCTATGGCAGGGGATCGAACTCGATGGGCCTCTTGCAGTCGGTGCTCACCCAACCGCGCCCCGGTGTTCCGCGGTGGAAGACCTGGGTGGGGGAGCTCGTGCGTCAGTGGCCGATCACGCTGCGCCTGTTCAATGTGCGTCGATGGAGTGAACGCACCGTGATCTCGCTGGTGATGCAGCAGGTGGACAACTCCCTGACGCTCCAGGGGGGCACCGATCGGTTGGGGCGCTGGACTCTGACCACGCGCCAGGACGCGTCGAGTCCGGCTCCCACATACATCCCACTCGCCCAGGAGGTGGTCACGCGCGTCGCGGAGAAGATCGATGGTGTCGCAGGTGCATCCGTCTTTGAGAACATCGATGCAGCCCTGACGGCCCACTTCGTCGGCGGGTGCGTCATCGGTGCCGATGCCGAGAGAGGGGTCATCGACGCCTATCACCGCGTGTACGGCTACCCGGGTCTGCATGTGGTCGACGGTTCGGCGATCACTGCGAACCTCGGCGTCAATCCGTCGCTCACGATCACCGCGCAGGCCGAGCGCGCCATGGCTATGTGGCCGAACAAGGGTGATGCGGACCCGCGCCCGGACATGGGTGCGGCGTATGCACCCGTACGCCCGGTGGCCCCGCGTCGACCGATCGTTCCTGCGTCGGCCGGTCTACCTACACTGCCCACGTGACTCCCGAAGCGCTGGTTGCGGACCTCAATCCAGCGCAAAGAGCCGCGGTGGAGCATCGCGGTGGCCCCCTCCTGATCGTGGCTGGCGCCGGTTCCGGGAAGACGCGGGTGCTCACCCGGCGCATCGCCCACCTGATCGCATCGGGGGATGCGGCACCGAGCGAGATCCTCGCCATCACCTTCACAAACAAGGCCGCGGGTGAGATGAAGGAGCGCGTGGCGGCCCTCGTCGGTCCGCCCGCCCGGAGCATGTGGGTCTCCACCTTTCACAGTGCCTGCGTGCGCATCCTGCGTAGCGAATCAAAGCACCTGGGTATCGCGTCGAGCTTCACGATCTACGACCAGCAGGACAGCCAGCGGCTGATGACGATGGTGATCCGGGACCTGAACCTCGATGCAAAGCGCTACACCCCCCGTTCCTTCACGGCGCAGGTGTCCAACCTCAAGAACGACCTCGTCGATCACGAGACATTCGCAGGTCGGGCCTCGAACCATATGGAAGAGGTGCTCGCGGAGGCGTATCGGGAGTATCAACGGCGATTGCGCCAGGCCAACGCGTTCGATTTCGACGATCTCATCGGCTTCGCCGTGGCAGTGCTGCAACTCTTCCCCGATGTCGCCGAGCACTACCGACGCAGATTCCGCCACATCCTCGTCGACGAGTATCAGGACACCAATCACGCGCAGTACGTGCTGATCAAGGAGCTCGTCGGCGTGGACACGGCAACGCCGGGGGCACTGTGTGTCGTGGGTGACGCCGATCAATCGATCTACGCATTCCGCGGTGCCACGATCCGCAACATCGAGGAATTCGAGCGGGACTTCCCTTCGGCGACCACCATCCCGCTGGAGCAAAACTACCGCTCCACGCAGAACATCCTCACCGCAGCGAACGCCGTCATTTCCCGCAATGCCTCGCGTCGCGAGAAGCGGTTATGGACGGATGCGGGTGCCGGCTCTGCCATCACGGCCTACGTCGGTGACGACGAACACGATGAGGCTTCCTTCATCGCCCAGGAAATCGACCGTCTCAACGACGACGAGGGACTGCGACCAGGCGATGTCGCGGTCTTCTACCGGACCAACGCCCAGTCGAGATCCGTGGAGGACATCTTCATCCGCACGGGAATGCCGTACAGGGTTGTGGGGGGTGTGCGCTTCTACGAACGCAAGGAGGTCCGTGACGTCGTCGCGTACTTGCGCGCCATCGCCAATCCGGAGGACGAGGTCTCCCTCCGTCGGATCCTCAACGTCCCTAAGCGCGGAATCGGTGACCGCGCTGAGGAACAGGTGGAAACCTTCGCCCAACGTGAGCGGATCACCTTTGCGGCAGCGCTCGCGCGATCCGCCGACATTCCCGGACTCGCCACCCGGTCGCTGAACTCGATCACGTCCTTCCTGGTACTCATGGACACCCTGCGCACCGTGGCTGAGGGCGGTGCCGATCCAGCCACCGTCGTGCAGGCGGTGCTGGAACAGAGCGGATACCTGGCCGAGTTGCAGGACTCGGATGATCCGCAGGATGAATCGCGCGTAGAGAACCTCGCGGAGCTGGAGTCAGTAGCGGTGGAATTCAGCGTGGAGAACCCCGAGGGATCACTCGTTGACTTCCTCGAGCGCGTCTCACTCGTCGCGGACTCCGACGAGATCCCCGACGGAGAGGACCACGGTGGTGTCGTCACCCTGATGACCCTGCACACAGCCAAGGGGCTCGAGTTCCCGGTGGTCTTCCTTACGGGAATGGAAGACGGGATATTCCCGCACATGCGTTCACTCGGCGACGCGCGCGAGTTGGAGGAGGAGCGCAGACTCGCCTACGTCGGGATCACCCGCGCCCGCGAGCGGTTGTACCTGACGCGCGCGATGACCCGATCCGCCTGGGGAACCCCGGCAGCGAACCCACCCTCCCGGTTCTTCGATGAGATCCCCGAGGGCGTCCTCGAGTGGCGACGGGAGGATCCGGTTGGGCGCCCATTCACCGTGGGCTCCTCGCGCGCCTCCTCGAGTCTGCGCCTGGGGGACCGGGTGATCGGCACTGGTCCGGTGGTCTCAGTGGCGCCTGGCGACCGGGTGAACCATGCCAAGTTCGGATTGGGCACTGTGGTGAGCGTCGCAGGGAGCGGGGACAAATCCGACGCCACCATCGACTTCGGCTCCCTCGGCGTCAAGCGCCTGCTCCTCCGGTACGCGCCGGTGGAGAAGCTCTAAGTGCCAGGATACGTCGCGTGATCGGTGACGGTGGGTTGCGTCGGGAAGAGTTCCCGGTGTTCTCCCGCCGCACGTACATGAACTCCTGCTCGCAGGGTGCACTCGCTGTGTCCGTGCGTAACGCCTACGACAACTACCTGCAGGGCTTAGCCGAGTTCGGGTCGCTCTGGGAGTCCTGGGTAGGAGTCCAGGAGCGCGTCCGCTCGCTGCTGGCGCGCACCTTCCACGCGGACGATGCCGAGGTTGCGATCACATCCTCGGCATCCGCTGCGGTGAATGCAATCGCCAGCTGCTTCGACTTCTCATCTGGCCCCCGCACAATCATCACGACCTCACTCGAGTTCCCTACCATCGGGCAGATCTGGCATGCACAGGAACGTCGCGGCGCCGAAGTCATCCATGTAGCGGCGGAGCCCGATCATCGGCTCCCCGTGGAACGCGTCGATGCAGCCATCGACTCGGACACCGCGATCGTCTCCATCACGCACGTCTGTTATCGAAACGGTGCGATGGTGGACGTATCCGCGATCATCGAGGCAGCGCACGCAAAGGGTGTGCCCGTTCTGGTCGACGCCTATCAGACAGCGGGTGCCCTGCCTATCGACTTCCAGGCCTTGGGCGCCGACTTCCTCGTGGGGGGAGTCCTCAAGTACATGCTCGGCAGCCCTGGCGTCGGTTTCGCGCTGGTCAACCCGCAGCGGACCTCCGAATGGATTCCCGTGACCACGGGGTGGTTCGCAGCACGTGATGTATTCGCCATGGATATCTACTCCTTTGACCCCGCGAAGGATGCGCGGCGATTCGAGTCGGGAACCCCGGTCGTACCGAGCCTCTTCGCAGCCGAGGCTGCGCTGAACTTTCTGCTCGAGGTCGGCATCGCATCCGCGTGGGAGGTCTCCGGTGCTCTGCACGATCAACTGCGTGCAGGCATCACGGATCTTGGTGGACGGGTCGTGACCCCCCTCGATCAGCATGGTCCGATGATCGCCGTGGCGGCCACGGATGATCATGCGCTCGTCGACGCGCTCGCGGAGGACAAAGTTGTCGTGTCGTGTCGGGACGGGAACGTGCGGATAAGTCCGCACTTCTACAACACCACCGGAGATGTCGAGACTGCGGTGCGCAGCCTGCACCGTCACCGTCATCTCCTCGCCTGACAGCCCGCCATATCCCTAGCATGGGGGCGTGCACTCTGGTGACGTCCTTCATATGTCCGATGCCACGGCCGGTCCGGGTGTCACGGTGCAGCCGCTGATCCGACCGGAGTACTTCGCGGAACCGTTGACCCTCGATGCCCTGCGAATCCCCGAGGGTGCGAGCGGGGAGATGATCGATGCGGGTGCGGATGCTCTGGCCTACGTCCTCGACGGCCACGGTGTGCTCCGCGTCGGAGCGGGGCGACACGATCTCGCTCCGGGCTACGCCTTCCAGGTGCATGCGGGGAGTACGTGGTCGATCGCGAATGCGTCTGCTCTCACGCTGCTGGTCTTCGGAGTTCCCGCGCCGGTCACCCCGTGGGCTGCGCGCCTTGCGGCACCGATTTCGGAGGTCGTCGATGTGGCGATGCTCGGTGCCCAGGCATCGAATGCCGCCACCGGTGATCGCCAGTACGAGGTGCTCTTCGACCGTTCGCGCGGGTCGCGGGGAGCCACCATGTTCGTGGGCTTCATCCCCACATCCGGAGCCCCCGAGCACTACCACCTCTACGACGAGATCTGCGTCATCGTGCGGGGATCGGGCACCTTGCACGCGGGTGGGCGGTCGCAGGCGCTCGGCGTGGGAAGCGCATTCCATGTCTCCCCACGCTTCCTGCATGCGCTGGAGAATCCGAATCCGGAGGACCTATGGGTCCTCGGTGTCTTCCGCCCCGAGGGCTCCGCGGCCGCGGCCTACTATCCCGACGGCACTCCGGCGCCGAGAACTAGTCCTCGTTGTTCGGCGCCGATCGAGAAGCCGGCTTCGAGATCTTCGCGCGAGTAGGTGCGGAATGCGATGTGGGTCTCCGTCGAAACGATCCCCGGGACCGCACCGATGCCATCCGTCACCACGCGGGCGACGTCGTCGTGACTGGTGACCTCGATGAGGGCCACGAGATCGATCTGCCCGGTCACCGAGTACGCCGCACGCACACCGGGGATGCGGGCAATCTGCTCGCCCGCGGAGTTGATCGCTTCGGGGGACACCTTGATGAAGCACAGCGCCGTGATCACGCACGAATCCTAGTTCAGACCTCACCCCCTAGATTGGCTGCCGGGAGGGTTGATGAGCGAGATCACCGGTGCTCGGGTCGTGGTGACGCGCACGGTCGCCTGGAGCGAGACGGACGCAGCCGGACACAATCATTTCTCGGCCGCCTTCCGCTGGCTCGAGGAGACCGAGCACGCGCTCTACCGCTGCCTCGGGTTCGACATCGCCATGATCGACCGGGTGCCCCGGGTCCACGTCGAAGCCGATTACCGCGCCCGTCTCTACTACGGCGACGCCATTCAGTGCGAGGTCGGGGTGGTCGCCGTTGGAACCTCGTCCTGCACCTTCGCTTTGACGGTGCGTCGGGGGGAGGAGGTGGCCATCACCGGGCGCTACGTGGTGGTCCACGTGGCGGCCAACGACCAGGGCTCGACGCCCTGGCCGGAGGGCATGCGGGTTGCCCTGGCCTCCCCGGTCGCCTACGCCGTTGACTCGGTGATCCGGCCCACATCCTGAGGGGCCCGGAAGGTCAACAGTGGGTAACAAATCCCCAAGGCCGTTGCCTATTCCGGGATCTGGTGTGAGGATACGTATGCCGTCGGTCTGGCGGTCGTAAATTCGGGGTCATGCCCGATCGAACAGGGAGGTTGCATGAGGCGCCGTCTCATGACACTCGCGGCCGCGGTGGGAGCCGCGTCGCTCATTTTGACTGGCTGCGTGTCCTCGAGCGAGGACGCCGCAGAAGAGACTGCCGCCGAGACCGCGGCGGAGGAGACCGCGGCCCCGGCCGAGGAAGCCCCCGCCGAGGAGACCGCAGCAGCGGAGGCCTCGGGTGATCCCCTGGTCCTGGGCATCGTGCAGGCCGGTAGCGGCTTCATGGGCCCGATCGACACCCCGGCCCGCAACGCCCTCCTGCTGGAGGTCGAGAAGGTCAACGCGGCTGGTGGCGTGAATGGCCAGCCCATCACGGTGGAGTTCATCGACACCGAGACCAAGTTCGAGAAGTACGCACCCGCGGCCGAGGAAGTCATCGGCAAGGGGGCCAACGTGCTCATCGTCACCTGCGATTACGACGTCTCGTCGCCAGCATCGCTCGTGGCCGAGGGAAAGAACATCCTCAACCTCGCACCCTGCATCGGTGATCCGATCTACGGTCCTGCGGGCGGTCTGCCCAACGGCTTCTCGGTCGGTGCCGGAACGCCTGGTGAGACCACGGTGATGGCGGAGTTCGCAGCGGACAAGGGCTGGAAGACAGCCGTCCTCCTGCGCGACACGTCCATCAAGTACACGCAGAACCAGTGCACGATCTTCGACAAGCGCTTCACCGAGCTCGGTGGCAAGGTCCTGGCGACCTACGACTACGTGCAGGGTGACTCCGTGAAGGAGACCGTGTCCAAGATCGCTGCGGGCAAGAAGCCTGACGTGATCGTGAACTGCGGTTACAACCCCGGTGGTGGCCAGGTTGCGAAGGAGATCCGAGATGGTGGCGTGAATGCACCGATCATCTCGGGCTTCGGCATGGATGGTGACTTCTGGGTCCCCGCGATCAAGGGTCTGAAGGACTACTACGTCGTGACCTACGCGGCGAAGAACGGTGACGATCCGGATGCGGCCGTCAACGAGTACGCCAAGGCGTACGAGGCGGCGTACGGCAACCCGCCGGACGTCGGCGGCTTCGTGACCGGACCGGCCACATTGCAGCTCATCCTGGAGGCCTACAAGCAGGCGGGCAGCTGGGACGGCGACAAGTTGACCGCCGCGTTTGAAGCGATGAAGGACGTGCCGACCCTGGCCGGCCCCTCGAGCTTCTCGCCCGATCTGCACATCAACGTGCAGCGTCCGATGGCCGTGCTGGTCGTCAAGGACGGCAAGCTCACGTGGGTCGAGGATCGCGCTCCGGCGAAGGTCACCTTCGCCGAATGATCGACACGAAGTCACCCCGGTCACACGAACTCTGTGTGACCGGGGTGACCCGTTCCTTCGCCGGTGTGCAGGCGCTCTCCGGGGTGTCCCTGAGCGTCCACCCCGGTGAGGTTCTCGGCCTGATCGGCCCCAACGGGGCTGGCAAGTCCACCCTAGTGAACATCATCAGCGGATACGACATGCCCGACTCCGGCTCGGTCGCCGTCGACGGTGTCGACATCACGAAATCCAAGCCGTATGTGCGCGCCCGACAGGGGTTGGCGCGCACCTTCCAGCACGGCCATCTCTTTGGTGGTCTCACCGTGCGCGAGAACCTCGAGGTCACTGCAATGGGAACCGGTCGCTCGCGCAAGCAGGCCGTGGCGCTCGCCGACGGGCTCCTCGAGGAATTCCACCTCGCCGGTCGTGCCGATCATCCGGCCGGGTCCCTACCCCACGGTGTGGAGCGACGTGTCGGTGTCGCGCGTGCACTCGCCACCGAACCCCGATACGTCCTCCTCGACGAACCCGCTGCGGGATTGAACGAGGGGGAGATCGGTGAATTCGCCGACAACATCCGTCATCTCCGCGATCGTGGGCTCGGAGTCCTTCTGATCGACCACAACGTCCGGCTCATCCTGAACGTGTGTGAACGCATCCACGTCCTGGTCGAGGGGCGGACGCTCCTTGAAGGCACCCCCGACGAGGTTCGCGCCAGCGAAGCACTTGCCGAGGCGTATCTGGGAAGGAGTGGCAGTGCCCAGCGGTGACCTCGGCCTGGTGGTGCGCGGCCTCTCCGTGGCCTACGCGGGTGTCCCCGCCGTGCGCGGTGTCGATCTCGACGTCCCGGCCGGACACGCGATCGGATTGATCGGACCCAACGGCGCGGGCAAGTCCTCCACCTTGTTGGCGATCATGGGCGCGATTCCGCATCAGGGAACGGTCAAGGTGAACGGCGAGGACGTCGATGGTCTCGCCCCCGAGAAGGTGGTGCGCCGCGGTATCAGTCTCGTGCCGGAAGGACGGCATGTCTTCGCCGGATTGAGTGTCAAGGACAACCTGCGCCTGGGTGGTGTAGGGCGCCGTTCCCAGGACGGATCTGCAGACACCCTCGACTACGTCCTTGGGCTGTTCCCGATCCTTGCCGAGTTCCGCGACCGGCAGGCGGGGCTGCTCTCGGGCGGCCAGCAGCAGCAACTCGCCATTGGTCGCGCACTGATGGCCGATCCAGACATTCTGATGCTCGACGAACCCAGCCTCGGCCTGTCTCCCACAGCCGTCGACACCGTATTCGATGCCCTGGCCACGATCCGCTCCGCTGGGAAGGCGGTGCTCGTGGTCGAGCAGCGCGCGGAATTCACGGTGGCGTTCTGCGAGCGCACATACGTCCTGCACGATGGAACCATCACATTGACGTTGAAGCCCGAGGATGCCACCAACGTGGACGTGCTGACCAAGGCGTACTTCGGATGAACCAACTCATCCAGTCCCTCGTGGACGCGTTGTCCGCAGGCGCCACCCTCGGCCTCGCAGCCCTCGCCATCGGTCTCGTCTTCGGTGTCATCCGCCTGGCCAACTTCGCGCAGGGTGAGATCATCACGGCCTCGGGATACTCGATCATCTTCACCTGGCAGCTCGGGTGGTACGTCGCGATCCCGATCGCGATCCTGATCGGCGTGATCTTGTCCCTGCTCATGGAACTCGGGGTCTTCTCCCGCATGCGCACCGCGACACCGGCGACCCTCCTGGTCGCCAGCTTCTGCCTGAGCTTCCTCCTGCAGCGCGTCTACGAATTGCTCTTCAGCAACAACGTCCAAACGGCTCCCGTGGCACCCGAGCTCGCGCAGTCGGTCGATGTCGGTGGGATCCGCATCCAGTTGCTGTCCGTTGCCACCATCGTGATCGCAGGTGTCCTCCTCTTCGCGCTGATCCAATTCCTCAACAAGTCGATCTGGGGACTGCAACTGCAGGCGGCGGCGGCGGACTTCCGTACCGCGCGGCTGGTGGGTATCCCGGCGAGTCGGGTCATCGGTCTGAGCTTCGCGCTCAGTGGCATCCTGGCCGCGGCGGTGGCGTTCGTGAGCACGGTGCAGACCGGTGCGGTGGGGCCCACGTTCGGCGTACCGATCGTTATCCTCGCGCTGATCGGCGCGGTAATCGGCGGTATCGACAAGATCTACGGGGCGCTCGCTGGTGGTTTCCTCGTGGGATTCGCCACCTCGATGTTGGCCAGTTGGCTCCCCTCCGACATGAGTAACTTCAGGGACGCCTACGTCTTCCTCCTCGTGATCATCGTCTTGATCATCAGGCCCTCGGGTCTGCTCGTGCGCGGCGGGACGGTGCGCACATGACCCGGAGCCTGTGGTGGCGGCTGGGACCCCTGTGGTCCCTGGTCAGCCTCCTCCTCATCGTCTACGCGGTCACCGTCGTCACCAGCTACCTGGGGGAGAGCGTCCAGGTCCAGTTCCAGTACGCCTTGGTGAACCTGGTCATCGTGGTGGCGCTCTACATGTTCATCGGCACGTCGGGGGTGCTGAGCTTCGGACACGTCGCCTTCGTTGCGCTCGGGGCATGGACGGTGGGTCTCCTCACCATCGAATCGGACCTCAAGCGCAACCTGCTCTCGGACATGTTCCCGTTCCTGTTCGAGGTCCAGGCTCCGTGGCTGCCCGCGATTCTGATCGGCGGCATCGTCGGTGGACTCCTGGCCCTGCTGGTGGCTCCGGTGCTCATGCGACTCAACGGGCTCCAGGCCGGCATCGCCACGTTCGCGCTGCTGCTGGTGGTGGGTCAGGTTCTCACCTACTGGTCCAGTATCGGACCCCGCAGTGGCCAGTCGATGGTCGGAATCCCCGACGTCCTGGATCTGCAGACCACGATGTTCTTCGCCCTGGGTGCGATCGTCATCGCCTGGCTGTTCCAGCGCACCCGGCCCGCACGCCTCCTGCGCGCTGCGCGCGAGGACGGGATCGCTGCGGCCGCATCGGGAATCAACGTTGTGACCCAGCGAGTCATGGCCTTCGCTCTCTCCGGACTGATCGCCGGTATCGCAGGTGGTCTGTTCGCGCTCACCAACCGAGTTGTCCAGGCCAGCCTGTTCGGAATCGAGTTGACCTTCATCACGTTGGCCATGCTCGTCCTCGGCGGCATGCTCTCGTTGAGCGGTGCGGTCATCGGCGCGCTCGTCTTCAGTGTGATCGATCTCGTGCTCGTCCGCTTGCAAAACGGTCTTGAGATCGGCTCCGTCATCGTGTCACTGCCGCAGGGGACCCGACCCATCATCCTGGGTGCGATCCTCGTGTTGATGTTGATCTTCCGACCGAGTGGGCTCACCGGTGGGCGCGAGATCGTCTGGCCGCTCCGCCGGACTCCCCCGTTGCCGGGTGTGCCGCCGACGAACGAGTAGTTACTGCATCGACGCGCTGGCCAGGGCGGCGCGCAGGGCCTCGCCCTTCTCATCTGCCAGGGCAGCCTTGCGCAGGTTCGCCAGTCGCTCTGCGGCGCGGGGATCCTCGGCGATGCGTGGGACGGCATCCATGAGGGCGGTGAAGTTGCGCGTGCCGTTCGCATGGGTTTCTCCATAGCCCTTGACCACCTGCTGGCATTCGACGATCTGATACGCCAGGTCGTTTCTGCGTGGCGCGTAAGTGCGCACCTGGGCGAGCCAGTCATCGATGCGCCTCTGCTCGAGACCGAAGCGCAGGGAGCGACGACGGAGGGGTCGCAGGCGAGCGAGTACGTAGAGGACCGTGAAACCGAACAGTGAGGTCGTCTGGATCTTGATGCCCTTATGCGTGACCTTGTAGACGATCGTGTTCATGAACTTCGAGCGGAGCATCCAGCGCCCGAGAGGAGTGGGCAGGGTGTCGGTGATCTCCTCCATCTGCGGGTGGAGGAATTCGTGGACGGCGAGCACCTGTCCGTCGGAGAGGTTCGCCTCCTCGCCCACGCGGCGCATCCGGCGCCCCCTGGTCTTGTGGAATGCGACACGAATCGTGTCCTCGTAGGTCATCCAGAGCGCGGTGTAGCGGGCTGCCTCGGTGGTGAGTCGGGCTGATCCGTCGCCGTACTGCTCGAGGGCGGCGATCGACGCGACCCGATCGAGGTACTCGTCGGCGTAGCGCACGTCCTGGTACTCCGCGGTGCGCTTGATCCCCTCGACGAGCATGTACCGGGCCGGGGCGGGGAAGTCCATGATGCGCTCGGCCTGGGCGCGCAGACGCGGGCCGACGCAGGACACGGGGTCCGTGGTCGCGCGCTCCACCTCGGCGTTGTCGGGACGTGTGGTGTCCTCGGGACGCACCCCGATGGTGAGGGTCACCGGCGGGGGAGCAGTGGCTGCTCGATAGCCGCCGTCGAAGGCCCTCAGGCTTGCCTCGACACCCTTCCCGCTGGCGCGGACGGCCCCCTCGAACTGCTCCCGACTGAACGGCAGCACCTCGGCACCGCAGATCGCGCCGAAGAGC
>JBJTBD010000051.1:0-12596 GCA_046091195.1 Actinomycetota bacterium
GTGCTGGAAGAGGACTTCGGCGTCACGGATCCCGCCGCGATCCTGGCGATCGAGACACCGACCAACGTCGACACCGACGCCACCGCAGCCACCGCGGTACTCGAGCGGGTGGCGGCTGTGGACGGCGTCGACTCAGTGGTCTCGTACTGGTCCACTGGAGGCGCTCCAGCAGTCCTCGGCAACGACGGTCGCACCGGGCAGGCGATTGTTATCGCCGAGGACGGAGTGGACCGCGAGGAGCTCGCGGCCGAGATCGTCGCACAGGTCGGGGGTGAGCAGGGAGACCTCGTCGTCTACGCGTTCGGTGGGGAGATCATCGGCAACGCCTTCAACGACACCATCACCGGTGACCTCGCCCGTGCGGAATCGATTGCGATTCCCATCACCGCGTTGATCCTGCTGTTCGTCTTTGGTTCCGTGGTCGCCGCGGGCCTTCCCTTCCTGGTCGCGGGTGGAACGATACTGGGTTCGTTCCTCGTGCTCTTCCTGCTCACTCGGTTCACCGACGTGTCGGTATTCGCGCTCAATCTGGTCACCGGACTCGGGCTCGCGCTCGGTATCGACTACGCACTGTTGATCATCAACCGGTTCCGCGAGGAGCTGGCAGCTGGACGATCGGTACCGGATGCTGTGGCCGCAACGGTGGGATCGGCGGGACGCACCGTGTTCGTCTCGGGCATCACCGTTGCCGTGGCGCTCGCCTCGTTGCTTGTCTTCCCGCAGTACTTCCTCCGCTCATTTGGATACGCGGGGATCGCGGCCAGCCTCCTCGCCGTCATCGGTGCACTGACCGCGATTCCCGCCCTCCTCGCGATCCTTGGTCGCAACGTCAACCGCTTGAAGGTGCGTCGCGGCGATCTCGCACCGAAGGACGACGGAGTATGGGCCCGGCTCGCACGATTCGTGATGCGCCGGCCGTGGCCGGTGCTGATCGGAACGGTCGCAGTGCTTCTCGTGCTCGCAGCACCAGCTCTCGGAGCGGTGTTCGGCCAGGTGGATGAGCGCGCACTACCCCCGGACAACCCAGCGGCGCAGGCGGGAGAAGTACTCCGCGAGCGCTTCCCGGGGAACGAGGGCTCTCCCTACGAGATCGTCCTGCTGCAACCGGGCTCTGCCGCCGAGGTTCAGTCGTATGCAGAGGAGATCTCACTCCTGCCGGAGATTGACCGCGTGACCACAGCGGAGAGCGTCATCGTCGACGGTGCAGCGGTGGCGCCGAATCCCGATCCTGCGTCGTGGTCGACATCGGATGCGACCCGCATCGAAGCGGTCGGAAACGTGAGACCGATCGATCCTGCTGGAGAAGCACTCGTCGCCGAGCTACGCGGTCTCGATCCTCCCAGTGAGGAGGCCCTCGTCGGCGGACTCGCCGCCGAGTGGGCAGACGCAACGAATGCCGTCATCGACCGAATCTGGATCGTCGCCCTGTGGTTGGCGATCACCACGATGGTGATCCTGTTCCTGTTCACCGGCAGTGTCCTCATTCCACTGAAGGCCCTGGTGCTGAACGTGCTCAGCCTGGCGGCAACCTTGGGCGCGCTGGTGTGGGTGTTCCAGAACGGACACCTGCAATGGCTCACGGGTGACTACACGGTCACCGGGACCGTGGACATCTCCACGATCGCGCTCATCGCCGTGATCGCCTTCGCGTTGTCCATGGACTATGAGGTGTTCATGCTCGCCCGCATCAAGGAGGAACACGATGCGGGTGCCAGCACCACGGACGCCGTCGCCTTCGGACTGCAACGCACCGGCAGGATCATCACGGCCGCGGCGCTCCTCATCGCGATCGTGTTCGCCTCGTTCCTGACGAGCTCGGCAACCAACATCAAGCAACTCGGCTTCGGTGTGACCGTCGCAATCCTTCTCGATGCCACCGTGGTGCGCGCACTGCTCGTCCCCGCATTCATGCGCATCGCCGGCAACGCGAACTGGTGGGCACCGGCTCCCCTCCGACGCCTGCACGCACGCCTGGGCCTTCGCGAAGGCTGATCAGCGGATCGGGATCACGATCTCGTTGCGACGCAGGAACGGCGGCGTCCACGGGGGATCGAACCTGGCCCAACGCGGTTCCCCCGCAACCTGCCATCCGGCCTCGGTGATCGCATCCCGGAGTTGCTGTGTCCGCTGCGCAAGGTTGCCCGCGCTCCAGCGTCCCGACCATCGCAGCGCCGCGGCACGCTCCCCGGGGAGTGCGCGCAAGGTGACCTGCGGATTCGTGGGAACCGGGTAGTCGGCGAGTGCTCGATCCCCGGGGAGCACGAAAGACACCGTCCACGTGCGCGGGCCCGATGCTTCCTGCAGGACGGGGGCGGTCATCGCCAGGCGCTCCCCCGCCGCCTGCTGGATCACCGGGGCGGTCATCGCAAGAGACGCCTTCGCCTGATTCGCGCCCGAGATATAGGTGACGAGCGGCCGGAAGGCCGTGTTGGCCGCCTGCTCGACGTCCCCGGTTACGGTGACGTCGGCGACAACGCAGGATTCGTACTCGCGCAACTCCACATCGCCCCGCTTCTCCACGACGCGGTAGCGCTGCTGCTCGGTCATGTCACGATGCTACGGGCCTTGGCTGGTGCTTCCCCGGATGCACGATCGTCCAGAGTGCACCACCGTCGAAAGATGACTGAAATGATCTGTCCCAAGTGCCAGGGCGCCTTGCGCACCTACGAGCGCAACGGTGTCCATATCGAACAGTGCGGTGACTGCCGCGGAATCTCCTGGACAAGGGGGAACTCGAGCACCTGGCCGCCGCCGAAGCGCGATGGCAGTCGGCGCCTCCGGCTCCCTCGTCTCCCCCGCCGGCATACAACGCGCCTGCACCAAGCTACGGCTCACCCCAGCCGGTGTACTACAAGCGCAAGAAGAGCTTCCTGCACGAATTGTTCGACTAGCCCTTACTGGCCAGTCAGTCTGCCCCAGGCCACGAGGACGGACAGCGCGAGCAGGATCACGTTGAACAGGATCACCGGGAATTCGCGACGACGCAGATGCACACCGATCGCGAGGACCATCACGATCGCCAAACCGATGGCAGCGAGGGGGGTGAGGATCGGGGCGATACCGGTGAGCTGCGGGAGGATCAGGCCGAGGGCACCGAGGATTTCCGCGACACCGATCAGCTTGATCGCGCGAGGCGAGTAATCCGCAGCCCAGGCCATCCGAGACACCATGGTCTCGATCGGCCTGGTCGCCTTCATGAAGCCGGCCATGCCGAAAGCCAGAGCCAGCAGGATTTGCACGATCCACAGGACAGTGTTCATTGCACGCGTTCCTTCTCGGTAGTCCCTTGCTCAATGAGCGCCTTGAGGTTGACCAGGGACTTCGCCACGGCCTTCTGGTTGTTGTCGTAGGCCTTGATGAGTTTCAACGCGGGAGGGAACCAGGCGGTGGACCCATCGAAGGTTTCTGTGACGATCGTCGTGGTGGCATCCACCGGTTCGAGTTCGTAGCGCCAGACGTGATGGCCGAAGTGACGCCACCCGATGCGACGCCCCTCCTCGAACTCGACGACCGTGTTCCGGGTCGTATACGGGAATCCCATGTTCATCGACATGCCGAACGAGGAATCCAGACTCAAGCGCAGTGGACCCGAAACGGTGCCCTTGACCGTCCCGGAGCCATCGATATCCGCATGGCGTCGCGGATCGGCAATCAGATCGAAGATGACCTGCGCCGGCGCATTGATGGTGATGCGTGCCGCCCGCATATTCGGGTTTTTCGTATCGACGATCTCGGCGCGCTCGGTCACATCGTCATGCTACGTGCTGCAGCCTGCGATATTCGTGAATGAATCTCCGGTATCGCAGAGTCATGCTCCGGCTTCATGAACACACTGCGCAGGATACGAGCGGAATTCTGATCCTCGGTTGCTGTGATTCCCCGCTCGGCGAGTGAATCTGCTTGCATTCCGTAGGTTGCGAGGTGCACTTGGTCGCGCGCGGGAGCGTGCGTGAGTTCGTCGAAGATCCGCGCCGTGTCCTGATCAATCGCGCTCATCGAGTCGCGTCGAGTGAGGTAGCAGACGATGTCGAGATCGGGTGGCTGAGCGGATCGGAGATTCGGATCCGTCTCCAGGAGTCCGTGGAAGGTGCGCGCGGCAGAGAGACACGGGGAGAGGAATGTGCCGAGGCCCTCGCGGGTGAGCGGGAAGGCACGCGTGGTCAGCCAGAACGCAGCGGCACTCGCTCCCGCGCGACTGCACTCCAGGGAGATCTCACCGAGGTGCAGTTCATCGGACGTGAAATAGGTGTAGGGCGAGTCGTGGCTGTAGTGCCGGCCCACGGCGGGATCCGCGAAGAGCACTGCACCGCATCCGTATGGCTGGAGTCCGTGTTTGTGCGGATCAATCACGATGGAGTCCGCATCGGCGATGGCCATGAATGCTGGGCCCGCATCACCCAGGTCGTCGGCAAGGATCCGGAAGAAGCCGCCGTAGGCGGCATCCACGTGCACCCGTGCACCATGTGCTCGCGCGATGGGGATGATCTGGTCGAGTGGATCCACGGCACCCAGTCCCGTCGTGCCGAGGGTGGCGACGACCGTGCCGATGCGCCCGGTGCGCAGGACTTCCTCGAGCACCGCGACGGACATCCGCCCGTGACGATCGGTGGGGATCACCACCGCGTCGATGCCGAGTACCTCGGCCATGCGGGTATGCGTGTAGTGGGCGTCCGCGCTAACCGCGATGGCCATCCCCGGTCGCTCACGCCGCCCTACCCAGAGTGCTTCGAGGTTGGCGATCGTCCCGCTGGACGTGAGGTGTCCCAGGTGCGACCCGAACCCCACCATCTGCGCGAGATCGGCAACCACCTCCTTCTCCATCCGCCCGGTGGCGGGGCCGCCGTCGAGTGCGTGGTTGTTCGGGTTGATCAGCATCGCCGCCAGATATCCCAGCACCGCGATCTGATGTGGGGGTTTGAGCATCTGCCCTGCGTAATGCGGGTGGAAGAACGGATACATGTCTCCCGTCAGACGACCCAGGTACTCGTCGATCAGGGCCTCATGGCCGCCGGCACCGCTGCGGGGGAAGGGCGTGAAGGCTCCGTACGAGTCCTCCCATTCCTCGATGGCCGCGACGATGCGCGGTAGCCACTCGGATAGGTCGCGGGACATCGCCACCTATGCTTCCTGAGCATGAGTGTCCGGGTGTACTCGGGGCCGCACTCCGATCGCAACCGCGGTCCCGCAGGGTGGGTGCGCGCACTCCCGTGGGCCTTCGCCGGGCTCACGGTGGTCGGACAGATTCTCTGGATCCTGGTCAGCGGGAACGTCCGCCTCGGCCTGACCGCCATCACCGTCGTCACGTTCTTCTGCGCCTCACTCACCCATGCTTACTTCTACCGGGGGCTCACCTGGGCAGCTGGATACGCGGCCATCACCTTGGCCTTCGGCTGGGGCATCGAGGTGCTGGGCACCATCACCAAGTTCCCGTTCGGCGACTACTCCTACAGCTCCGACCTGGGGCCCGCACTTCTCGGCGTTCCGATCCTGATTCCGATGGCCTGGTCGATGATGTCCTACCCGGTGCTCCTCGCCGCCCAACGTCTTGCCACCACGTCATTCGGCACCGCCTTCATTGGCGGTTGGCTCCTGGCATCGTGGGACCTGTTCCTCGATCCACAGATGACCGGAGAGGACTACTGGGTCTGGAACGAGATCGGATGGACGCTGCCCGGAATTCCGGGAATCCCGCTGCAGAACTTCCTCGGATGGCTGCTGTCATCGATCGCGTTGATGTGGATCCTGGATCGTTTGAAGCGCAAGACGGTCAACGATTCGGTGCCCAATGCGATGCTGCTGTGGATCTATCTCTCCAACATCATTGCCGCCGCGGTGTTCTTTCGGGAACCCGGAGTCGCGATCTGGGGTGGGGTGTGCATGGGCCTGGTGATCGTGCCCTGGTTGTGGCGCCTGTGGACTCAGCCCCGGTGGTGAGGCGCTCCCTGGTTCGTGCGTCATCCTTGATCGCACTCGGACTCACTGCACACACGGCATACAACCTCACCCGCCTTCGTTCCCTTCCCTCCTCCGCACCCGCTGTTACCGAGTCGGTGAGCATCCTGATCCCCGCACGCAACGAGGCCGGGCACGTCGAACAGACAGTGCGCGATGCATTAAGCCAGACGAGAATCGAGAACCTGCAGGTGATCGTGCTCGATGACGGGTCGACCGACGCAACTGGAGCGATCCTCGATGCGATCGACGATCCGCGACTCACCGTCATCCACGCACCAGATGACTCCCCACCAGATGGGTGGCTCGGTAAACCCTGGGCATGCGCGCGGCTGGCCGAGCACGCATCGGGGAGCGTTCTTGTGTTCCTTGACGCGGACGTCCACCTGGAGCCGGGGGCGGTCGCCGGCGGGATCCACCTGCTGCGCACTCTCGGGCTCGACCTCGTCGCGCCCTATCCCCGTATCGATGCACCCACTCCCCTCCAGCGTCTCGTGCAACCCCTCCTCACCTGGTCATGGGCGACCACCGTGCCCCTGGGCTGGGCGGAGGAATCCCAGTGGTCCTCGCTCTCGGCGGCCAACGGGCAGATCCTCATCTTCGACGCGAGCGCCTACCACCGCATCGACGGGCACGCCGCGGTGAGCGCGGAGGTTCTCGAGGACATCGCTCTGATGCGGGCGATCAGATCCGCGGGTGGTCGCGCGATCACCGCCGACGGAACCGATGTCGCGTCCTGCCAGATGTATGACAGTGATCCGGGGATGGTCGACGGTTACACGAAGTCGCTCTGGGATGCATTCGGAAGTGCAGCAGGCAGCGTGTTCGCCACGACCTTCCTCGTCGGCACCTACGTGCTTCCTGCAGTAGCGATGCTGTCCCGCGATGCCCGCACCCGCCGATGGGGTGCCGTGGGGTACGCCGCTGGAGTCGCCGGTCGTGAACTCGTCGCGCGGCGCACAGGCGAGCCGTGTCTTTCGCGGGGCGCCCCCGACCCCCTCACTCACCCGCTGTCCATCGGCGCATTCGCTTTCCTCACCGCACTGTCCTGGAAGCGTCGACGTGCCGGCACGACCCAGTGGAAGGGGCGACCGGTATGAGCCGGGTCGTCGTCGTCGGCGCGGGTGTCGGTGGTCTCGCCGCTGCCGCGCGCCTACGCGTCAAGGGACACGAGGTCACCGTCTACGAGCAGGCGTCGCGCGTGGGAGGGAAGCTCGCCACGTACCGGCGCGATGGGTTCGCCTTCGACACCGGACCCAGCCTGTTCACCCTCCCCGCGGTGTATCGCGACCTGTTCCTCAAGACGGGAGCACCGCTCGAGGACGAGGTCGACCTTCAACCACTCGATCCCGCCTTCGGGTACCACTTCGCAGATGGCAGCACCGCGGTACTACCGGGAGTGGATCCCGCGCGCTGTGCCGCTGCGCTCGGCGATCAGCTCGGGGGCTCTACGCAGCAGGAGTGGCTGTCCTTCATGAACCGGGCGAGTGACATGTGGCAGTTGACCCGTCGTCCGTTCCTGGAATCTCCCCTCGACGGCTGGCGCACTCTGCTGCCGCTGGCCAAGCCGCGTGATGTGCGCACCGTTGCGCCATTCACATCGCTGCGCTCCCTGAGTCATGAGTACTTCCATGATCCGCGGCTCGTCACCCTCGTCGATCGCTACGCCACCTACACCGGCTCCGATCCGCGCAAAGCTCCTGCCGTGCTGGCGACGGTTCCCTACGTGGAACAGGCCTTCGGGGCCTGGCATCTCGGCGGTGGGGTTGGAACCCTCGGGGAGGCGTTGCACCGACGCTGTGCATCCCTCGGCGTGGACATCCACGTTGATTCCTCGGTGCAGCGGATCACAACGCGCGGTGGTGCGGTCACGGGTCTCGATCTTGGCGGAACCCACGTGAGCGCCGACGTCGTCATCGCGAACGCAGACGCCGGCATCGTCTACGGATCCCTCGTGGACGATCCGGTCGCGAAGAAGGAGCGCGCACGGGTCGACAACGCAACTCCATCACTCGCGGGTTTCGTGGTCCTGCTCGCACTCCGCGGGCGGACTCGAGATCTGCAGCACCACAACGTGTGGTTCCCCTCGAACTACGACGACGAGTTCGACTCGATCTTCGGATCGGCCCCCCGCCCCGTCCCCGATCCAGCCATCTACGTGTGCGCGCCGGACGATCCCGCGATGGCCCCGACCGACCACGAGGCGTGGTTCGTCCTCGTCAACGCCCCGCGGCACGGGCCCGGCGGAGTTGACTGGACCGCCCCGGGCCTCGCCGAGGGCTACGCCGATCACGTCCTCGACGTTCTCGCCCAGCGGGGTATGGACGTGCGCGAGCGCATCCTCTGGCGCGAAGTGCGAACCCCCGCGGATCTTGAGGCGAGTGTGCGCGCCCCCGGAGGCTCCAGCGACGGCCAGTCCAGCAACGGAGCCCGCGCTGCTTTCTCACGGCCCGCGAACAGGTCGCCGGTCTCGGGACTCTTCCTGGTCAGTGGATCGGCACACCCGGGGGGCGGACTCCCCCTCGTCGGCATGGGTGCCGAGATCGTGGCGGAGTTGGTAGGTCGGGCTTAACTGGCGTGCGCCGCGTGGAGATCGAGATTGCGATAGATCTCGATCGTGGCCGTCGATCGGTTGAGCGTGTAGAAGTGCAGTCCGGGTGCCCCCGCGTCCAACAGGCGGGAGCACAGTTCCGTGCCCACTTCGACCCCGAGTGCCCGTACGGCTTCGGCGTCGTCACCCAATTCGGCAAACCGAGCCGCGAGATCCGCAGGGAAGTCCGCACCGGACAGCGCGGAGAAGCGCTCGATCTGACTCAGGTTCGTGACGGGCATGATTCCAGGCAGGATCGGCATGGTGCACCCGTGCGAGTGGGCACGCTCGACGAGCCGCGCATAATCCTCGGCCTGGAAGAACAATTGTGTGATCGCATACTCCGCGCCCATCTCCTGCTTGCGGGCGAGCACACGGGCATCGGAGTCACGATCCGGTGATTCCGGGTGCCCTTCCGGGAATGCCGCGACACCCACACTGAAGTCCCCTAGGGATCTGATCATCGCCACGAGTTCATCGGCGTGGACGAGTCCGTCCGGGTGCGGTTCCCAGGGACCCGATGCGGGCGGGTCCCCGCGCAGGGCGAGCATGTTGGTGATACCGCCGGCGGCGTATTCCTGGATGACCCCGCGCACGTCCTCGCGCGATGCCCCGACACACGTCAGATGAGCGACCGGAAGGATCGTGGTGTCCTGCGCGATCTCCGTGGTGATACGCACCGTGCGATCCCGGGATGAACCACCCGCGCCATAGGTAACCGACAGGAACGTCGGAGACAACGCTTCAAGTCGGCGGACCGTCGCCCAGAGTTCGACCTCACCCTCCGGGGTCTTCGGCGGAAACAATTCGAAGGAGAAGGACATCTCGCCCCGTCGAAGCAACTCGCCCACGGAACGCGTCACTCCGGTTCGCGCCGCCATGGCGTCAGCCTAGGGGGAGACGGATCGTCTGCAGCGTCGTCGCGCGCCCCGTAGGCTCACTCCGTGCGTGACCCTGCACCGCTCAGCAATCCCTTGGACGTCGCGGATTTCCGCGTCCGAGTCCAGGCCGTCGTGGATCGCGTACTCCTCGATCAGGGGTCCCTCCTTACGTCGCTGGGCGACGATCTCGCACCACTCGCCGACTCCCTCAATGGATTGCTGTCCGGCGGAAAGCGGCTACGCCCCGCCTTCTGCTACTGGGGATGGCGTGGCTGTGGAGCCGCTGCCGAATTCGATGACGGAGTCCTCGAGGCGGCCAGCAGCCTGGAGTTCCTCCAGGCATGCGCCTTGATCCACGACGACGTCATGGACGGGTCCGATACCCGGCGCGGTCTGCCTGCTGCCCACCGTCACTTCGCCTCGCTCCATCGTGAGGAACAGTGGCATGGTTCGCCCGAGGGGTTCGGAGTCGGCGCGGCGATCCTGCTCGGAGACTTATGCCTGTCCTGGGCGGATGAAGTGATGCTCACCGCCAGCCTCCCCCCGGAAGCTCTGTCCCGCGCGAAGCGTGTCTATGACGAGATGCGCACCGAGCTCATGGCTGGCCAGTACCTCGACCTCCTCGAGCAGGCACGCCGCGGTGGCTCAGTCGATCGCGCGCTGCGGGTTGTGCGGTACAAGTCCGCGAAGTACACGATCGAACGACCCCTGCACATCGGGGCCGCGATCGCCGATGCTCCCGCCGAGATTTTCGCCGCGTACACCGGGTACGGACTCCCACTCGGCGAGGCGTTCCAATTGCGCGACGATGTCCTGGGTGTGTTTGGCGATCCAACGGAAACAGGGAAGCCTGCGGGTGACGACCTGCGCGAGGGCAAGCGCACGGTCCTGGTCGCCATCGCAAGTGAACGGGCATCGACCTCCCAAGCCTCCGTCCTGCACCGCCACCTCGGTGATCCCTCCCTCGACGCACGCGGAATCGAGGCACTCCGCGACGTGATCCAGGACACAGGAGCACGCGAATCCACCGAGACATTGATCGGCGATCTTCTCGATTCCTCCCTGCAGGCCTTGGAGACCGCGCCCCTGGATCAGGAAGCCCGTGAAGTCCTCACGGGGCTCGCGTATGCGGCAACGCGACGTTCCTTCTAGCCTGAGCCCATGACCTCCCTCTCCCGCTGGCTTCCATTCGGCGGCCCGCGCACTGTGACCGGACCCAGCGAGAAGGTCGTCGTGGTCGGCGCGGGCTTGGCCGGTTTGTCTGCGGCGATGCGCCTGGCGGGTGCTGGACGCGAAGTGACCGTGCTCGAGCGCGAGGACGTCCCCGGTGGTCGCGCCGGGCGCCTTGACATCACCACCGCGGATGGCACGTTCCGGTTCGACACCGGACCCACCGTGCTCACGATGCCCGACCTCATCGCCGACGCATTCGACTCCGTCGGAGAGGACATGGACACCTGGCTCGACCTCGAGCCCATCTCACCTCTCTATCGGGCGTTCTACCCGGACGGCTCCGTCCTCGACGTGCACTCCGACACCGAGGCGATGGCCCAGGAGATCACCGAGGTGATCGGGCCCGACGAGGCGGCCGGATACCGCCGCTACGTGGACTTCGTCTCCCAGCTCTACAAGTACGAGATGAAGGACTTCATCGACCGCAACATCGATTCACCTCTAGACCTCATCACACCCGACCTTGCGAAACTCATCGCGATCGGTGGCTTCCGCAAGTTGGCACCCAAGGTGCGGGAGTACTTGAAGGATCCGCGTACCGAGCGGATCTACTCGTTCCAGGCGATGTATGCCGGCCTCTCCCCCTACGACGCACTCGCCATCTACGCGGTCATCGCCTACATGGACTCCGTGGCCGGTGTCTACTTCCCCAAGGGGGGCATGCATGCCCTCCCGGTAGCGATGGCGGGTGCCGCGGAGAAACACGGTGTGACCTTCCGCTACAACACCACCGTGGCGTCGATCGAGACCCGCGGCGATCGGGCCACCGCCGTCATTACGGAAGACGGAGAGCGCATCGAAGCAGACGTCGTGGTGGTGAATGCGGATCTCCCCGTCGCCCACCGTGATCTGCTCGGGCGTGAGCCCTGGTCGGTCCGTCGCCTGAAGTACTCCCCGTCGTGCTACCTGCTCCTCACGGGCTCATCCGCGCATTACTCCAAGATCGCGCACCACAACATCCACTTCGGGCGTAGTTGGCAGGGCGTCTTCGAAGATCTGATCGACCATCGCAGCCTCATGTCCGATCCGAGCGTCCTGGTCACCAACCCGACCCGATCGGATCCCTCCCTCGCCCCCGCGGGCAAGGAGATCTACTACGTCTTGTTCCCGACACCGAACCTCGACTCCCCCATCGACTGGGAGCGCACCAAGCCGCGGTACCGCCAGGAGGTGCTACGCACCCTCGAGGAGCGCGGCTACGTCGGATTCAGCGACGCGATCGAGGTCGAAGACGTCACCTCCCCCGTGGAGTGGGGTGCGCGGGGCATGGAGCGGGGCGCCCCCTTCGCCTCTGCCCACTCCTTCCTGCAGACCGGTCCATTCCGACCGAGCAACCTGTGGGGCGAGAACGTGGTGTTCACCGGGTCCGGAACCCAGCCGGGGGTCGGGGTGCCGATGGTGCTCATCTCCGGCCGCCTGGCCGCCGAGCGGATCACCGGCAAGGACCCGAACTACCGATCACGGGCGATGCGCTAGGTCGGGCAGACTGCCCCCGTGAGTTCCCGGGACCTCGATGCGGCCGGCATCACCGATCCGGAGATGCGTATCTCGTATGAGCGCTGCCGGGAACTGAACGCCCAGCATGGCAAGACGTACTACCTCGCCACTCTCCTCCTGCCGTCGGCGAAGCGGCCATACGTCCATGCCCTCTACGGGTTTGCGCGCTACGCGGATGAGATCGTCGATGATCTCTCGTCCACCCTGTCCGACCAGGAGAAAGCGGACTGGCTGGGCACCTGGGGCGACGCATTCCTCGCCGACATTCGTCGGGGATCCTCCGACGACCCGGTGTGCCGCGCCGTTGTGGACACCGTGCAGCGCTGGGAGATTCCCACCGAGCACTTCGAGGCGTTCCTGCACTCGATGCGCATGGACCTCACGGTGACCGAGTACCCGACGTACGACGACCTGTACGAATACGTCTACGGGTCCGCGGCGGT
>JBJTBD010000052.1:0-6708 GCA_046091195.1 Actinomycetota bacterium
CAAGCGTCGAAACGCCCCGGACACTTTCTAGGTTCGTGAGGTACGCCCGCCGGAAGCAGGGGTTGGTCAACCCGCACCCGCCGAGGATGCGAAGGTGGCGGAACTGACCGCGGACCTGCAGCGCATCACCGCCGAGTACGCGAACTACCGCAAGCGCGTGGAACGTGACCGCGAGTTGATCCGCGAGATGGCCGTGGGCAACGTGCTCTCTGATCTCCTCCCGATCCTCGATGACCTGGATCGTGCGCGCGAACACGGTGAACTCGAAGGTGCATTCCGCGCCGTTGGCGAGTCACTGGAAGCCGTCGCGGCGAAGATCGGTCTCGAGCGTTTCGGCACTGCCGGCGATCCCTTCGATCCGGCCGAGTACGAGGCACTGACCAGCGAACCCGATCCGGAGATCACCGAGCCCACCGTGGTGCGGGTGCTCCAGCCGGGGTACCGGTTCGCCGGTCGCGTGCTGCGGCCCGCACGTGTGTCCGTTGCGGGCACCGACTGACAAGAACGTGAGTAGATGAACAAGGACTGGTTGGAGAAGGACTTCTACGCCGTCCTGGGTGTGTCGAAGGATGCATCCGCGGACGAGATGAAGAAGAAGTACCGGAAACTGGCCCGCGAACTGCACCCGGACAAGAACCCGGGTGACGCCAAGGCCGAGGCCCGGTTCAAGGAGGTCTCCGAGGCCTACGACGTGCTGTCTGATCCGGAGAAGCGCAAGGAGTACGACGAAGCGCGTGCTCTCTTCGCATCCGGTGGTTTCGGCGGCGGTGGTTTCGGTGGCGGTGGTTTCGGTGGCGGTCAGTACAACGTCAACTTCGAGGACCTGTTCGGTCAGGACTCGGGGGGATTCGGTGACTTCCTCGGTGGCGTGTTCAACCGCGGGCGCGGCGGTGGCCGGGCACGGCAACCGCGTCGTGGTCAGGATCTCGAGAGCGATCTGACCCTGTCCTTCGATGATGCCCTCGACGGTGTGACTGTTCCCCTGCGTCTCAGCAGCGAGGGTGCCTGCGCCACCTGCAAGGGAACGGGCGCCAAAGCCGGCACCGTCCCGCGCATGTGCCCCACCTGCGATGGATCGGGGCAGACCGCGCGCAACGCCGGTGGCTTCGCCTTCGCCGAACCGTGCCCCACCTGCAAGGGGCGCGGGCTCTACGTTGATGACCCCTGCACCGCGTGCCGTGGTTCCGGTCGCGGTATGAGTACCCGCACGGTGCAGGCCCGTATTCCGGCGGGCGTCAAGGACGGCTCACGTATCCGACTCAAGGGCAAGGGCGCACCGGGGGAGCGTGGCGGACCTGCGGGCGATCTCTTCGTCAAGGTCACCGTCACAGCGCACCCGGTGTTCGGGCGCAAGGGCGAGAACATCACCGTCGATGTGCCCGTCACCTTCACCGAGGCCGCACTCGGTGCGGACATCTCGGTGCCCACTCCGCGGGGCGAGAGCGTGAAGGTGCGCATCCCGGCGGGCACCGCGAACGGTCGCACCTTCCGGGTGCGCGGCAAGGGTGTGCGCGGCAAGGACGGCAAGAACGGCGATGTGCTGGCCACGGTGCACGTCGCGGTGCCGCAGAACATGTCCAGTGAAGCGCGGGAAGCCCTGGAGAAGTTCGCCGAGGCCACGTCGTCGGAGGATCCCCGCAAGGACCTGTTCACCCTCTCCGGTGGTGCGTCATGACATCGCCGCGTGAGGAGTTCAGCGTTCCCTCGGGTACACCCGTCTATGCGATCTCGGTGGCAGCCGAGCTCGCGGGTCTCCACCCGCAGACCCTCCGGCAGTACGACCGTCTCGGACTCGTGTCACCCACGCGCGTCGGCGGCCGCAATCGCCTCTACAGCGCAATGGACGTCTACCGCCTGCGCGAGATCGCGCAGTTGTCTGCCGAGGGCCTGAGCCTCGAGGGTATCCGCCGCGTCCTCGAGCTCCAGGCCGAGATCGAATTCCTCCGCACGCGGCTCGAGGAATTCACCGCCCACGCACGTTCGCGTGCACTCGAAGTGTGGCAACCGCAGCGCCGCTCACGGAACCACTAGAAAGCGAACGACATCACCATGGACATGCAATTCACTACCAAGAGCCAGGACGCACTCGGTGCAGCCGTGCGCATCGCAGCCGCCAATGGCAACCCGCAGGTCGAGCCGCTGCACATCCTCGACTCGCTGCTCCAGCTCGGACCGGGGATCTCCTCGGCGCTGCTCGACGCGGTGGGGGCGAACACCCAGCAGCTCACCACCGAGGTGCGCCAGGCACTCCAGTCTCTGCCCTCCGCGCAGGGGAGTTCCGTCGCCGCACCGAAGTTCAACCAAGCAGCCCTGCGCGTACTCAACGCCGCGCAGGAGCTCGCGACGGAACGCGGTGACGAATACGTCAGCACCGAGCACCTGCTCATCGGCCTGGCCAAGGACGGTGGCCCCGGTGTCTCTGATCGGCTCGCCCAGCAGGGCGCCACGCCCACGGCATTACTCGACGCACTCCAACAGGTAAGGGGATCAGCGCGCGTGACAACCCAGGATCCGGAGGGCACATTCCAGGCCCTCGAGAAGTTCGGCGTGGACCTCACCGCCCGCGCCCGTGAAGGCAAGATCGATCCGGTCATCGGTCGTGATGAGGAAATCCGTCGCACCATCCAGGTGCTCTCCCGCCGCACCAAGAATAACCCGGTTCTGATCGGCGACCCCGGTGTGGGAAAGACCGCCGTCGTCGAAGGACTCGCTCGTCGCATCGTCGAGGGCGACGTTCCCACGTCACTGCAGGGCAAGACCCTGATCGCACTCGACCTAGGTGCGATGGTCGCCGGCGCCAAGTACCGCGGTGAGTTTGAGGAACGACTGAAGGCCGTCCTCGATGAGATCAAGGAATCAGACGGTCAGATCATCACCTTCATCGATGAGTTGCACACCGTCGTCGGTGCGGGTGCTGGTGGCGATTCCGCGATGGACGCGGGCAACATGCTCAAGCCGATGCTCGCCCGCGGTGAATTGCGGATGATCGGCGCCACCACGCTCGACGAGTACCGCGAGTACATCGAGAAGGATCCGGCACTCGAACGCCGCTTCCAGCAGGTCTACGTCGACCAACCATCCGTCGAGGACACGATCGCGATCCTGCGCGGTATCAAGGAGAAGTACGAGGCGCATCACAAGGTCGCCATCTCCGATGCCGCGCTCGTCGCCGCCGCGACACTGTCGGACCGGTACATCACTTCGCGTTTCCTCCCGGACAAGGCCATCGACCTGATGGACGAGGCATCGAGCCGGCTCCGCATGGAGATCGATTCGTCCCCCGTGGAGATCGACGTCTTGCAGCGCCAGGTCGATCGACTGCGCATGGAGGAGTTGGCCGTCGCCAAGGAGAGTGACGACGCATCCAAGGCGAGACTCGAGAAGATCCGTGCGGAAATCGCCGACAAAGACGAGGAGTTGCGCGGGCTGCGCGCCCGCTGGGATGCGGAGAAGCAGGGACTCGATCGCATCGGTGAGATCAAGGTGCTCATCGACGACCTCCGCGCCACCGCCGAGCGCGCGCAGCGTGAGGGCGACTTCGAGCAGGCATCGCGCATCCTCTACGCCGAGATCCCGACCTTCGAGGACGAACTTGCCCGGGTGACCGCGGAGACCCAGGCACGCGAAGCCACGATGGTCAAGGAGGAGGTCACCGCCGACGACATCGCCGAGGTGGTCGCCGCCTGGACAGGCATCCCGGCCGGAAGGCTCCTCGAGGGTGAGACCCAGAAGTTGCTCCGCATGGAGGACGAACTCGGCCACCGTGTGGTGGGTCAGCATGAGGCGGTGAAGGAGGTCTCCGATGCCGTGCGCCGTGCGCGCGCCGGAATCGCCGACCCGAATCGCCCCACCGGCTCGTTCCTGTTCCTCGGCCCCACCGGTGTCGGCAAGACCGAGTTGGCGAAGGCTCTCGCGGAGTTCCTCTTCGACGATGAGCGCGCCATGGTCCGCATCGACATGAGCGAGTACTCGGAGAAGCACTCGGTGTCACGTCTCGTCGGTGCCCCACCCGGCTACGTCGGATACGAGGAGGGCGGTCAACTCACCGAAGCGGTACGTCGTCGGCCCTACTCCGTGAACCTGCTCGACGAGGTCGAGAAGGCGCACCCGGAAGTGTTCGACATCCTGTTGCAGGTTCTCGACGATGGGCGCCTCACCGATGGCCAAGGTCGCACCGTGGACTTCCGTAACGCGATCCTGATCCTCACCTCGAACATGGGGTCGCAGTACCTCATCGACACCGACATGCCCTTCGAGGAGCGCAAGAAACTCGTGCTCGACGTGGTGCGCCAACAATTCCGTCCCGAGTTCCTCAACCGACTCGACGCGATGGTGATGTTCAATCCGCTCGACCGCAAGGAATTGCACCGCATCGCGGGTATCCAGATCGAGAGCCTGCAGCGTCGCCTCGCGGATCGTCGCATCGAGATCGAGCTCACGGAGGATGCCAAGGAGTGGCTGGTGAACACCGGCTACGACCCGGTGTATGGAGCGCGACCGCTGCGGCGCCTGGTCCAGACCGCGGTGGGGGACAAGCTCGCGATGGCGATCCTGTCCGGTGATGTGCGCGATGGCGACAAAGTCGTGATCGGATCGCAGCCTTCGGGTGAGGGACTGACGTTGACGGTGGAGGGCCGCTAAGACTGCCAGGGGATCTGCAATGCGCCGAGGCGCGTGATGGCTTCCTGCAGAACTGCGGGCCGCTTGCAGAACGCCCAGCGGACGTAGGGCTTGCCCACCGACTCGTCATCGCAGAACACCTGGTGCGGGATCGCGACCACGCGCGCGCGATGCGGCAGAGCTCTGCAGAACGTGAGTCCGTCCGGTGCTCCGATACTGCGCACATTCGTGGTGACGTAGTACGAGCCCTGGCTCGGGATCACCTCGAATCCGAGTGTGGCCAGACCGGCAGACAGGATGTCGCGCTGCTCGGACATTGAGCGTCGATATTCGGTGTAGTACTGATCGGGCATGCCGAGTCCATGCGCCATCGCGAATTGGAAGGGACCCCCGGAGGCGTAGGTCAGGTGCTGCCGGACCACGCGCACGGCGGCGATGAGGTCGCGGGGTCCGCTGGCCCACCCGACCTTCCACCCCGTGAAGGAGAACATCTTCCCGCCGGAACCGATGGTGACGGTGCGCTCGAACATGCCGGGCAGGGTGCTGATCGGGATGTGCACGTTGTCGTCGAACCACAGATGCTCATACGCCTCGTCGCTGATCACGAGCAGGTCGTGCTCGATGGCGATCGCGGCGATGGCCTCCAGCTCGGCCCGCGTGAACACGATCCCGCTGGGATTGTGCGGGGAGTTGATCAGGATCACCCGGGTGCGTGGTGTGACCGCGGAGCGGAGGCGATCGATGTCCGGACGCAGCCCCGGCCCGGACAGGGGAACCGCGACCCGCACACCGCGTGCAAGTGAGATACCCGCGGCGTAGACGTCGAACATCGGCTCGAAGACCAGCACCTGGTCTCCATCATCGATCAGCGCGAGGAACGCGGAGTTCAGCGCTTCGGATGCTCCCGTGGTGATCACGACCCCGGTATCCCCGTCGATGTCTAGGTCGTAGAAGCGCTTCTGGTGCGCGGCGACCGCCTCCCGGAGGGCGGGGAGGCCGTGCGGTGGCGGGTACTGGTTGCCGCGACCCTCACTGATGCACGCGCGCGCGATCTCCTTCATCTCCTCGGGGCCATCGGTGTCTGGAAACCCCTGGCCGAGGTTGATCGACTCCGTTGCGGCCGCGAGCGTGGACATCTCGCCGAAGATCGACGTGATGTGCTCGGACATCCGCGGCACCAGGTAGCGCACGCCGCAACGCTAGCGGCGTTACCGTGACCGCGTGGATCCCCTGGGCCCCGCGGCCGAGCCGCTCGCGCCGAAGGCCAGCGCACTCCTCGATCACATCGCCGACGATGCGGCACGCACGGACGCCGACGGGGTGCAGCGGTCGACGATCGACGCTCTTGCCCGCGAGGGACTGCTCGGTGCACCCCTGGAACCCCCGAGCCAGCAACGCGAACTGGCGGAGCGACTGGCCATGGCGGACGGGTCGGTGTGGTTCTGCTGGACCCAGCACCTCGGCTGCATGCGCACCCTCGCGAATGCTCAGGAGGGTGACCTGTCGCCGAATGCACGCGGGATGCAGGACCGCTGGCTTGCCGGCCTCAGCACGGGTGCCTACCTCGGCGCGCTCGCCTTCGCCCACGTCCGCAGACCGGGACCGCCGAATCCCATTGCCACCCGCACCGAGGGTGAATGGGTGGTCAACGGCCGACTTGATTGGGTGACGAGTTGGGATATCGCCGACGTCGTGATGATCATGGTGCGGGGCAGCGGTGAGTGGGCGGATCACTTCATCACGTTCTATCTTCCGGCGGGACACTCGGATTCCAGCCCGCTCGCGGGAATGGAGGTCGGTGAACCCCTACGACTGCTCGCGATGGGGGGAACCCACACCCGGCCCATCACGTTCACCGACGTCGTCATCCCCGACGCGTGCGTGACATCCGTGCAGTCGGTGGACGCGTGGCGGGAACGCGATGACCGCTCGACGTCGGATGCAGGCCCCGCGATCTTCGGCGTGGTGCGGGGTGCGATCTCCGAACTGGCAGACATAGCGCGGCCGCTGGAAGTCACGGAGCTCGTGGACGAGATCACGTCCGTGGGACGGAGCCTTCGATCGAGTGCCTATGCCTTGGCCGACGCG
>JBJTBD010000053.1:0-21644 GCA_046091195.1 Actinomycetota bacterium
GCCGTGAGAATCACATGGTCCGCCGCCCGGGCCTCCTCGAGGTCATGGGTCGTCAAGACGACGGTGCATCCCCGGGTGGGTTCCTCGTGGATGATCGCATCGATGGTGCGCGCTGAGTTGAGGTCTAGCCCGGTGAGCGGCTCATCCAGGAGCAGCATCGCGTGGTCCTGCGCTATGCCTTGGGCGACATACACCCGTTGGCGTTGACCGCCTGAGAGCTCGGTGAGGTGACGTCGTTCGAGGTCGGTGATCTCGAGTCGCTCCAATGCCGACGTGATCCGCTCGCGATCCGTCGTGGTGAATCGTCGTAGGAGTCCTGCCCCCGGGTATCGCCCCATGCCCACCGTCTCGCGCACGGTCAGCGGGGTACCCGTGGGCGCCGCGGTGTACTGCAGCACGTACGAGATCTTCTCCCGACTGGCCTGCGGATCCGCGCCGAAGACATGCAGGGTGCCCGCAGTGATCGGGAGCAAGCCCGCGATCGCGTGCAGCAGGGTCGACTTCCCGCTCCCGTTCGGTCCGATGATCGCCGTGATCGACCCGTCTGGGATGGTGAAGTTCGATGCTGCGACGGCCGTCCGATTCCCACGCTCGATCACCACCGACTCCCCGACGACGACGTCAGACATGTGCCACCTCCGCCCGACGCGGCATGAGGCGGCGCACGGCGAGGACCACGAAGAAGACGATGATCGGGATCATCGACATGGTGGCCGATCCCGCTGTTCCGAGGTGGTAGCTGATGAGTAGGCCGATCCATACCGAGACAACACCCACGCCGACAGCGATCAGCATCATCTGGGGAACGGTGCGCGCGAGGAGTGCTGCCGTCGCGGGAGGTCCGACGAGGAGTCCGAAGACGAGCAGAGTCCCGACAGACTGATAGGAGCCGATGACCGCGGCGGCGATCAACACCATCAGCGCTGCGTGCGTGCGGTTCGGCTTCATCCCCCAGAGTTCTGACTTCTCGCGATTGAAGGACAGGGCGAGCAGGGGTCGGTAGAGGATTGTCGTGGCCGCGACAACAACGACCGCGAGGATCGCCTGGCCGATCAGGTTCTGCATCGTCACCCCGAGGATGTCGCCGAAGAGAATCGACGTGAGACTGCCGGTGTAACTGTCCAGGCGCGAGATGATCACGACACCGAGGGCAAGCATGCCCACGAAGAGCAGGCCGATCGCCGTGTCCTCGCTGAGTGCGGTCTGCCTGTGGACGACCTCAATGGCGAGCACCATCACGAGCGCGGCGACGGCCGCACCCAGCAGCGGGTTGACGTCGAGCACCACGGCAGCAGCGATCCCGGGGATCACGCCGTGCACGAATGCGTCACCGAAGAAACTCATGCCGCGCAGGACCAACCAGGTGCCCACGACAGCAGACATGATCGCGGCCAACATGCCGCCCACCAGCGCCCGCTGTTGGAAACCTAGGGCGAAGGGCTCAATCCACCACTCCACGGCTCAGTCTTGCAGGGCGGTGGCGATCGCGGACGCGTTCGTCCGCATCATGTCCAGGTAGGACTCCGCACCGGATCCGGGACCACCGAGTGACCCTTCGTAGAGAGACACGATCTGCACGTCGTCACCCAACTCGGCTGCGAGCGCGTCGGCGACAGCCGTTGAGTTACCGACACCGCTGAAGATCGTGGTGACACCCTCCGCTCGCATCGTGGCCACCAAGTCCGCGAGGTCGGCGGAACTCGGCTCACCCAGCGTGCTACCACCGGGAATCACCGTCCCCACCACCTCGTAGCCGTAGGCATCGGCGAGATAGCCGAGGGCGTCGTGGTCGGTCACCAGGATCCGCTTGTCGGCGGGAACGCTCTCGAGGAGCGCTCGGACCTCGGCTTCCGCTCCACGGATCTCCGTTGCAACCTCGGCACCGCAGGTGGCGTAGGCCTCATTACCGGTCATCGAGGCGAGTTCGTCACCGATGATCTCGGCACCGTCGGCCATGCGGTTCATGTCCAGCCAGAAGTGCGGGTCCTCGGATCCGTGTGCGTGCTCGTCCTCGTGTGCGTGCTTGTCCTTCGCGTCAGATCCGTGATCGTGACCGTGTCCGCCAAACTCGATCGGATCCACCTTGTCGGCGATGGTGAGCACCTGGGCACCGTCCGCCTCTGCGGACTCCAGGGCCTGCGCCAGTCCCTCCTCGAGGCCGAGGCCGTTGGCAACGACGAGATTCGCCCGCACCATCGTGGCGACCTGATCGGAGGAGGGGGTGAACTCGTGGGGGTCCGACCCGATCGGCATCAGGACCGTCACGGAGCCGTCACCGCAGGAGACGATGCGTTCGGTGACGTCGCCCAGCACGGTCGTCGTGGCGACGACGTCGACGGGACCGGTGACGGTCGGGTTTGACGAACAGGCGCTCAGGGTGAGGAGGGTGGACCCGGCGAGGGCTGCGAGGACGGGGAGGCGCACTCCGGCAGACTAGTTTTATTGAAAATGAATGTCAAAACCGTCCCTGGAACTTCAGGATCGCCACACCGAGCGCCGCCAGGACGGTGATCAGGCGGATCATGCGCCGGCCCGGGGTCAGCGCCGGCCAGGCCAGCGCGAGCAGCCACCCCAGGAAGAGCCCGACGAGGCCGAGGAGAACACCACCGAGCCAAGCGAGGTCACCGGTCTGGATCAACCCGAGGGTGAAGGCGGTGGCGAGCAGGACCACGATCAGCCAGCGCGGCACCCGGAGGAGTGCGGTCAGCAGCGGGTAGCTGATCCGTTCCAGCGCACCGCGGGAACCGGGAGAGGTCCGCGCGGGCTGGCGCTGCGGTCCGCGCGGTCCGCGCACGCCGCGCTGGTCATCCTTCGCCACGAATCGCTCCCCTGGTCTAGCGTCGTCGATGTGTTTGAGCCTAACTGGTCCACCGCCGCACCGGTACTGGTGACGATGCGCTTCACGGTTCGAGACCGCGTCGATTTCCTCGCGCAGGCACGGGTATGCGTGGAAGTGCTACGCACCCGTGCTGGATGCCTGGGAGTCGAAGTTCTGCAGTCGGTGGACAGTGTCGAACAGATGCTGATCACAACCCGATGGCAGGACATGGGTTCCTATCGGAAGGCGATGAGTGCATACGAAGTCAAGGAGAAGGTGATTCCCTTTCTCTCTCATGCACGGGATGAGGATTCGACGTTCGAGACTCTGGTGCGGGCGGACGCCAAGGAGAGTGCGATGTACGACTCGGGGCTGTCAGCGGATGCGGAGAGCACCAGCCTCGGGTCCGCCAGCACACCCAGAGCTCCGCGCTTGGACACCTGATGGTTGATTTCCTCGACCTGGCCGATGCGGGTGCACACCTGGCACCGCACGTCGTGGGTCGAGCAGAGGATCCATTGATACTGGCGGTCGTTCCGAACGGGGTACCGGTTGCAGCTGTGGTCGCGGCGGCGATCGGTGCACCTGTGCAGGAGTTGACAGTCATCCGCAGCGAGGACGGAGTCGCCCTATCGGGTGTTCCCGATGTGGCAGGCCGTGACGTGATCGTGATTGACGATGGCGTCGAAACGGGAACTGCCGCGCGTGCCATCGCGCTCGCTCTGCGCGATCGAGATCCAGCGCGGTTGATCCTCGCGGTTCCGGTATGCCCGCGTCAGGAGGGCAGTTCCCTGGCACTGCTCTACGACGAGGTCATTGCCGTCGTGCAACCCCTGGCACGTCGTTCTCTGCGCTGGCACTACTCGAACGCGGAGTGGCTCGACTGACCACCCGTTAGGCTTCGTCCCTCGCAGAAGGGCACGCAATGACCAGCTTGTTCGGCCGTGACTTCCTCAAGGAAGTCGATTTCACCGCGGCCGAACTCGACTCCCTCATCGACCTCGCAGCCACCCTCAAAGTCGAACGTGCCGAGCACCGCGAACGGCCACGACTCACCGGCTCGGCGGTCGCTCTCATCTTCGAGAAGTCCTCGACCCGCACGCGCTGCGCCTTTGAAGTCGCGGCGTTCCAGCAGGGGGCCTTCACCACATACCTGGATCCGGCGTCCTCGCAAATGGGTCACAAGGAGTCGATCGCCGACACAGCGCGTGTTCTTTCGCGCATGTACGACGGAATCCAGTACCGCGGTGCTGCTCAGGCCACGGCAGAAGAGCTCGCCGAGTACGCCACGGTCCCGGTATTCAACGGTCTCACCGACGAGTGGCATCCGACCCAGATGCTCGCGGACTTCCTCACCATTCGCGAGCACGCACCGCGCCCCTGGGGTGACATCACGTACACCTACCTCGGCGATGCTCGCAACAACATGGGGAACTCCTATTTGGTGATGGGCGCGATCATGGGAGCGGATGTGCGGATCTGTGCTCCCCGTGCGCTGTGGCCGGCCGACGACGTCCAAGCCCTTGCGCGGGAACGCGCGAGGGTCTCGGGTGCGCGGATCCTGATCACGGAATCCGTCGAGGAAGCGGTTGCGGGCGCGGACTTCCTCGCCACAGACGTGTGGGTGTCGATGGGGGAACCCGCGGAAACGTGGGCCGAGCGCATCGAGATCCTTCGCCCGTATCGACTCGACTCCTCCGTGGTGTGGGCATCGGGCAATCCCGAGGTCAAGATCTTGCATTGCCTTCCGGCGTTCCACGACACCAGCACGCAGGTCGGCCGCACCGTCGCCGAGCGCTACGGGATGACCGACGGGGTGGAGATCTCCCATGAGGTATTCGAGTCCCCGGCAAGCATCGTGATGGACGAGGCGGAGAACCGCCTGCACACCATCAAGGCCGTCCTCGTCGCGACGCTGGCGCGCAACCCCTGATTCCGTTCTAGCATCGACCATGGCCTTCGCCCGAGTCAGCGCGTTGCTCGAGCGCGAGCGTCGCGCGCACCTCGAGCGCACCCCGATGTCGCGAGGAGCGTTCGAGTCCGCCGACCACCTCCTCGGTCGAGTTCCGATGACCTGGATGAACAAATGGTCCGGGGGATATCCGCTCTACCTGCACGCGGCCCGGGGTAATCGCATCTCCGACGTGGATGGACACGAGTACATCGACTTCGCCCTTGGAGACACCGGGGCGATGGCCGGCCAGTCCCCGGCGGCGACCGTGGCCGCGGTCCAGCGCCGGATCGGTGAACTGGGGGGCATCACCACGATGATGCCGAGTGAGGACGCCGAGTGGGTCGGTGCGGACCTCACTCGTCGTTTCGGGTTGCCCCTGTGGGCGTTCAGTCTGACGGCCACGGACGCCAATCGGTGGGCCTTACGCCTCGCGCGCCTGGTCACCGGTCGGCCGCGCATTCTCGCCTTCTCCTACTGCTATCACGGCGCGGTCGACGAAACCCTCGTCATCACCGGACCGGATGGCACGGCGCACTTCCGCGAAGGCAATGTGGGTCCCGCGGTGCCCATCAGTCAGACCACGCGCGTGGCGGAGTTCAACGACCTCGAGTCTGTCGAACGGGAACTGAGTCACGGCGACGTGTCCGTGCTCATCACCGAACCGGCGCTCACCAACATCGGGATCGTGCTCCCGGAGCCGGGATTCCTGCAGGGGCTGCGCGATCTCTGCACGAAGTACGGAACCCTGCTCCTAATCGATGAGACACACACGATCTCCGCGGGTCCGGGCGGCTGCACCGCGGCGTGGGATCTGGAGCCGGACATCTTCGTGATCGGCAAGAGCATCGGGGGAGGGATCCCCTCGGGTGCGTACGGCATCACCCAGGAGATCGCGGATCGCATCAACGATCATCCGGAGGCCGACCTTGTCGACGTCGGGGGTGTGGGAGGCACCCTGGCCGGGAACGTCCTCTCCACGGCCGCGATGCGCGCCACTCTCGAGCACGTGCTCACCGATGCGGCGTTCACGTACATGATCGACCTCGCCACGCGGTTCCGCGAGGGGGTCGAGAAGACTCTTGCGGAGCACTCGGTTCCCTGGTCGATCGCACAGCTCGGAGCTCGTGCCGAGTACCGATTCGCCTCCCCGGCCCCGCGCACGGGGTCGGAGTCCGCGGCCGCCCACAACGGGGACCTCGAGGAGTTCCTGCACCTCTACATGTCGAACCGCGGTGTACTGCTGACTCCCTTCCACAACATGGCCCTGATGTGTCCGGACACGTCTGCGACCGACGTTGATCGGCACTCGGAACTGTTCGCCGCTGCGATCGCGGAGTTGGTGGGGTGACCGTCGGAGCGATCATCACGGGCGCCGGCTCCGACACCGGTATCGGATTCGCCGTGGCCCGATCCCTCGGTTCCCTCGGTATCCCCGTCGTGATCACCTCGACGACCGATCGGATCCACACACGTGCCGAGGAGCTCCGCGCAGACGGATTCCGCGCATCCGGGGTCGTCGCCGATCTCACCAGACCCGCAGATGTGGAGTCGCTCGTGCACCATGCACTCCAGGACCTCTCAACACTCGGCATCCTGGTGAACAACGCGGGCATGGTCAGTGTCACCACCGCGCCGACGAACGGTGATGTCGTCGACACCGATGACGACGTGTGGCAGGCGGGTATCGAGCGCAACCTCACCACGGCTTTTCACATGTGCCGCGCTGTCATCCCCCATATGCGTCGCGAGTCCTACGGGCGCATCGTGAACATCGCCAGCGTCACCGGACCCGTCATGGCCATGCGCGGGGAAGTCGTCTACGGAACCGCGAAGGCCGGTCTTGTGGGCATGACGCGTGCGATCGCGGTGGATGAGGCGGGTCGCGGCATCACGTGCAACGCAGTCGCACCCGGATGGATCGGCACGGGATCACAGACGGCACAGGAAGCTGCGCATGGACTCACGGTTCCCATGGGTCGCAATGGCACTGCCCACGAAGTAGCCCACGTCGTGGCCATGCTGTGCTCAGCGGATGCCGGCTACATCACCGGTCAGGTACTCACCGTCGACGGTGGAAACTCGATCGCCGAAGAACGGTGACTCAGCGCGTGAGGAACACGGGGCTGTACGTCCGGATCCGCTTCTTCGTCACGGGCCTGCACTCTCCATCGAGGCTGCAGACCTGAGTGACACCGCGCGGCACCGTGAAGCTCTTCTTCCCGCGGGTGGAGTACACGATCTCGCTGCGCTTCCCGTCGTTGGTGAAGGTGCACGTGACCTTCTCGCCGACGGTTTGGCATCCCCGGTAGACCGAGCCCACGATCCAGTCCTGCATGGTCTGCATCGCTCGCGCGCCGCGCGTCCCGTTGTAGTACTGGATTCCCCAGAGGTCGTTCGGTGGCTCCCAGACGTACATGTACATGCGGGAAATGCCCAACTGCAGTGAGTCGAGGAAGGAGACGGCGGTCCAGTCCTCGGCACGCTTGCCTTCGATGTCCACATCGGGGTTCGCCGGACCGGGTCCCTTGAGGCCGTAGTTGTTCTCGGTATCCCAGATGGGTTTCTCCGGTGCTCCCGCATCACGCAGTGTCTGGATGAACCCGGCTGCGAGGGCGGTGCGGTCCTTCGGCGTTCCCAGACTCGCGGGGTAGCTGTGCACGGCCCAGACGTCGATCGGCCAGTCACGTTGTCCGAGTTCTCGGAGGAATGCCGGGTAGAAGCGCTTGAAGGCGGCGCCCAACCGGGTGCCGGTGCTCGGCGCCACGACCTCGGCTTGGGGGTCGATGGACTTCACGATGCGGTAGGTGCGCGCGGTGAGCTCGGCCATCTGCGCCGGAGTTCCCTCGAAGAACGTCTGCAGGTTCGCTTCATTCCACGGCTGGTAGCTCGTGATCCGACCCTTGTAGCGGGTGACGACCTGGGTGACCCAGGTATCCCAGAGTGCGAGGTCCCGGGGCATACCCGCGGCGCCCGGGCTCGGGAGGCATGCAGGCGGTTGGCAGGTGCTCAGACTCGCCCAGGCGGGCGTGCCGGACAGCACCATCAGGATGTCGGTGACACCGTTCTTCTGCGCGGTCGCGACCGCGGTATCCAACGTGGTCCAGTCGAAGACACCGGGTGACTTCTCGATGGCCGCCCATGTGGTGTCGTTATCCCAGAGCCGCAGTGATCCGAATTCGATCGACGGCCACACCCCCTGCTGCACACCCTTGACGTGCATCCCGAACAACGTGTCGGACACCGTGCTCCCCCGGAGGTTCTCGGCCGATGCAGGAGCAGCGAGCCCGAGGGTGAGGAGGCTTGCGAACGTAAGGGTGAGGATGCGCTTCATGCAGCCATAGTGCCATGCGTACCCTTCATCCGTGCCCGCCCCTCGCCTCCGCGCCGACATCGCGAGCCTGCCCGCGTACAAGGCTGGCCAGCGTCCTGCGGAACGCACCGACATCGTCACCTACAAGATCTCGAGCAACGAGAACCCGTATCCGCCGCTGCCCCGGGTGAAGGCCGCGATCGCCGACGCGGCATCGTCCATCCACCGCTATCCGGATCCGTTCAATCGACGACTTGTCTCCGCGCTCGCCCGGAAGTTCGACGTGAGCGAGGACCGGATCGCGCTGGGAACCGGAAGTGTGTCGCTGGTGGGACAGGTCATCATGTCCGCGGCGTCTGCGGGAGATGAAGTCATCTACGCCTGGCGTAGTTTCGAGTCCTATCCCATCTGGACCCAGATGGCGGGCGCGGTCAGCGTCAAAGTCCCGCTCCTTCCGGACGAACGCCATGACCTCGATGCCATGGCGGCGGCCGTCAACGAGCGCACACGGGTGATCTTCATCTGCTCACCGAACAACCCCACGGGCCAGGCCGTGACTGCGGCGGAACTCGACGCCTTCCTTGAGCGCGTTCCCTCGGATCTCGTCGTGGTCCTCGATGAGGCCTACGCCGAGTTCATCGGCGATGAGGACATCCACGATGGCGTCTCTGTCGCCACGCGGCACGACAACGTCGTTGTGCTCCGCACCTTCTCCAAGGCCTATGGTCTGGCAGGTCTCCGCGTCGGGTTCGCCATCGCGCACCCGGACGTCGCCGAGGCGCTGCGCAAGACGGCGCTCCCCTTCGGCGTGTCCTCGATCGCTGAGGAGGCAGCACTCGTCTCCCTGGAAGCAGAAGACGAACTGTTCGAGCGCGTGCACGCCCTCGTGAACGAGCGTCGCCGCGTGGCGGGTGCGCTGCAGGAACAGGGGTGGGAGCTCCACCCGAGTTATGCGAACTTCGTCTGGATGCGGCTGGGGGACCGGGCAGCCGATTTCGCCGCCGCGTGCGAGGAGCAGGGCATCACCGTTCGGGCTTTCCCGGGCGAGGGTGTGCGTGTGACGGTCGCGGAGACGGAGGCGAATGATCGCTTCCTCGAGGTGGCGCACGCGTTCAGGATGGCTCTTCGATAACCGCGGGCTTCCGCCGTTCCCCGCTCACCACGAGCACCACGCCTCCTACGACGATGGTGAGGCCAATGATCACATCGCGTGAGATGGGTTCCCCGATGATCAGCCAGCCGAGGAACACTGCGACCACCGGATTGACGTAGGCGTACGTGGCCACCAGGGACATCGCGGCGTTGTTCAACAGCCAGACGTAGCAGACATAGGCCACGACGGACGCGAAGACCAGGAACGCCCAGCCCCACCAGGATGCCACCGAGAACTCGGACACGTCGAAGCGCTCGCCGATGAGCAAGCCCAGCACCGAGAGGACGACGCCGGCAGCCCCGAGTTCGTAGACCGTGGTGGTGAGCGGATTCGAGGGAAGGTCGTAACGCGTCGAGCGCCACGAGAAGAGGGCCCAGAGGAAAGAACTCACCGTGATGGCCAGGCACCACAGGAACACGTCGCTATCAGTTCCGGACACCGGTGTCGTGCCGCCGGGAAGCAGCATCAGTGTCAGCCCGACGATACCGACGGCGACACCCGTCAAGGTGAGCCGCGAGGGTCGATCACCTGCACGGAATCGGAAGATCACGATCCAGAGGGGCATCGCCGACACGATCAGTGCGGCGATTCCCGAGGGAACGTAGCGCTGCGCGAGCGACAGTGTTCCGATCCCGACGCCGAGCAACATCACACCCATGACGATCGTTGCCCGGAGTTGTCGCCTGGTGACACGCAGGACACGTATGCCCTGCATGACCACCACGGCGAGCGTGAGCACGACGGTGGCAGCAAGGAATCGCAACCCATTCGCGAGGATCGGCGGCATCGTCTGCACGACGAGGGCGATACCCAGGTATGTCGATCCCCAGAGAATCCAGAGCGTGAACAGAGGGGGCGCGACCCGCGACATCGGTGCCTCGACGACACCGCGCACGTCCACTCCGGATGCCATGGCGCGAGTGTGGCAGCAGGTCAGACCCGAGATGTGTCCGGGTGAAGCCTTGCGCGGCCCCGAGTTCGTCGCAGCAGGATGGGCAGGTGCCTCCTGCTCACGTCACCGAGCCGGTCCCCGCGAAGGCACGTGCCCAGGACCATCATCGCATCGCCCGTGATCTACACGATCTCGTTATCCAACGCCTCTTTGCCGCAGGAATGCTCCTCCAGACCGTGCACAGTTCGGGTGGTATGTCGCTGGATGTCCGGGAGCGGCTGGGTCAGGCCTTGGAAGAGATCGACGCAACGATCAGGGAGATTCGACAAACCATCATCGTGCTAGATGAGCCCTCCGAAGGTCCTACTACCGGTGTCCGCGAGCGGGTCATGGAGGAAGCCGCACGATGGGCCGTCCTCCTCGGCTTCGAACCGTCCGTGCGGCTCACCGGACCAATCGACACGCACATTCCATTGCACATCGTCGAGGACGTGATCGGAGCTCTGCGTGAGTCGCTCGCCAACGTGGTGAGGCACGCTCACGCGCGTCGGGTGGATGTCAGCGTGTCGGCATCTACCGAGGTCGTGGAACTGGTTGTCATCGACGATGGGATAGGGGTACCGCCGAGCGTCACGTGTCCCTCGGGTCTGATGAATCTCGTCTCGCGCGCCCGTGATCTGGGTGGTTCATGCACGATCACGCGGGTGGACCACGTGGGCGGAACTCAGGTGCGTTGGTGGGTACCTGTTTCCTAGCGGCCCTGGGCCACGTGCACCCGTGTCACGAAGGCTGCTGCTTGGGTGCGACGTTCCATTCCAAGTTTGGCCAAGAGGCTGGAGACGTAGTTCTTGACCGTCTTCTCTGCCAGGTGGAGCCTGTCGCCGACTTGACGATTGGTCATGCCCTCGCCGATGAGTCCGAGTATCCGCCGTTCCTGGTCGGAGAGGGCGCTGAGTCGGTCGTCTCCTTCGCATCCCAAACTGATGCGCTCCATGACCCGCTGAGTCAGCACGGTATCGAGCAGGCTCTTCCCGGAGGCCACGGTGCGGATCGCTGCTACCAGGTCGTTGCCACGGATGTCCTTGAGCAGATATCCGGAGGCTCCAGCCATGATCGTCCCGAAGAGGGCCTCGTCGTTGGCGTAGGACGTAAGCATGAGATAGGCCGTTCCGGGGGTGCGATCTCGTAACTCCCGGCATACGTCCACGCCGCTGCCGTCGGGGAGGCGCACATCCAACACGGCGACATCGGGACGGGTCGCTGGAATGCGCACCATCGCCTCGGTGACCGATCCCGCCTCCCCGACCACGGCGAGGTCGGCTTCCACCTCCAGGAGGTCGGCCACTCCGCGGCGGACCACTTAGCGGTCGTCGAGTAGGAAGATCCGGATCGGCTCCATCTGGGAGTTATCGGCTGCCTCGACACCCCGGCAGTGCAAAGATGACGCGCGATGACCGCAGAGACCGATCCTGTCCAGTTACTGACCCCCGAGGGTCAGCGGGTCGCGCATCCTGACTACGACATCGACCTATCTCCCGGGGAGATGCGTGACCTCTACCGCCGCATGGTGATGCTGCGCCGCCTTGACGTCGAGGCAACGGCCCTGCAGCGCCAGGGTGAGTTGGGTATCTGGGCGAGTTGCCTGGGCCAGGAGGCTGCCCAGGTGGGCTCGGCAGCAGCCCTGCGCCCTTCGGATTTCGCCTTCCCGACGTATCGGGATCATGGCGTTGCTCTCACGCGCGGGGTCCAACCTCTTCAGATCCTCGAACTGTATCGAGGTTTGACCAACGGCGGATGGGACCCTCTCGAGAAACGTTGTGGCCTCTACACGATCGTCATCGGGAACCAGGTGCTCCATGGCGTCGGCTACGCGATGGGGCAAAGCCTCGACGGAACCGACGATGCCACTATCACCTACTTTGGCGACGGTGCCACCGCGCAGGGCGATGTGAATGAGGGATTCGTGTTCGCAGCGGTCTTCACCGCCCCCGTCGTCTTCTTCTGTCAAAACAATCAGTGGGCCATCTCGCAGCCACGGGAGCGGCAGAGTGCTGTACCGATCCATCAACGAGCCACAGGTTTCGGCTTCCCCGGAGCCTTCGTCGACGGTAATGACGTCCTCGCCGTGATGGCGGTGACCCGTTCCGCCCTCGAGCGCGCACGCAGTGGGAATGGCGCCACTCTCATCGAGGCGTACACCTATCGGATGGGTGCCCACACCACCTCGGATGATCCGACGCGCTACCGCATGGGAGATGAGGTCGAACGATGGCGCCTACGCGATCCCATCGAACGACTGAAGGTGTACCTCGCCAGGGAGGGAATTGCCGATCGTACGTATTTCGACACCATCGACCGCGAAGCCGACGACATGGCCGTGACGCTGCGTGAAGGTGTCCGGCGTCTCCCCGTCCCCGAAGCAGTGTCGATCTTCGATCACGTGTATGCCGAAGAGCATTCCTTGCTTCATGCCCAACGCACGGAGTTCGAGGAGTATCACGCTGGCTTCCTAGATCAAGGTGTGCGATGACGACCATCACGATGGCACGTGCCGTCAATGAGGGACTCAGGGTGGCGATGGACGCCGACTCCAAGGTCGTGTTGTTTGGGCAGGATATCGGCCGCCTGGGAGGCGTCTTCCGCGTGACCGACGGACTGCAGAAGGACTTCGGTGAACACCGGGTCATGGATGCTCCGCTGGCGGAGAGCGGCATCGTCGGCACCGCAATCGGACTCGCGATGCGCGGATATCGGCCCGTTATCGAAATCCAGTTCGAGGCTTTCGTGTACCCCGCCTTCGACCAGATCGTGTCGCAGGTCGCGAAGATGCACCGTCGCTCCGCCGGGACTGTGCGCCTTCCGATGGTGATTCGCATGCCCTACGGCGGAGGAATCGGTGCGGTCGAACACCACAGCGAATCCCCCGAGGCGTACTTCGTGCACACTGCAGGACTTCGGGTTCTCACACCGAGTGATCCTCAATCTGCCTACCTCACCATCCAGCAGGCCATCGCATGTGAAGATCCGGTCATCTTCCTCGAACCCAAGCGGCGTTACTGGGACAAGGGCGAGGTCGATCTCGACTCAGCCGCGGGGAGCGCTGGACTCCTCTCACCATGGCGGGCCCGGATCATGCGCCCCGGAACGGACGTGACCGTCATTGCGTACGGACCCATGGTTCGCACCTGCCTCGAGGCTGCGGAGGCTGCGGATGGCCTGGAACTCGAGGTCATCGATCTGCAGTCTCTTTCCCCGCTTGATCTCGCAACCGTCGTGGAGTCGGTGGAACGCACGGGTCGGGCCGTGATTGTGCACGAGGCATCCCGGACGGTGGGACTGGGTGCCGAGATCGCCGCAGAGATCGCCGAGCGGTGCTTCTACTCACTCGAAGCACCGGTCCAGCGCGTCACTGGTTACGACGTCCCCTATCCGGCGAGTCGGTTGGAGGAGGATTTCCTCCCGGATCTCGACCGAGTGTTGACCGCGGTAGACAGGGTCATGGAGGGCTGATGAGCAGCGAGATATTCCGGCTCCCCGACGTGGGGGAGGGTTTGACCGAAGCGGAGATCCTGCGGTGGTGGGTGCAACCAGGCGACCAGGTCTCGGTTAACCAGACAATCTGCGAGATCGAGACTGCAAAGGCGGCAGTGGAACTCCCCTGCCCCTTTGCCGGCACGATCGACGCGATCCACGTTGAGGTTGGCCAAATTGTCGCGGTCGGCGCACCCATCATCACGATCGCTGTGCAGACATCGGAGCCTGTTCTCGTCGGCTACGGAGTCAAAGGCGCGTCGGCGAGCCAACCCACCCGCCGTGCGCGTGTCACCGATGGATCTGCGGCCGTCACGGGTGCGCGGACTCGAATCAAACCGGTGGTGCGCAAACTCGCCCGCGACAACGGCCTGGATGTCTCGCAACTCACGGGAAGCGGGCCCCACGGAGAGGTGACCCGCGCCGATGTGCTTGCTGCTCTGGGAACGGAGCCGGCGCTACCGAGTGTTTCCCCCGATGAGCCCGGCGATCGAATTCCGGTGCGCGGTGTTCACCGGGCGATGGCTGAGGCGATGGTGCAGAGCAAGTTCACCGCACCCCACGTCACTGAATGGGTCGATGTGGACATGTCGCGTGCTATGCAAATCGTGCAAAGACTCCGAGAGAATCCTGCCCATGCGGCTCTGCGGATCACGCCGCTGGCCCTCGTCGCGATGGGCTGGATTCGTGCAGCACAGAGATTCCCGCGGATCAACTCCACGTGGGTCGACACAACCGATGGCGCGGACATCATCGTGCATCGGAGCGTGCACCTCGGTCTCGCTGCCGACACTCCGCGCGGACTCCTCGTCCCCGTTGTCAAGAACGCGGGGGGCATGACGATTGTCGAGCTCGCTCGCATGATTCAACAGGTGATCGATGTTGCACGCGAGGGGCGAAGCTCTCCGACGGATCTCACCGGCGGCACGATCACGCTGACAAACGTGGGAGTTTTCGGTGTCGATGGTGGAACCCCGATCCTCACCCCGGGGCAGTCCGCGATCCTGGCGATGGGTCGGATACTCGACCGCCCCTGGGTGGTCAATGGTGAGATCGCAGTCCGCCCGATCCTCCAGCTGACCCTCTCCTTCGATCACCGTGTGATCGATGGGGCGTTGGGTTCACGGGCCCTGGCGAGCGTGGCGGAGTTCTTGTCGGATCCTGCGATGGAACTGCTCTTCGACCCTACGGTGTGAACGCCAATTCCTGCAGGAACCTTCGCGCCACATCTTGATCGCCCACCACCGTCACGACCATCCGCTCGGCTGGAATACGACCTGCCCCACGCGCCGCAAGATCTGTGAAGGTCAACTCGACCACGGTGTCGGGTGTCGCGGAGTCGTCGTACCCGAGGCGGTCGCCGATGGGAGCGAGGGTTAGCTCGCCGGACGGCCCCGGAGGCGTGACAACGACCCTGAGAGTCTGACCAGCACCAACCTTCTTGCCCCAGATGTACGGGAGGGTGTCGCGAATCCGACCCCATGCCACACGTGCGCCGGCGGAATCGAGGCCTCCGGGGATATCGAGTGCGGAGCGGATGTCCTGCTCGTGGGTCCAAATATCGAATGCGCGCATGCCGAGGAGTCGTTCGAGTGGAAGTTCTCCGACGAACCACGGCACCGACTGGTCCAGGTCTGCATCGCGCAGTTGTGCGGCACGGCGCTCGGTGACGTCGTGGAGTTCGGCGCGCAGTTGCGCGGGGGTGCGACCACGTCGCGCATCAACGCCGATCTCGATGAACTGCTGCATGTCGGTCGACACGTGGGGGAGTCGGTCCCAGTCGGGTTGATGATCGGGACGGGGTTCTCCGGAGAAGTGGGCCTCCAAATCGATGATGTGGGCGACGACATCGCCCACCGTCCACCCCGGGCACGGGGTCGGCTGGTCCCAGGCGCTGTCGTCGAGTGGCTCCACCAAGGTGATGACGTCATCGAGGGAGGTGCGCCAGATCTGCACGCTTTCACTCACATCGGGATACTAGCCGGATAACGTCTCCCCGTGGTCGGAGTAACGCTTCTGCAGATCGACTGTTCGACGTCGGAGGCAGTGGCGCAGCGCATCGAGCGAGTGCTGGGCCTGATCGAACGTGAAGCGCACGGCACAGACCTGATGGTGCTTCCTGAACTCTGGAACATCACCGCTTTCGATCTTGCATCCGCGCGCGACCATGCCCAGGCGTTGGATGGTCCACTATCGACGGCACTGGCCACCCTGGCGCGCAAGCACGGAATCTGGTTGAACGGTGGATCCTTCTGTGAGCGAGCCGGAGATCTTCTGCACAACACCAGCGTCCTGTTCAACCCCGCCGGGGAGTTGGTCGCGTTCTATCGGAAGATCCACGTCTTCACCTACGCCGGCGAGCACGAGACTATGACGCCGGGAACCGAACTCGTGATGGCCGAGACTCCCTTGGGTCTGACGGGTATGGCGACCTGCTACGACCTGCGATTCCCCGAGATGTTTCGAGCGATGACCCACGCGGGGGCCGGATCGTTCCTCATCGCCTCGGGGTGGCCCACGAAACGCATTGGTCACTGGGATGCCCTGATTCCCGCGCGCGCCATCGAGAATCAGGCGTGGGTGGTGGCATGCAATGAGGTGGGAGATCAGAACGGTCTCGCACTCGGTGGTCACTCCGTGGTGATCGATCCAATGGGCTCGACGGTGGCCCGGGGCGGCGACGGTGCGCAGGTGATCCGCGCGGATATCGACCCGGATGTTGCGTCCACGTGGCGATTGGAATTCCCGGCCCTGCGCGACATCGTCGAGTTTTAGTCGACCTGGATCACGATCGCGGGGGACTCGTCCGGATCGAGCCAGGACATGAGCCCGCGCATGACGGACCTCTCCACGGCGATGCATCCGGCAGTCATGGTGCCGTTATCGACGTGCAGGAAGATCCCACCGCCCCGCTGGAGGTTCCCCGGCTTGTCCGTCACGCGCACCCCGCGAGCGTTCGTCGTGATGGGTCCGCGGGGAAGATTGAAGTCGAGCACCGCGACGTAGTCGTATTGCATCCCCATGTCCCACAATTCCTCGACATAGCCGCCGTAGGACTTCCATGATCGATCCACGTCCTGGTAGATGTTGTATGTGCGGGGCACCCGCGGGTTGTAGGTCCATGCGTCGTCACGGTCGACCTGGAGGTACGCCATTGCGGTCCCAGGGTCCGGCTTGCGCCCGAAGGCGCTGACGATGTCGTACACGCCTGTCGGTGTGGTTCCCGTCCCCTGACGGCGGCGATCACCCCGCACCATCCCGCCGGAGCCCAGTTGCGCACGGATCTCCGGTTGCACTACCCGCCATCCCTGGGATGTGCGCTCATAGGCGATGAGGGTGCCCTCGGTCGCGCGCCAGGAATCGGCCGTCACCACGATCACCTGGCGCGCGTCTCCGACACGCGCGGGATCGAAGGTCACATCAGCGGCACGTGCGGTGTCCGCACCTGCGAGCGCGAGGACGGCCATCAGTGCCGTTGCAGCGATCCGCACCTAGTCACCTCGGGAGGACAGTCGAGCCAGATGATCGTTGTAGGCGCGCAGTTCGGCATCGTCATCGCGATCCGCCTGACGGTCGCGTCGCGTGGCATCCCGCTCGTCGCTCCGCGCCCACTGCACGGCGATCACGATCAACACAATCAGGGTCGGAATCTCCGAGAGTCCCCAGGCCACCTGTCCGCCGAGGAGCGTGTCCTGCAGAGGATCGGTGACCCAGTCGGGGCGCACCAGGCCGAACCACTCCACCGCCATGGGCGTGCTTCCCATCATCATGATGACGGCGAAGAAGCCGTGAATGCCGAGGGCGAGCAGGAGCAGCATCATCCGGCCCCAGTACGGCAGGGGTTTCGGGCGTGGATCGATACCGATCAAGACCCAGTAGAAGAGGTAACCGCTGATCAGGAAGTGCGTCTGCATGATTACGTGCCCGACGTGCGATCCCATCAGCCAGCCGAAGGCGGGAGTGAAGTAGAGGCCGTAGAGACCGATGACGTAGACGAGGAAGACGTAGAAGGGATTCGTGAGAACCCGTGTGATGGGGCTGTGCAGGAACCACACCAGCCATTCGCGCGGGCCTCGCTCATTTCCCGTCGCCGGCTTCAGTGCGCGCAGCGCCAGCGTGGCGGGTGCGCCGAGAACGAGCAGGATCGGAGCAAGCATGGTGAGCGTCATGTGCTGGACCATGTGCAGCCCCACCGACACCATCGCGTAGGTGGAGATGCCGGCGTTCGTGCACCAGATGACGATCGAGATGCCACCGAGCCAGCAGACGAGTCGCATCACGGGCCAGGAGTCCCCGCGCGCGCGGACGCGCACGTAGCCGATGACGTAGAGCGCGGCTGCAACCAGGCTGAGCGTCAGGAACAACGGGTCGATCCGTCCTCCGAAAGCCACCGCCTCGATGGTGGGAGGTGGTGGGTACGCGAAGCCGAGCAGGTTTTCCCCGTAGGTCGGAAGAGTGAGTTCCTCCCGCGGGTACGGGCTCGTTGCCAGCGCCACGCCCAATCCGACCGCCATCGCCATGATGGTGAGTTCGATACCCGCGACGCGTGCGAAGGCGGAGAGTCGGCTCGAGGAGTCGAGGGAGGGCAGCACGCGAGCGCGCATCACGTACCCGATCACACCGAGTCCCACGAGCAGACCCACCTTCATAAGGGTGACCTGGCCGTAGCCGGTTGTCAGGAGTTGTGCGGGTCCATCGAGGCGGGTGTAGGCGTTCGCGAGTCCACTGACCGCGAGCAGCACGATGGCGATCAGCGCGATCGGAGAAAAGCGCTGCACCGCGCGGCGTAGCGGAATGTCGCGGCGTAGTGCGTGTGTGGTGAGGGCGATCAGGCCGCCGATCCAGAGCACGGCCGCGATTACGTGGGCCACCCCCGCCGTGACCGCCAACTCGTGGTCGCCGAGTCCTGCCGCGTGTCCTGCCAACGCTGGGAGAACCGCCGCGAGCACCGCAACCACCAGCCAGGACGCCGCGGCACCCGATGTTGATGTGGTGAGCCCTGCGACACCGAAGAGCACCGCGAGGATCGCCATCACCAGGAGTGCACGCGTGATCGGAAGTTCGTTCGCATACGTCGAGACCACCGCCGGATCCACAGCCTGGGCGAGGGGGAGGCCCAGCACCTCGGCGAGCACCAGAAACAGTTGCGCGAGTGCACACACGGCCCAGCAGAACGCCGCCCAACTTGCCCGCACCACGTCTCTGCGGCCCTCGCGCGAAATGACCCCGTTCTTCCCCGAGGGCGTCAGGAACGCTGCGGAGAGGAGGAAGCCGACGGTGGTCACCGCGGCCGCGTCGGTCAGCACGCGCAGGATCGACGCCCCCCACACCACAAACGGACCTGCGTCGGGGAGTCCGGCCGGTGGTTCCGAGTACGCACCGCCGGCGAGCACGAGACCCACCCCGGCGGAGGAGACAGCGAGCGCGAGCAGAACTGCGGAGACAAGGGTGATCGGTCCGCGCATCGCGCGGGTGGTCCCCGAGTGCACCGTGGTCTTCATCGCCGTGCGCGTCTCCGCACCAGGACGATCACGATCGCCGCGACGACCAACGCAGTGATCCCGAGGATGAGTGGGAGATTCGTGCTCGGCTGCTCAACGTCCGCGAGCACGTCCGCGGCCGCAGCCTGATCGATCACGGGGAGTGTGTCCGTGGATGCTCCACCGGTATAGGTGAAGGTGAAGGTTCCCGTCACGGGGTGACCATCGGCGGAGACCACGCGGTAGGCAACCGTGTAATCGCCCGCACCGAGTGATCCTGGCCAGGGCACGAGCACGTCCGTGCCCGCCGCCTCGGCCGCGTCCATCGCCACGACGTCACCCTCGGCATCCGTGATGACCACGTCCACCAGGGAGTCCAGCGGCTCCTCGTTGAATTGCAGCGTGATGGACGCAGGCGCCTCGGCGATCACAGCGCCGTCCGCAGGAGTCGTCCCTACGAGATCGCTGTGCGCACTCGCGGACGGTGCGAGAAATACGGCGAGCGCGAGCAGAGACACGAGGTACCTGGCCATACTCGTGAGGGTACGACGCAGGTGGCCTTGCCGAACGCAGGGGTCAGAAGGCCTCTTCGGGCAATTCCATGATCTCGCCGGCTGTGGCCTCCGCGATGGTGCGCTCAGCCGAGAGCAGCGGGAGGCGGTTGCGCGTAAACCACCGCGCTGTCTCCACCTTGCCCTCGTAGAACGCCTTATCGCGCGGCGAAGGCCCGGCGGCCAGAGCGGCGAGGGCCACCTCGGCCTGGCGCACGAGCAGCCACCCGATGACCAGGTCGCCGGTTGCCATGAGCAGACGCGTGCTGTTCAGGCCGACCTTGTAGACCTCCTCGGGGTTCTGCTGCGATGCCATCGCCCACTGGCCCATGACACCGACGATCCCCTGGACATCCTCAAGTGCCTTTCCGAGCAACTCGCGCTCGGTGGCGAGTTGCCCGTAGCCCTCGTCACCCTTCACAGTCTCGGTGATCTGGTTCGCGAGGTAGGTGATCGCCCGGAACTGATCGCGCACCATCTTGCGGAAGAAGAAGTCGAGACCCTGGATCGCGGTGGTGCCTTCGTAGAGGGTGTCGATCTTGGCGTCGCGGATGTACTGCTCGATCGGGTAGTCCTGCAGGTAGCCCGAACCACCGTAGGTCTGCAGCGCCACCGCGAGCATCTCGTAGCTGCGCTCCGAGCCCACACCTTTGACGAGGGGAAGCAGAAGATCGTTCATCCGCTCGGCCATGTCGAGATCGATATCCGGCACGCCCGCCTGCGCCATCTGAACCAGGTCCTGCCAGTAGGCGGTGTAGGCGACGAGTGCCCGCAGCCCTTCCGCGTAGGACTTCTGCAGCATCAGACTGCGTCGGACATCGGGGTGGTGCATGATCGTGACGCGCGGGGAGGCCTTGTCCAGCATCTTCGTCAGGTCCGGTCCCTGCACGCGAGTCTTCGCGTAATCGAGGGCGTTCAGATATCCCGTGGACAGTGCCGCGATGGCCTTCGTGCCGACCATCATGCGCGCGTATTCGATGACCTTGAACATCTGCGCGATGCCGTCGTGGACCTCGCCGAGCAGCCAGCCGGTGGCCGGCTCCTTCTCGCCGAAGGTCATCTCGCATGTGGTGGAGGCCTTCAGGCCCATCTTCTTCTCGACGTTGGTGGCGTAGACGCCGTTGCGCGCGCCGAGTTCACCCGTCTCCAGATCGACGTGGTACTTCGGCACGATGAAGAGTGAGAGACCCTTCGTGCCGGGCCCGGCACCTTCCGGCCGGGCGAGCACGAGATGCACGATGTTGTCGGCCATGTCGTGCTCGGCCGAGGTGATGAAGCGCTTCACGCCTTCGATGCGCCAGGTGCCGTCACCGTTGTCGAATGCCTTCGCGCGGCCGGCACCGACATCGGATCCGGCATCGGGCTCGGTGAGCACCATCGTGGCGCCCCACCCCTTGTCGATCATGAGCGCGGCGAACTTCTTCTGCTCGTCTGTTCCCAGCCCGTCGATAACGGCGGCGAAGTTCGGGCCGGACATGAACAGGAACGCTCCCGGGTTCGCACCGAGCATGAGTTCGCTCGCGGCCCAGCGCAGGGAGGGCGGTGCACCAGCGCCACCGATGTGCTGCGGGAGGTCCAACCGCCACCACTCGGATTCCATGAGTGCGCGGAAGCTCTTCTTGAAGCCCTCCGGCATCGTCACGGACTTCGTTTCCGGGTCGTAGACCGGAGGATTGCGGTCTGCGTCCTCGAAGGATTCGGCGAGGGGGCCGACGGCGAGTCGGTTGACCTCTTCGAGGATGCCGCGGGCGGTCTCCTCATCCATGTCGGCGAACGGGCCGGTGCCCATGCGTTCCCCGGCACCGAACACCTCGAACAGGTTGAATTCGAGATCGCGGACGTTGCTCTTGTAATGGCTCATGGCATCCTCATCGGGCTAAGTTACTGGCCAGTAACTTATGATGCCCTCCTTCCGGGCGCAATGCAAGGGGACAGGGAACAATGCCTGCATGTCG
>JBJTBD010000054.1:0-53485 GCA_046091195.1 Actinomycetota bacterium
GTCGTGTGCAGAGCAGTGCGAGGGTCACCCAGGGGGCAGCCACCGACACTCGCGCAGCGTTGACCGTCCAGCTCTGTCGCGCCTCGATGTCGCCACGAGTGCGCGCGTCTTCACGGAGGAGGACCGCCAGTGTGCGGAGCACAGTCCCGAGGTCTGTGCCGCCCACATCCCACGCGACCGCGAGCGCGGCCACGACGCGATCGGCCGTCGGATCCGACATCTCCTCGCGGAGAACCTCGAGTGCACCCGGGAAAGAACCGGTCGCCCGGTACTCCCCTGAGAATCGGAGGAAGTACGGACGAAGGGGCTCCGGACCGCGCACACCGAGATCGGCGACGGCTTCCGGGAGCGCGAGGCCGGCGCGTACCCCGGAGACGAGGGAATCCACAGCATCCGGCCAGGAGGCACGTCTCGACGCGATGCGTTGCCGAACGCGGCGACGCAACAGCATGAGCGGTGCACCACCGGCGAGAGCCGCTGCCAGGAGGGCTGCCATCGGGACCGCCGTCACGATCAGCGTCAGTGCACCGATGACGACCGCGCATGCGATACAGGCGCTGACCACTCCCGCTGGCGTCACCCGTGGAATGCCGGAGTGGGTGATGAGTGCGGTCAGTCGTGATGGACGCACGACTCGGGGGGAAACTCGACCGGTTCCGAGAATGAGAAGGACTCCGACGGCGAAAGCCAGACCGACGATGGCACCCATCAGGCAACCCGGGTCAGTGTCGGATCCAGCAACTCGGCGAGCGTGATTCCGCAGCGTGCGAATCGATCGCCATGCGGCGGGTACCCACTGCCGCGCACCAGTCCTTGGCCGACGTCCTTGAAGATCGAGGACATCTCGACGACACCGTTCTCGACGCGGCCGGTGACTCCGGCGATCTCGGTGATCCGCCGCGCACCATCGTTCGCGGTGCGCGTGTGAACCACCACTTCGACCGACGACGCGACCGTGGGCACCACGAACTCGCCTGGGATGTTTCGACCCGCGAGCAGGGGCAGCGTGCAGAGTTTCGTGACAGCTTCCCGCGCACTGTTGGCATGAACGGTCGCCATGGCCGGCATGCCGGAATTCATGGCGATGAGCAAGTCCAACGCCTCTTCCTGGCGCACTTCGCCCACGATGAGCCGCGTGGGGCGCATGCGGAGCGCTTCCCGCACCAGGCGCCGCAGCGGGATCCCACCCGTCCCCTCCAGGCTGGGGTCGCGCGTCTGCATCGCGACCCAATCCGGATGATCGATGTCGATTTCGAAGACTTCCTCGCAACTCACGATCCGCTCCTGAGGTGGAATGCATCCGAGAAGCCCGCACATCAATGTTGTTTTTCCCGCCTGAGTTCCGCCTGCGACGATGATGTTCAGGCCCGCACGAACACTCGCGTCGAGGAACCGTGCCGCATGCTGGGTGATCGTTCCCCGCGGAACCAGATCCTGGATGTGACGGGGACGCACGATGAACTTCCGGACGTTGATCACCCAATGGCGTCGGGTGACGTCGGGAATCGCAACGTGCAATCGGCTCCCATCCGGCAACGTGGCATCGACGAAGGGCTCGGTGAGATCTAGGCGTCGACCCGATGTCCGCAGCATGCGTTCGACTAGCGCCCGCACCTCCGCCTCGGTGAACCTGACGTCGGTCACCGTGGCCCGACCTTCTCGGGCGACGAATATCCGCGTCGGCTCGTTCCACCAGATCTCCTCCACCGTGGGATCGTCGAAGAGGTGCTGCAGGGGCCCAAACCCCGACACGGCGTTGTGGACGTCGCGAATCAGAGTGCGCGCATCCCCCATGCCCTGGGTAAGGAGGAACTCCGCCGCCTCCTGCTCGATGAGTCGAAGGACACGGTCGGAGTCGAGGAGCGGATCGATACCGTCCCGCCGGATGTGACCACGAATACGACTCTCGAGCTGTTCGCGTACGTCGACGTCCATTGCTCGCCCATCCCGTAGTAGTTCGGTGACGGTAGGACGGGTCAGGTGAGCGCAGGAATCCCCGAAATTCTTCCTGTGGACAACGGCCTGTGGATCAACGCGCGTCGACGCGGGAGTCGCGCGCGATAAAGCGATCCCAGGCGGACTTGACGAACTCCGGGTGTTCCATCTGCGCGACATGCCCGCTGTCGGGGAGGACCACGACATGTGCGTCCGGGAAGACGGAGGTCGCTCGGTGCGCGGAGCGGGCGTCCACGAGCGGATCCTTGCGGCCGTAGATGAGGAGGGTGGGGACGCGCACGCGCTCGGCCAACTTCCAGGGACGTTCGGGACCTCGGTCCACATACGTCTTGAGCAAGGAGCGCAGGGTCCGCAGGAAGACCTCCGGGACGTATGGGAGTCCGGTCCGCTGTTCGAGCTCGGCGACTGCTTCCGACATGCGCTCCGGGGACATCCGACTGGGATCGGCGAAGTTCGCGGTGATCGACATGCGAGCGCGCTCGACAGCGGGTGCCTGCAGGAACTTCGGCATGAGCCGCTCTCCCACTCCGGGGAGGGCGATCATCGGCAGGTGCATGTTGCCCTTGGTCGCGTAGAGGCTTGGGAGTGCCGGCGAGATGAGCGTCAGGGATCGGACGAGGTTCGGGTAGCGCGCCGCGATGTTGATCGCCACCGCACCACCGAAGGAGTTACCGAATAGGTGCACCGGGGAAAGGCCGAGATGCTCGACAAGAGCAGCCAACGCGCGCGCGTGCCCCTTGGGTGACATGTCACCGTCACGCGGCGGCGGGGACATTCCAAATCCCCCGAGATCCACCGCGTACCCATCGACCTCGTTGCGCATGCGGAACATCAGGTCGGTCCAGTTCAACGCCGATCCGCCGAGCCCGTGGATGAACATTGCCGGGGGAAGTTCCGGTGCCTCCGCATGGCGAACATGCAGTGTGCGATCGGGAAGTACAACCTCGGTGCCGGGGAACGGTCCGGGTGCGCTCATGCGGTCAGGGTACGTGCTGACCCACCCGTGAGGGGACATGCATCCCACTAGGGTGACTGGATGACCGAGGCGGCGCCGCGGGGGGCACGGCTTCCGCGCGAGCAGCGACGCGAACAGATCCTGGCGGCCGCCCGGGATGTCTTCGGGGGCAGCGGATACCACCCGACCTCCATGGAGGAAATCGCCGACGGTGCAGGTGTCACCAAGCCGGTTCTCTACCAGCATTTCGATAGCAAACTCGATCTCTATCTGGCGGTGCTGGACACCACCATCGACGAACTACTTACCGCAACGGACATCGCCTTGCGATCCACATCGGACAACAAGTTGCGTGTACAACAGACGATGCGTGCCTACTTCGCATTCGTCGACTCGACAGACGGGATCTACCGACTCCTCTTCGAGAGCGACATCATCGGTAACGACGACGTCCGTATTCGCGTCGACCGGGCCCATGCCGAAGTCGCCCGGCGCATCGCGGCGGTCATTGCGGAGGACACTGACCTCGGTGAGTCGGAAACCCTGTTGCTGGGATCTGCCCTGCAGGGATTGGCCCAGGTGGCCGCAACCCGCTGGATCCGCGGCCATGCCGGTCCGATGGATCGCGATGAAGCAGCGGACCTCGTCGCCGCCCTCGCCTGGCGCGGTATACGCGGCTTCCCGTTAAGCCACCCTCGTGAGGATTCCCCCGACGCTTCCTGAGACCATGGTGCTCCCCAAGTGTGAGGATCTGTAGTGGAAATCAAGATCGGTGTCCATGACCACCCGCGTGAGTTGACCATCGACAGCGAGGAGTCGATCGAGGCCATCGAGAGTCAGGTGCGTGCCGCTATCACCAAGGGTGATGTCCTACGTCTCGCAGATTCCAAGGAGCGCACCGTGCTGGTCCCCGCGGAAAAGATCGCGTTCGTGGAAATCACCCCGACCACGCGTGGTCGCGTCGGATTCGGGTCTCCGGCTTAAGCGGCAAGCCCCATCTCCGCCATCCGGCGCGAGTGATTCTCAGTTAAGCGCGCCAACATACGACCGATCTCGGCCAAGTCTGCGCCCGGCCGATCCACGCCTCCGACAAGCAGGCTCGACAGCGCATCGCGCTCCGCGGCGACGCGTTGCGCCTGGGATAGTGCTTCACCGACGAGCCTGCGACCCCACAGAGCGAGCCGGCCGGCTACCCGTGGATCCTCATCGATCGCCGATCGCACCGCATCGACGATGAAGACCGCCTGACCCAGGTCCTCGCACACCCGGAGCACCAACTCCCGCGTCTCGGGATCGAGGCGGACGGCGATCTCCCGGTAGAAGTCCAATCCGATCCCATCGCCGACATACGCCTTGACCAGGCCCTCGAGCCAGTCACTTGGCTTGGTGTGTGCATGGAAGTCATCGATCGGCGTGCGGAACGGCTCCATCGCGACGAGAGGGTCGACTCCGAGATCCCTCAACCGTCGGCTCAACTCCTCGTAATGACGGAACTCCGCCGCGGCCATGCCGGAGAGGGCAACCGTGTCCGCCAAGGTGGGAGACATCGCAGCGTCGGCCGCGATCCGCTCGAAGGCGCTTAACTCTCCATAAGCGAGGACACCAAGGAGGTCGACGACGGCGGCCCGATACTCCGGATCGTCCTGCAGGAGTTCCACCGATACCGACATGGGTCGTAAGGCTAGTGGGGCCACCGGGTACAGTGAAGTCAGCACAATCGTGCATGACGCCGCGCGACACTCACCGCGCGAGAGACTTGGAGAAGTTCTGAGCACAGTTGACCCCACCTCGGCCCCCACGTTCGCGGAACTCGGCGCCGAGAAGTCCATCGTCGAGGCCCTGGCAGCCGATGGCATCGAATACGCGTTCCCGATCCAGCAGATGTGCATGGCACTGGCCCTCGAGGGCAAGGATCTGATCGGACAAGCCAAGACCGGCACCGGGAAGACACTCGGATTCGGGATCCCGCTGCTTCAACGCTTGACCTCACCCCTTGCACCCGAGTACCCGAGCGAGCCAGGCGTCGGGGCACCTCACGCCCTCGTCGTCTGCCCCACACGCGAACTATCCCTGCAGGTAGCCACCGACCTCGAGCGCGCCGGTCGCATCAAGGGCATGCGTGTTCTCGCGATCTACGGTGGCCGTGCCTACGAGCCCCAGATAGACGCGCTCACGGCCGGCATCGATGTGGTGGTCGGAACACCCGGCCGCATCATCGATCTCGCAACACGCGGATCACTCGTGTTGAGTCACGTGCGCGTTCTCGTTCTCGATGAAGCGGACGAGATGCTCGACATGGGATTTCTTCCCGACGTCGAACGCATCGTCGACCTCCTTCCCACGGAACGGCAGACGATGCTGTTCTCCGCGACGATGCCCGGGCAGATCGTTGCTCTCGCGCGGCGCTACATGCGACAACCGATCCACATCCGCGCATCGGAACCCGGTGATGACAACGCGACAGTCGACGCCATCGAACAGCATGTGTGGCGAGCACATCCGATGGACAAGGTGGAACTCGTCGCGCGGATCCTTCAAGCAGAGGGACGACACCTCGCGATGATCTTCACGCGCACCAAGCGCAAGGCGCAGAAGATCGCGGACGAGCTCACCGAGCGTGGCTTCGCCGTCGGCGCCGTGCACGGTGACCTCGGACAGGGTGCCCGCGAGCAAGCGTTGCGCGCCTACCGCTCCGGCAAAGTAGATGTGCTCGTCGCAACGGACCTGGCCGCCCGCGGCATCGACGTCGACGACGTGACGCACGTGGTCAATTACGAATGCCCGGATGATGAGAAGACCTACCTCCACCGGATTGGGCGGACGGGCCGCGCGGGGGCCTCCGGCGTCGCCGTGACGCTCGTGGATTGGGAAGACGTGGCGCGCTGGCAGATGATCGATCGCGCACTCAAGTTGCCTTTCAAGGATCCGATCGAGACGTACTCGACAAGCGAGCACGTCTATACGGGCTTGAAGATCCCGGCGGGAACCACCGGCACACTGCCCAAGGACAAGCGGACCCGCGCCGGACTCACGGCCGAAGCCGTCGAAGACATCGGTGAGACCGGGAAGAAGTCGGGCAAGGGTCGTGACAAGCCGAAGCGCCCATCGGAACAGCGCGCGAAAAGCGAGCGCCCACGTGAGGACCGGGAGAAGAAGTCCAAGCGCCCTCGCCAGCGAACCCGCAAGGGTGAACCGGTTTCAGGCCAGTAACGCTGCGGCGAGTTCGCGATAGGCACGGGCGGCGGGACTCCCCGACGCGGTGGCCAAGATCGTCCGTCCCGTTGCCGGAGCTTCCGCGACGCGCACGCTTCGGGGAATCGGTGCGAGCACGGGCACGTCGTAGCGCTCGGCGAGATCATCGCGAATCGCCCGCGCATGCAGCGACCGTCCGTCGTACAGGGTCGGGAGGATGCCGACAACGCGCAGATCAGGATTTGCCCACCGCTGCACCTCCGCCACCGCCTCCATCACTTGACCCACTCCGCGGTGGGACAGGGTCTCGCAATGAACAGGGATGAGGACGTCGTCGGCTGCGACGAGCGCGTTGATTGTCATGATGCCCAAGGACGGCGAGCAATCGAGAATCACCCAGTCGTACTTCCCGCGGTGCAAGGCCACGAAGTCGCGCACAAGTCTCTCCCGTCCCGATCTCGCCGCGAGCGCATGGTCCGCACGGGCAAGGTCCGATGTGGCGGGGAGTAGATCCACACCCTCGGCCGTGCCGATGATTCGCGCGGAATCACCCAGGAACGGTGTGGCATCGCGTGGGACATCCTCGGGATCGATACCCAACGAGAAACTCGCGCACGCCTGCGCATCGAGATCGAGAACGAGCACACGCTTTCCTCGCTCAGCCAACGCGGACGCCAGGGTGATCGACGTGGTCGTCTTCGCGACCCCGCCCTTCTGGTTGGCAATCGCCAGCACCCGTGCACCCTCGAGCACGGCGGGGCCCTCTCCGAGCGGCATCAGGTTCGCGGTGGATCTTCGTGCTGGGTGCTCTCCGATGTCGGTGCTAGGGCATCGAGTCGCCGCAGGATCTCCTGCTGCTGCTTGATGACGTATGCCAGCCGCGCATCCGTTGTCGAGGTCTGCCGACTCGTGGACTTGCTAGAGCGGGAATCGCGCACCGCCCACGTGAGCAGTCCCCCGTAGAGAGCCCCCAAGAAAATGGCGCTCACGATCTGGAGAACAGTGACGATGATCTGACCCTCATCGGTCAGCGGAGCCCCCACCTTGAGTGACGTGAGGCGGAAGAGCGTGGCCACTGTGAACTCCGCAGCGGCTCCCGGCTGCGCAAGAGGAGCGTTCGGGTTTTGCGCCTCCGCACCAAGGAGAGCGATTGATCCCATGATGATTGTGCCTACCGACCCGAGGAGCACGAACATGAAAACTTGGCCTGCCGAGATGCGTCGCAGTTGGAGCACGTACCCCACAACCAGGAACACGATCGCGAGGCCGGGGAGGTTGATGAAGATGGGCAGGGGGGCCAGAAGCATCGCAACATCCGACATCCGCACCAGACGCGACTCCTGAGTGCGCCGCCGATGGATGATGTCGAGGATCATCGCGGCGAGGATCACTGCCCACATTGCGGCGAGGATGATCCAGAGCACCGTGCGCCCGACGTCGTGAACGGGGACGAACGCCAGCCACGTGACGATGAGCCCGTATGCCATGGACTTCGTGATCGCCCGCATCACCACGAACCAGGTGGGAACGGGAATCGGGAGCGCGGCCTCCGCGGCAAGTCGGGACCGAATGCCGGAGGACTGCGCGCGCTGGTCACCAGGCTTCCGGGCTTCACCGTCCGTCGGTGGAGTCGGCGGGCTCACATCGGGCTCGGACATACACCAAGGTTAGTGTGAGCAACCCGATTCCATGGATGTTCAACGAGAGGCGTGAATGGTGGCAGACGAGGACCGTCGCGGCTCACTGACAGCCGTCGGCTCGGGCATTAAATCCGTGGCACACCTGACACTCGAAGCACAAGCGCATATCCGCGCCGCGGACATGGTCTTGATCTGTGCGGCTGACGCTGTCACCGACGGCTTCATTCGCGATCTGAACCCCCGGATCGAAGACCTGCACGTCTATTACGGCCAGGATCGCCCGCGCCGAGAGACGTATCGCGCTATGGCGGATCGGATGGTCTGGCACGTCTGTGAGGGGCGTGAGGTGGTCGTGGTGATGTATGGGCACCCCGGTGTCTTTGTGAACCCCACATTCGTTGCCATCCAAGAACTGCGCGACCTGGGGTACCCGGCCCGCATGTTGCCCGGGGTTTCCGCAGAGGACTGCCTCATCGCGGACCTCGAGGTGGACCCGGCGGCCCACGGTCTCCAGACCTACGAGGCCACCTTCTTCATCACGCGTGCGGTGACCATCGATATCCACGTCCCCCTCATCCTGTGGCAGGTGGGGTTGGTGGGAGACCACGGGTTCAACCGCGCCGGCTTCGACGGCCGACACCTGGACCTGCTCATCTCCCGGCTTGTGGAGCTGTACTCGCCGGAGCACGAGGTGGTCATCTACGAGGCCGCGCAGCACCCCCTGGCCCACCCGCGAGTCGTGGTGCGCCCCGTGGCACAGGTGCAGCAGGCCGACCTCACCGCGATTTCCACGATGTTCATCCCGCCGTTGGGCGCACCCCCACCACAATCGGATACCCTCGCAATACTGCGTGAGCGCGACGGAGAATAGGCACGTCGACGTCTGTGAAGGAGAGCACCATGTCGGTCACCACCGTGGAAGAGTTCTTGATCAACACGTGCCTGGACGCCCATGCCCTTCGGGATGCCCAGAGCGATCTCGCCACGGCACTGGCGCAGGCCGGAGTGCCCGACACAATCGCACCGCTGATTGCGAGCGGACGCGGGCCCGCGATCTCGGCCGCCGTGCGCGCCACTCGCCCACAGCCAGCCGCCGCAGAGATCGAGACTTACGCCCAGGAGCGCGCGGCCGTCGATCCGATCTTTGCTATGCGTCTGCGGGATGAACCCCGCCCCACCCTCGAGCGCGCATTCCTGGTCACATTCCCCTCGACGCGCACCGTGGAGTCAGAGGACATCGACGGCACAGTGGTGGTCCGAGTCTTCGACCGCCCCGGTAGGTCCGGACTTTCGGCACCGCAGTCGAGCGCGGATCCGGATATTGATTTCGTCGGTCCCGGAGATGTCGATGTGGACGTAGACATTGATATTGATGATGTCGTGGACGTCGAGACTATCGAGACCGATACGGATATCGATATCGATGATGTCGTCGATTCGGCAGCACCGGCCTCCGCGCGGTGGACGACGTACTGGAGTAACCGTCGGGCGCACTGGATCAGCCTGGGGGCATGACCTCCTCGCGCAGCGCCGCCCACGGGCGCGCCCGCTCGTGGCCGCGTTGACCCGCCGGACAGATCTCGAGGAATTCACAGTAGGAGCACAGTCCGCTCGGCCTCGCAGGAAACACTTCCTCGACGACTTCGTCGACGATCCCCTCATCGACCGCAGCGAGGGTGTCTTGTGCGCGTCGGATGTCCTCTGCCGCTGATTCCACGCGACGTAGGTGCTCCTCCAGGGATGCGTCGGAGTGCTCCCAGGAGACCACGGTGGCGCTGGGGATGTGGTGCAGTTCCACCGTCGTGCAGGCCTTCTTCAGCGTGCGGTGCACCATCAGGGCGTACAACGCCAAAGCCTCGGCCGACCGGACATCATCTGAGGTCGGGACATCGCGTCCCGTCTTGTAGTCGACGACCACATATCGACCATCCCGTTCGTCGATACGGTCGATGCGTCCCTCGATAACGAGGGTGTCGGTCACGAATCCCAGGGTCCTCTCCTGGCTCAATGGCTCCTGGCGGGGATCGACCTCGCTCAGATAGGCCCGCGTCATCGCTATTGCCCGGGTACGCCACTCGTCACTGTGCTCCGCATCGCGGAAACCGGCGGGAATCCACGCGGACTCCAGGACAGCGTGGATTGCATTCGGCTGCCGCTGGTCGACCGGTAGATCCCACCAACCCCTGAGCGCGTTGTGAATCGAGATACCGAAGTTCGTATGCGCCCAACTGAGGCGCGGCACGCGCGGACGCTGGATGTATCGGAACAGGAAGGCACGTGGACAGTTGTGCCACGCTGCGATCTTGCTCGGGGACACCTTCAGGCGCGTGGACACCGTTGGAGCCTACGACTGATGCAGGAATCCGTTGTCTCGTAATCCCCAGGAATCCAGGGCCTCGATGAGACCCGGGCTGGTATCCCAGTGTTCGAGGTCTCGTAGGGGTACCCACCGCGTGTCACGCGCATCGTCGCCCGCGCACAGTTCCCCCGAGAGCACGGAGACCAGGAAGTCGCGGATCACGTAGGTCCCGCCCGAGGGAACTTCGCGACGCACGGTTCCCACCTCACGCTCGACCTGCACCGACAGCCCGGTTTCCTCCCACACCTCACGCACCACGGCGGCGGTGGCAGACTCGCCAGCCTCGACCCGCCCACCGGGCAGCGACCACAGACCCTCGGCCGGTGGTTGACCTCGAAGGATGAGCAGAATCCGGTGCGCATCGTCGATGCACACCGCGCCCACGCACGGAATCTCGATTTCCGTGCCGTCCATGTGGTGGATGCTAGTGACGCCGTAGGTTTCTCGGATGGCGTCACGGGCCCGCCTTGCGGTCGCACTCTTGTTCTTCGCCAACGGGATGTCCCTCGCGACCTGGGTGCCCCGCCTGATCGACGTGCAATCACGTCTCGGTATGTCCGATGCGACGGTCGGTGTGGTGCTGGCCGTGGGCGCCATGGGTGGTATCGCCTTCGGGCTTGTTGCAGGACGGGCCAGTGCTCGCTGGGGAAGCGGCCGGGTCGCGGTCGTCACGATTCTGCTGTTCGCCCCGGTGGCCCCATTGATCGCGCTCGCGCCCTCTCCCTGGATCCTTGCCGTGATCCTCGCCTGGATGATGGGCATGGATGCGATCTCCGACGCAGCCATGAACGCCCACGGAATCCGAGTCCAGAAGTTGTACTCGACATCGATCCTCAATTCCTTCCACGGCTATTGGTCCCTGGGCACGGTCATCGGCGGCGCGATCGGCGCGGGCAGCCTGCTCATTGGCGCACCGTTGCTTCCTACGCTGATCTTCTCCGCGGCCATAGCCGTGCTCGCGACAGTCATCGCGTCACGCAATCTGCTCCCGGGCTCCGATCCCGATACCCATCTCGACGAGGAGGACGTGCCGTCCTTCGCTGATCCCGGTTCCGTCGGTCAGCGCTTCCGTGTCGCCTCCCTCAACCCCCTCACGTTCATGCTCGGGATCTTCACGCTGCTCGCGGTCTCCGTGGAAGAGATTCCTCCCCGGTGGAGTTCCATCTACCTTGGATCGATCGGGGTCGACGAACAGTTCGTCGGCATCGCCTTCGTGGCGTTCACCATCGCGATGATGGCGGGTCGATTCACCGGTGATCGCTTGGTTGATCGGTTTGGCGAAATCACGGTGGTACGCCTCAGCATGGTGGCGGCAACGGTGGCGCTCCTGCTGGGATTGCTCAGCTCGTCCCTCATTGGCTTCACCCTCGCCTGCATCGTCACGGGGTACGGGATCGCGACCCTCTTCCCCGCCGCGATGCGTGCAGCAGCGCACATCCCGGGGATCCGCCCGGCATCCGGTGTCACCGTGGTCAGTTGGCTTGCGCGCTCCGGCTTCTTCATCGCACCGCTGATCGTAGGATTCGTCGCCGAGTCCGCAGGTCCCGGCTGGGGCGTCGCCTGCGCAGCCGCAGCCGCGGCCGTCATCATCCCGATGGCAGCCGTACTTAAATCGGGCTCGACTCCGTCACCGCGCGCGGTGAACTCGACCGGATGACGATCACGAGTCCTGCGAAGATCAGCGCCATGGCGGGATAGACCGCGAGTGATGGAATCTGGCCGAGGAAGATCGCGGCGATGATGGTTGCTCCGGGCATCTCCAACAGGATGGCCAGCGAGACGACGGTGGCGGGGGTGGTCGCCAGAACCTTGTTCATCAATGTGTGTCCCAGCAGCTGCGCGCCTACGGTGATGGCGAGGATCATCAGCCACGCCTGTGCACTGAATCCCACGAAGGGCTGACCTGCGATCAGCGCAATCGGGATGATCGTTATCGCCGATGCGAAATAGAGCATCGACGTCGTGGTTGCTGTCGGGACCGTCTGTCGAACACGCTCAGCCACGGTGACATACGCAGCCGCGAGTACAGCGGAGATCAAGGCCAAGGCATCACCGATCAATGCGCGTGGCTCGATGGAGAAGTCAATCCCACCGAGGAGGAGGATTCCCGCGAAAGCGACAACGATCCCCATCCACACGGTCCGTGGAACACGGATCCCGAGCGCGCGGGCGATCACCGCGGCCCAGATCGGTTGGGTGGCGACGAATGCTGTCGACGACGCGATCGACGTGAGGGTCAGAGAGGGGATCCATGCCGCGAAGTGGAGGCCGAGGAAGACCCCCGCGATCACCGTGAGCCGAATCTCCCGCCGGTTCAGGGAGGTCACTGCGGCGCGCTCGCGCACCAGCACGAAGACCCCCGTCACGCCCCCGGCGATGAAGCAGCGCCAGAAGGCGATGGCCAACGGTGCGGCGGCGGTGGCGACGATCAGGGGACCGCTCAGGGCGATGAACACGATGGCCACGGAGAGGCGCGCCAGGTCCGCCGCCGGGGGGCGCGTGATGACCTGATTCACGTGTGACTCCTGAGCAAGATGCGGGAGTAGCCTTCCCGCGTGACGGTGCCGGTGCAGCAGAGGGTATTCCTGGCCCGCCTGGGCGGGATGGGCGTCTTCGATGCCCGCGGCGACCAGGTGGGCAAGGTGCGTGATGCCATCGTCGTGATGCGGGTCGGCAATCCTCCCCGGCTCACCGGCCTGGTCATCGAGGTGCCTCCCCGTCGTCGCATCTTCGTACCGATGACCAAGGTGAGTGCCATTGACGTCGGCCAGGTCGTGGTCTCGGGAGCGCTGAACCTGCGTCGATTTGAGCAGAGGTCCAACGAGACGCTTGTCATCGCCGAACTCCTGGACCGCAACGTAACTCTTGTGGAATCGGATGAGCGCGTGACGGTCCTCGACGTCGGAGTCGAATTCACGCGCACGCGCGAGTGGCTGGTCAGCCAGATCTTCGTGCGTCGTGGTGGCGGCGGTCTCCGGCGTCGCGGTGAGAAGTTTGTTGTGGAGTGGGATGAGATCACTGGCCTGTCACTCCCCAATCCGCAGCAACCTGCGGAACTCTTGATCGCCACCCTCGACAACATGCTCGCCGCAGACGTCGCGAGCGTCCTGCACGATCTCCCCACCGCCCGCCGGCTCGAGGTGGCTCGGTCCCTTGACGACGAGAGGCTCGCCGACATCCTCGAGGAGCTTCCCGAGGATGACCGCGTCGAGATCATGCAGCAACTGGAGGCTGAGCGAGCTGCCGACGTGCTCGAAGAGATGGACCCCGGCGACGCGGCGGACCTGATCTCCGAACTGCCACCCGACACCGCCGAGTTGCTGCTGGATCGGATGGAGCCCGATGAGGCGGAGGACATTCGCCGCCTGCTCACCTACGACGACTTCTCCGCGGGCGGCATGATGACGACCGAGCCCGTGATCCTCCCTCCGGATGCGACCGTGGCGGACGCGTTGGCCCAGGTGCGCAATGCGGACCTGTCCCCCGCACTCGCCTCCCAGGTGTACGTGTGTCGTCAGCCGACGGAGACCCCGACGGGCAGATATCTCGGGACCTGTCACTTCCAGCGGCTTCTGCGCGAGCCCCCGTCGACTCTGGTCTCCGCGGTCCTCGACACCAACCTCGAGCCGATGACACCCGGTGCACCACTCTCCGAGGTCACCCGCTCGTTCGCGGCGTACAACCTGGTGGCACTCCCCGTCGTCGATGACGCAGGCCATCTCGTGGGCGCCGTCACCGTCGACGACGTCATCGACCACATGCTCCCCGAAGACTGGCGCGAGTCCCTCACCCCGGGGGTCGGAGATGGCTAGGTACCGGGTGGATCAGCCCCTCGATCGCACCCTCACGGTGCGACCCAGTGTCGATTCCGAACGCTTCGGCCGACTCTCCGAGCGTGTGGCCCGGCATATCGGATCTTGGACCTTCATCGCTTGGATGACGCTCGTCATCATCGTCTGGGTTCTGTTCAACATCTTCGCTCCCGAGTACCTGCGCCCCGATGAGTACCCCTTCATATTCCTGACGCTTCTTCTCTCACTGCAAGCGTCCTACGCCGCACCTCTCATTCTGCTCGCCCAGAACCGGCAGACAGACCGTGATCGTGTCCAATATCAAGAGGATCGTGAGCGCACCGAGCGAATCCTCGCCGACAGCGACTACATGGCGCGGGAGATCTCCGCGCTGCGCACCAGTCTCGGTGACCTGGCCACCCGTGACTATGTTCGCTCCGAGCTTCGCGATGTTCTCGACGAGCTCCTCGAGCGGATCGATGCGCTCGAGGGTCGCACGCGTGACGCGGCCCCTCCCGACGCTGACTAGCATCGTTACATGACCCAGCCTGACCTCGAGGCGATCACTGCTGCCTTGCAGACAGTCAATGATCCCGAGATCAACCGCCCGATCACGGATCTCGGCATGGTCAAGGGCATCGACGTGAAGTCAGACGGGACTGTGGAGGTCGGCATCTACCTCACGGTCTCCACCTGTCCTATGCGCGGCGCCATCCAGGACCGGGTGTCGGACGCGGTCCTGAAAGTCCCGCACGTGACGCGCGTGGAGGTGCACCTCGACGTCATGAGCGACAAGCAGCGCACCGCCCTCAAGACGACCCTGCGTGGGGGCGCCGCGAAAGAGATCGTGTTCACGCAACCAGGCAACACGACCCGAGTGTTCGCCATCGCCTCAGGCAAGGGTGGTGTCGGCAAATCTTCGGTGACGGCAAACCTCGCCGTCGCTCTCGCCCAGCGTGGGCTCACCGTGGGACTCCTCGACGCCGACGTCTACGGCCATTCCATTCCGCGGATCCTCCAGATCACCACTCCGCCGACGATGGTGGAAGGCATGATCATGCCCCCGCAGGGCTACGGCGTTCGTGTGATCTCCATGCTCTCGTTCAAGCCGGGCGGCATCGAGACCCCCATCGCATTCCGAGGCCCGATGCTCCACCGCGCGCTGGAGCAGTTTCTCTCCGACGTATGGTGGGGAGATCTCGACATCCTCCTGCTCGATCTCCCGCCCGGCACGGGAGACATTGCGATTTCCACCGCGCAACTCCTCCCCAAGGCGGAGATCATCGTCGTCACCACTCCGCAATTGGGTGCAGCAGATGTTGCTGTGCGCGCGGGCACTCTGGCGACTCAGACGCATCAGAAGGTGCTCGGTGTGGTGGAGAACATGTCCGGGTTCCCCTGCCCGCATTGCGGTGAGCCGCTGGATCTCTTTGGTGTCGGCGGTGGCGACCTCGTCGCGGAGCGCCTTTCACGTGCACTGGGCACTGAGGTCCCGGTTCTCGCTCGGATCCCCTTCGATCCGCGGCTCCGCGAGGGCGGCGACACCGGCCATCCACTCGTCGTCGATCACCCTGACGCACCCGCGGCTCAGTCTCTGACAGAACTCGCCCACACCCTCGCGGCACGTCCCCGCGGACTCAGCGGAATGAACCTGACGATCACTCCGGCCTAGGCGACATCCGGATCGAAGGGCACCGGACCAACCGCACCCGCCGACTTCTTCTTCGGTGCTTCTTCGTCATCGAGGATGCCGGCCGCCCACCGCTTGGGGTGGAGGTCTCGGAGTTCCTTGACCGTCCCTATGGTGTCCGAGAGGTCGACACCGGCAGAGTCGGCGAGATCGCTCTTTGCGTTCGCGGCCATCACCTTGATCTGTCGAAGCCACCGTCCCGCGTCCGCGGCGGCCTTCGGGAGGCGATCGGGACCGAACACCAGGAGGCCCACGACGGCGAGCACGAGGATCTCGCCGATGCCGATGTCGAACATGCCGTAAGGGTACGCGCTCTAACTCAGCGAGTCGGTCGCACCCAGTGTCAGCGTGACCTGCTCCTCACGGCCATTCCGCACGAAGGTGAGGGTGACGTCGTCTCCCGGAGCGTAGCTGCGGATCGCCACGACGAGTTCCGTTGCGTCCCGAGTATCACGATCACCGATGCCGAGGATGACGTCACCCGGACGGAGGCCCGCATTGTCGGCGGGTCCGTTCTCATTCACTTCGTTGATGCGCGCACCCTCGCCGGTGTACGCGGTGTCCAGGGAGACACCGATGATCGGAGTCGAGGACTGGCCCGTGTCGATGATCTCGTCCGCGATCCGCTTTGCCGAATTGATCGGGATCGCAAAGCCGAGCCCGATGGAGCCACCTTCACCGGTGAAGGACTGCACCACCGTCGCGATCGCGGAGTTGATGCCGATGACCTGTCCAGCGAGGTTGAGCAGTGGACCGCCAGAGTTGCCCGGATTGATTGCGGCGTCAGTTTGGATGGCGTTGATGTAGGAGAGGTCGCCGACACCCCCCGCGGTCACGGGTCGATCACGTGAACTGATGATGCCCGACGTCACGGTCCCTTCGAGTCCCAGCGGTGCCCCGATCGCGATGGCGGGATCGCCGACCGCGACCAAATCGGAATCACCCAGGTCGACGACGGGGAGGTTTTCCTCGTCGACCTTCAACACCGCAAGGTCATAGGACTGATTGCGGCCGACGATCGTGGCGGGGACACCTTCACCATCGTCGAAGTACACGGTCAACTTGCCGTTGTCCGCGGCGGGGGCTGCAACATGGTTATTGGTCAAGATGTAGCCATCCGAACGGATGATGAATCCGGAGCCGCTGCCCTCACCCTCGTCACCTACGACCTCGATGGACACGACGGTCGGGAGAACTCGGGCGACGATGTCACCGATCGAGGAGGCGACGACATCGGACACGACCGCAGGACGCGTCTCCGTCGCGACAGCCGCGGTCTCGGGTTCCGAACTGTCCACGGCGCTGCCGAGGAGATAACCGCCGAGACCCGCCACACCGCCGACGATCAGCGAGACAACCGTGGCCACGAGCACGACCGCCACCAGGCCCGGGCCACGCCGCTGTGGCGGCATCGGCAGAGGCGCGGCCGGCGTCACATACACCGGACGGGGAAGGAGCGGATCGGACATCCAGCCTCGCTTGCTCGTCGAGTCTGGTGATGATCCTGCTCAGCACCAGACCTCCACCGTAGAGGACGTTAGGCTCGCATCGCGCGGTGCCCACCCGACCAGATCACCCGAGGGGGAGAACATGAGCACTCCGATCACCGCTCAGGCCTGGACGTTCGCGGACACGTGGGTCGAGGAAGGCGACGTCCTGCGTCGTGCACGTGATCGTTCCGAGGACCTCGGCGTCGAGCCGGTCTCCCCTGCCGCGGCCGCCACCCTCCGACTCCTCGCGGCGGCCATCTCTGCGCAGGCGATCGTCGAGGTGGGAACCGGAGCAGGAGTCTCGGGTGCAGCACTGCTCGCCGGGATGACGCACGGTGGTGTGCTCACGAGCATCGACATCGAGGCGGAGGGGCAACGCGCAGCGCGCGAGACCTTCACCGACCTCGGCCACAGCCCTTCACGTTCGCGGCTCATCGCGGGCCGTGCCCTTGACGTGCTCCCGCGCATGTCCGATGGTGCCTACGACCTCGTGGTGGTCGACGGGGATCGCACCGAGTATCCGGCGATCGTCACCCAGGCCAAGCGCCTGCTGCGGATCGGTGGACTGGTCGTGCTCTGCGGGATGCTCGGGCCCACCGGGATGGCGGACCCGTCGCAGCGAGACATCGATACCACCGCACTGCGCGACGCCGCGGCCATGATCGAGAACGACGACGATTGGGTGCCCGCGTTGATGACGGTGGGGTCGGGGCTCCTCGTGGCGCTCCTGGCCCGACGATCCGAGGGCGTCTAGCCGGGAACGGCGGCGAGGAGGGCGTCACCGAGGTCCTTGACCTCGGTGGCATTGAGTTCGACCACGAGTCGGCCGCCACCCTCCAGGGGAACTCGCATGACGTAGCCGCGGCCCTCCTTGGTGACCTCGAGCGGACCATCGCCCGTTCTCGGCTTCATCGCGGCCATGTGAACCCCTTCCTGGCTGTCGGGCCCCGAGGGCCCCACAGCGAAGACGCCATTATCCCTTGTGCGAAAGGGGCGCGCTCGGCAGGGTCCCGGTCTCCACGAGGCGGGCGAAGGCGCGCAGGGACTTCAGAACTCCGGCCCGGAAGGCCGGGCGCACGAGCGGCCAGCCGACGGCACCCAGCGCGCCGAGGGGGATGACCAGGTCCTCCGACCAGATAAATCGTGAACGCCGACCGGGAAGCGCCAGCACCTCCATGTACCCGGTGCCGCGCACCACCGAACCGGTGTGCAGGACGTCGACCCGGGCGGGCGGCTCCCACCGGGTGATGACCATGGTGTCCCAGAATCCGACCCGACCCACCCCCGTCCACGCGGAGAGTTCGGACCCGACGGAAACGCCATCGCCGCGTGTGACCGAGACCCGGGTCCCGAGCATCCAGCGCCCCTGCTCAGCCCACTGGGTCAGGGCAGCGAACACCGCCTCGGGTGGTGCAGCCACGACAACGTCGAGGCTCAGATGCGAGGTGTGCGGCTGGCGGGTCATCGCCCCTCCAGGTCCCGAACACGCGCCTGCAGGGCAGCGATCTCGGCGTCGACCTCGTCCATCCGATAGCCACGCAGCACCACATCGAAGCCCTCGGGCCGCTGGTCACGGTCGGGTGGGGTGACGGCGTCGGACCACCGGGTGCGCGTCCACCACCAGAAGGCGGCGCCGATGACCGCGATGGCGAGCAGGACGAAGACGATCTGCACCGGAGCATTAAACCGGGTTGGACACGGTCACGCAGGGCGGCTAGTCTTCTGTTGAACATTCAACTACTTTGGAAGGAAGCACCATGGCGGACCTCTCGGCAACGACCGGGACCTGGGTCATCGACCGGTCCCACACCACGATCGGCTTCACCGTTCGGCACGCGATGATCGCGAAGGTGCGCGGTGAGTTCGCGGACTTCTCCGGGTCCATGACCCTCGATGGTGCGAACCCAGCCAATAGCTCGGCGGAATTGGTCGCGCAGACCGCGAGCATCTCGACCGGTAACGCCGATCGCGACGGCCACCTCGTCTCCCCTGACTTCCTCGACGTGGCGAAGTTTCCGACGCTCACGTTCACCAGTACGAATGTGAAGGCGGACGGCGATGACTTCATCGTGACCGGTGACTTCACCATCCACGGGGTTACAAAGTCCATTCCGGTGGAGTTCGAACTTGTCGGAATCAGCCAAGATCCGTTCGGCAACACCCGCATCGGTTTCGAGGGTGAGGCCACCATCAATCGCAAGGACTTCGGTCTGGTGTGGAACGCCGCGCTCGACACGGGTGGCGTTCTCGTCAGCGACGAGGTCACGATCACCCTGGACGTCGAGGCGATCAAGCAGGCGTAGTCGCGAGCCAGGTGCGCAGGCGTTCCTCGCCCTCGCGCACCTGGCTCACCGGCACGCACTCGTCCGCGCGGTGCGCACGAGCGGGATCCCCAGCTCCGAAGTTGAGCGCCGGAATCCCCAGGGCAGCGAACCGTGCGACATCCGTCCACCCGTACTTCGGGTGCGGTGGCACACCCATCGCGGCGACGAAGCCAGCGATCACCGGATCATCGAGCCCGGGCCGGGCACCCGGCGCGGAATCCACGACCTCGAGCACGGCATCGGCGAGGCCAGCCTCGGCGAGAAAAGACCTCACGACGTCCTGGGCTTCGCCTTCCGAGCGATGCGGAGCGAATCGGTAGTTGAGAGTCACGACGCAGGAATCCGGGATCACGTTTCCCGCAACTCCCCCGCGGATTCCCACGGCGTTGAGACCCTCGCGATAGGTCAACCCGTCGACGATCGGCTGCTCGGGCTCGAAGGAGTCCAGTGCGCCCAGGAGCCGATGCGTGCTGTGAATCGCGTTACTCCCCATCCACGAACGCGCACTGTGGGCGCGCTGACCTGCGATGGTCACCTCGACCCGCATCGTGCCCTGGCACCCCGCCTCGATTCCACCGTTGCTGGGCTCCATGAGGATCGCGACATCACATGCCAGCAGCTCTGGTCGCTCACGCACGACGCGGAGCAATCCATTGCGTTCGGCCTCCACCTCTTCGCACTCGTAGAACACGTAGGTCACGTCGTAGCCGGGCTCGGTGATATCGATCGCCGCTCGGAGCGCGATCGCAACATTGGCCTTCATGTCCACAGAGCCCAGGCCGTGCAGGAATCCACCATCGACACGACCCTGCGCATTGCCGTGTGCAGGCACGGTGTCGAGATGGCCACCGATCACCACGCGTCGTGGCTGTGAGCGATGTGTGCGGGCGATCACGGTGTTTCCGATGCGGTCGACAGCGAGGTGCGGCGCCATGCGCAATGTGGCTTCGACGGCGTCGGCGATCACCTGTTCGTCGCCGGAGACGCTTGGAATGTCGATCAATTGACGGGCGAGATCGATCACGTCACCGCTGGTATCGAGCCCCACATCGCTACGGTAGTGCGATGCGCTCGGCATCCGGCCTGGGACTGGCCACCCTGTTCGAAGGCGTGGTCCTCGATGTCTGGTACCCGGCGCCGACCCTGGGCGTGACTCCGGAGGACGTACCGGGTCTCGAATCGGGCATCGCCCATGACGAGTTGCGTGGGGTGGAAGTCCAGACACTGCGCACCGTGATCGAGGACCTCGACTTGGCACCGGAGAGCACCGCGGATGCGTACCTGCGGTTGCACCTGCTCTCCGCGCGCCTGGCTGCGCCCCGCAGCATCAACCTTGATGGGATCTTCGGGCTCCTTCCCCTCGTCGCGTGGACGAACCTCGGACCGGTTGCGGTCGAGCGCATCGCCCACGTGCGCCTGCGGGCTCGCTCCCGGGGTATCCACCTGATCGTCTTCGGCCTCGATCGCTTCCCCAGGATGATCGACTACGTCGTGCCCAGCGGGGTGCGGATCGCGGATGCGGATCGTGTGCGGCTCGGCGCCCACCTCGCGGAAGGGACCGTCGTGATGCACGAGGGATTCGTGAACTTCAACGCCGGAACCCTCGGGACGTCGATGGTCGAGGGGCGCATCTCCGCCGGAGTCGTGGTGGGCAATGGCTCGGACATCGGCGGCGGGGCCTCGATCATGGGCACTCTCTCCGGCGGAGGCACCGAGGTGATCAGCATCGGAGGTGGCTGCCTCATCGGCGCGAACGCCGGGGTGGGAATCTCCCTGGGGGACGACTGCATCGTCGAGGCGGGCCTGTATGTCACCGCCGGTTCGAAGGTGCTCCTGCCGGATGGCACCACCGTCAAGGCGCGCGACGTGTCCGGGGCGAGCGGGCTCCTCTTCCGACGCAACTCCAGCACCGGGGCGAGTGAGGTGTCACCGCGGTCGGGTCAGTGGCAGGGCTTGAACCCGTCGCTGCACGCGACCGACTGATCAGCGGTCACCGAGCGGGGTGTAGTCCCGCAGCACCTCGCCCACGTACACCTGGCGCGGCCGACCGATCTTGGTCGTGGGGTCGTTGATCATCTCGTTCCACTGGGCGATCCAGCCTGGCAGACGCCCGAGTGCGAACATCACCGTGAACATGCGGGTGGGGAATCCCATCGCCTTGTAGATGAGGCCGGTGTAGAAGTCCACATTCGGGTAGAGCTTGCGCCCGATGAAGAAGTCGTCGGCGAGGGCGACCTCCTCCAGCCTCAACGCGATCTCGAGGAGAGGATCGTCGACCTTCATTTGGTCGAACACCTCGTAGGCAGTCTTCTTCACAATGGCGGCCCGAGGGTCGTAGTTCTTGTACACGCGATGACCGAAACCCATCAGGCGGATTCCATCCTCACGGTTCTTCACCCGTCGGATGAATCCTTCGACCCCCTCGTCGGATGCGTGGATCTCCGCCAGCATCTCGAGAACTGCCTGGTTGGCACCCCCGTGCAGGGGGCCGAAGAGGGCGTTGATCCCGGCCGAGACCGAGGCAAACAGATTCGCGTGCGACGACCCCACCATGCGCACCGTCGAGGTTGAACAGTTCTGCTCATGATCGGCATGGAGTATGAAGAGTTGATCGAGTGCGCGCACCACGATGGGATCAGGGATGTACTCCTCCGCGGGCACACCGAAGGTCATGCGCAGGAAGTTCGCGATGAAGCCGAGGTTGTTGTCCGGGTAGAGATAGGGCTGACCCACGGACTTCTTGTAGGCGTAGGCCGCGATGGTGGGCACCTTCGCGAGAAGGCGAATCATCGAGATGTGCACTTGGCGGGGGTCGAAGGGTTCGAGTGAGTCCTGATAGAAGGTCGAGAGGGCCGACACCGCCGAGGACAGGACGGGCATGGGATGTGCGTCGCGCGGGAAACCGTCGAAGAACATGCGCAGTTCCTCATGCAACATCGTGTGCTTCGTGATCGAGGACTCGAACTCGGCCAACTCCTGCACTGTGGGCAAATTGCCGTAGTTCAGGAGGTAGGCAACCTCGAGAAACGTGGACTTCTCGGCCAATTGCTCGATCGGGTACCCGCGGTACCGGAGGATTCCGGCGTCACCATCGATGTACGTGATCGCGGATGAACACGCCGCCGTGTTCAAGAATCCATGATCGAGGGTGACGTGACCGGTGTCCTTGAGCAGCGGTGAGATATCGATGCCGCGCTCACCCACCGTCGCCGGGATCTCCGTCAGAGGCAACTCGCCCCCGGGGTAGTTCAGTATGGAGTCGCTCACGCACTCCTCCTACGCCGAGCGTACCCACGCGTCACGCAGCAGAGGGGGGTAGCCCCGGTCCGTGACCGGGCTCACACCGCGAGACGTTCCACGGCCGAGTCCACAGCCGTGTCCGTTGCGGTGAGTGCAACCCGCACATGGTGCGCGCCACGAGGCCCGTAGAAGTCTCCCGGCGTCACCAGGATGCCCCGTGTGGCGAACCAATCCACGACATCCCAACAGGATTCATCACGTGTTATCCAGAGATACAACCCCGCGTCACTGTGTTCGATGGTGAAACCGGCGGATTCGACCGCCGCGTGCAACTGGGCACGCCTCCGGGCGTAGCGGGTGCGCTGGAGTTCGACATGAGCGTCGTCCGAGTAGGCCGCCGCCGCCGCGTGCTGCACGGGTCCCGGGACCATCTCGCCGAGGTGCTTGCGACGCTCCAGGAGGTCGCCGACGATGCGTGGGTCGCCCGCCAGGAAACCGAATCGGTAACCGGCCATGGTGGATCGCTTCGACAGGGAGTGCACGGCCACGATTCCCGTCAGGTCTCCCCCGTTCACATCCGGGTGCAGCACCGATATCGGCTGCGCGGACCATCCCAACTCGACGTAGCACTCGTCACTCAGGACTGGAATGCCGAGTCCGCGCGCATAGGTGACGATCTCGGCCAGACGCTGCGCGGAGAGGACCCGACCGGTGGGATTCGACGGCGAATTCACCCAGATGGCGCTCGCGTGGCCGATGTCCTCGGGTCGATCGCTGGCGATGTATTCCAGGCCGGCCGCAACGGCGCCGACGGCGTAGGTGGGATACGCGATCTCGGGGATGACGACGGGGCCGGTCAATCCCAGGACCCAGGGCAGCGTCGCGATCGCCTCCTTGGATCCGATCGTCGGCAGTAGTGCCGCCCCGGACACTCCGCCGAGTCGTCGATCGATCCAGCCGCGGATCGCTGCGTGGAGTTCCGGCGTTCCCACCGTGGTGGGATACCCGGGCGCATTCGCGTGCGCGATCAATGCGTCCGTGATGACCGACGGAGTGGGATCGACAGGTGTCCCCACCGAGAGATCGACAACGCCACCGGGATAGGCGGCTGCGCGTTCACGCGCAGGCGCGAGGGTGTCCCAGGGAAAATCTGGGAGCCGCGCCCAAGTCAAGGTCAGTGATCGTGCTGTTGCGGCGGCACGTTCGCGAGGATGCCAGCGTCAATCGACTGCGGCCCCAATTTGGCCGCACCCCCCGGTGAACCGAGGTCGGCGAAGAACTCCGCGTTCGCTGCGGTGTAGTCAGACCACTCGTCCGGAACATCGTCCTCGTAGAAGATCGCCTCGACCGGGCACACCGGCTCGCATGCACCGCAGTCCACGCACTCATCGGGCTGGATGTAGAGCATCCGGTCACCCTCGTAGATGCAGTCGACCGGACATTCCTCGATACACGCCCTGTCCTTGAGATCCACACACGGGAATGTGATGACGTACGTCATCGCGAGCCTCCGAAAGTCCCAACCAAGGCAGGTCCGCCCTGCGGCTCTCACCGTACACGGCGGGTGCGCCGTGGGCCGCTTAGGCTGACCTGGTGCGCCTGTACGACACCGTTGCGCGCGCCGCCGTGACAATCGAGCCGATCACCCCCGGGGTGCTGCGCGTCTACGCCTGCGGACCCACGGTCTATCGCGATGCCCATGTGGGGAACATGCGCACCTTCCTCGTGACGGACCTGATCACCCGCGTGGCGCAGGACGAGGGTGTGCGCACCCAGGTCGTCCAGAACATCACCGACGTCGGGCACATGGCCGACGACATCGGCCTCGGCGGTGTGGACGAAGGGCAGGGTGGCGCGGAGGATCGAGTCGTCCGCGAGGCCGAGACCACCGGCTCCTCCGCCTACGACGTGGCACGACGCTACGAAGCCGCGTTCCACCGGCACCTGTCGGCACTCAATATCCACCCTGCCGACGAGTACCCCCGTGCGAGCGACTGGATCGAAGCAATGATCGAACTCATCGGTCAATTGATCGCTTCCGGTCACGCCTACGTCGGTGACGACGGTTCGGTGTATTTCGACGTCCGATCGGTCCCCGACTACGGACGCATCAGTGGCAACCGGATCGAGGACCTGCGCGCTGGCCATAAGTTCGACGCCGACGCACCGACGGCCAAGCGCTTCCACGCGGACTGGGCTCTCTGGAAGCACGCCGGTGACACTCGGACACAGATGGTCTGGGAGACCCCCTGGGGCCGCGGATTCCCGGGCTGGCACATCGAGTGCAGCGCGATGAGTGTGCGTCTGCTGGGACCGCGCATCGACATCCATACCGGTGGCATCGACCTCCGATTCCCGCACCACGAGGACGAACGTGCGCAGAGCAACGCATCCGTGGGCCATGAGGTCGTCAACACCTGGGTGCACGCCGAGCACCTTCTCTTCGACGGCCGCAAGATGAGTAAGTCCGCCGGGAATGTGGTGCTCGTGGACGACGTCGTCGAGAGGGGCATCGATCCGCTCGCGCTCCGGTTGGCGTTCCTCCAGCACCGGTACCGCCAGCAGATGAACCTGACCTGGTCCGTCATCGAGGGGGCAGCTACCACGCTGTCGCGCTGGCGCGTGCGCGTAGCGGAGTGGGCCACTTCACCCTCGCGACCGATCCCCGATGCATGGCGCGACGAGTTCGGCTCGGCAGTGGCCGATGATCTCGATACGCCGCGGGCGCTCCAGGTGCTCCATCAGGTGGAACGCGACCCGGAAGACGCGGGGGCGAAGTTCGAGTTCTTCGTGTGGGCGGATCGGATCTTGGGCCTCGATATGGCCCGCGATGTGGGACGCACACGTGAGGTGCCCGAGGAAATCCTGGACCTTCTCGAGGACCGTGCGCGTGCGCGCGCCGCCAAGGACTGGACGGAGTCGGATGCGCTCCGTATCCGGATCCTCGAACTCGGATACCAGGTGACCGATGGCCCCGAGGGTCAGACGGTGCAGCCGCGCTAGGCAGCCGGAGTGTTCACGAATTCATTCCCCGGAAGGGGTGGGGCGCCCGGGGTTGTCGGTGTTCCCGGTGGGAACTCGTCCAGCGGTAACTCGTCGTCGTCCTTCCCCTTCTTCACGCCGCACTTAACCTCGGGGGCCGGCCGATAGGAGGTGGTGAAGGTTTCCCGCTTCACCTCGGCGCTGTCCTTGTAGAAGACGCGATCCACATTGATGTTGAAGCCATTGATGCCGGCCTGCTCCATGCAGCCTTCCTTGACCTTCTTCTTCTTCTCGATGAGTCCGAAGGGGCGAATGTTGGTCTTGGGTCCGAATTCCGCGGCGATTTCGTCATACTCGCGCGTCCCCCAGAACGTGACCCGGAGTGACGTGTTCGTAATCTTCGTCGTGATGAAGACCGCATTGGCTGTGGTGTTGCGGAACTGCATGTCGAAGAGACCCCAGGCGACCGTCGCCTCCAGACCCGGCTGATAGCGACTGATGTAGATGGAGTGTGCACGCGTACTCACCTGCTCCATGCCCGCGAAGAACGCGGCAGTCCACACGGCGGTCGCCGATGCCGAGACACCTCCGCCCTGTTGCTCCTCGAACACGCCACCGGGGCCGATGACGATTCCCCGGGTGTAGCCGTTTTCGGGTGTGCGCTCCTTGATGACCTCGTTCATCGAGAAGACTTCCCCGGGCATCAACAGTGTCCCGTTTATGTACTCGGCCGCTTGCCCGATGTTCTGAACGCGGTACGCGGCGTAGGGGAAGTTCTGGGTGAATGTCGAGAGCTTCTCCGTGACCCCGAGTGCCTTGGCCTCATCCGTGGTCAGTTCCGGTTCGCGAACGCCGAAGGACACGGTGACGTTCCGAGCATCCCCGGATGCCCCGAGGACTCCCGCCACCGCGGTCGCCAACTCCTCGTCCTCGATACCCCTCCCCACCAGGGAGGGGACCACCACGGGAACGCCCTTGGTGATCTGGAAGGTGGCGTCACGACCCGGGGTCTCCACCTCGGATAGTTGATCGGCAATCGACTCATGGAGCACGGCCCCGTCGACGCGCGGAACCAACTCACCGTCCTCGCGGACGAAACTCAAGCCCTTGACGATCGCGGAGGGCGGGATGGTCGCCGTGACTCCCCCGGCCTCAACAGTCACCGGCTCCGCGATCGCCGCCTTCGCGAGCGCGCGAGCGCGCTGAGCAGCCTCGTCGGTGACGGCCGGTGAGACGGTGAGCAGCGGCAGGGTGAGCGACTCGCGCGGTTCCAGGAGCCGATCAACCACGAGATCTCGGGTCGCCTGCTGGTCGAGTTCGACACCCGGGACTCCCGGCGTCAGAGTCGCCTTGCCTCCCGAAACGCTGAGCGTGGGCTCGACCGGCGTCGTATCGATCGTCTGCGCAAGTCGAGCGATCTCCAGATCGAGGACAGCGTCATCGATGGCCACCACAGGGGTGAGTTCCGCGGTCCCGAATCTGTTCTGCAGGGCGATGGTGGGGTTCCAGCTCCGGCCGATGGCCTGATCCACGGTCGCAGGAAGCCGCAGCCGGATGCCCAACTCCTTGGGGCTCAACCGGAATTGTTCCTCCCCAGCCACCAGGGTGAAGTGCTTGCGCGCATCCGCGCCGACCCGGCGCTGAAGCGTCTCGATCGCTGCCTCGCGGGTCATGCCCCCGATGGCGATGCCCGAGACCGTTGTCCCGGGATGGACACCCGTGCCCGTGGAGAGAACCAGCCAGAGATACGCGCCCGCGATGACCGCCGCAGCCACGGCGCACGCGATCAGGGTGTACCGGGCTGCCGCGGGCATACCTGCCCGATGCTCTGACAACCCCCGACCTCCTGACTGGCGCGACCCACTGATGGTAAGCGCTGGCCGCCTGATCCCTGCGTCAGGCTCCGACGTCCGTCCTCGTCCGCGGGTTCCGCAGCCGGGGCGGCAGCGTGGCCAGGGCGGAGCCGATGATCACCGTGGCGAACAGGTAGACCATCTGCCGCGCACCGGATGAGATTGCGATATCCCCCGACGGTGACTCCGCGGCCAGGGCGAGGCTCGCGCCGAGCCAGCCGAGAATCACACCCCACCCGGCCCAGCGGGTTCCCGTTCCGTCCACGGCGCCGCGGATCACAATCAACGTCCCGATGCTGGCAACGATCGCACCCCAGGGGATCGCCACGCCCCATCCTTCGAAGACGATCCGCTGCGCCTGCAGGAACGCGCCGACGAGACCAAGGAGTGCGCCCACGAAGACTCCAAGAAGCGCGGAGGCGGATCTCACGCGGTGCTGATCCCCGCGAACAGATCGGTCTCCGGATTCGCAAGGGAGTAGCTGCCGCCATCGCCACCGCGCACGAGTCGGAAGTACTCGACACCGAACCCCTTCGAGCCGAGGTTGTTGGACAGCGCGAAGAAGCCTTCCTGGACATTGACCTGCGTCGCATGGGCAGCGAGAGCCGCCATCTTGCGAGGCAACTTGTCGCGTCCGTCAATCATCGTTGTGACGACATCGTCAGGGCACGCGAAGTCGATGTCCTCGGGATCCATCGCGGTGAACTCGTCATCCATCCCCAGAGCCTTGAGTTCCTCAATTCCCGCGAGGATGACACTGCGCGGCATCGCGGTCCAGTAGAGCTTGTCCACCGACCACGCGGGTCCGAGATCGGGTCGGAAGGTGGGACTCTCCGCGAGGCTCACCGCATAGTGAGTGACCCGGTGCGCCTGGATGTGATCCGGGTGGCCGTAGAGGCCGAAATCGTCATAGGTCACGGCCACCTGCGGGCGGATCTCGCGGATGATCCCCACGAGTTCCGTTGCTGCGTCGAGCAGGTCGGCGCGCCAGAAGGCCTTGGGGTTGTCGTTCGAAGGAGTGCCGACCATTCCCGAGTCTCGGAAACGACCGATTCCCCCGAGGATGCGGAAGTCGCTCACCCCCAACTCGCCCATCGCCGCGGTCAATTCCTGAATCCGATGCTCTCCGAGCCGGTCCTCCTGATCCGCCGCCAGGTGGGACAGTTCCGGTGTCAGGATCTCGCCTTCCTCGCCCAAGGTGCAGGTCACGAGCGTGACCTGGGCACCCTCGTCGACGTACTTGGCCATCGTCACGCCCGTCCCGATGCTCTCGTCGTCGGGATGCGCATGGACGATGAGAAGGCGGCGATCGGAGGACGTCACGGCAGCAGACTAGATGCGGCAGCATGGGCGCGTGGAGACCTACCCGAGACAGAAGGCGCTGACGCGCAACTTCCGACTGGGGATTCCTCGCTCGTTCCGCGTCGCTGCGGATCGGGTGATCTTCGTCCGCAGTGCCGGGTCGCGTGTCCCCGCGGGTGATCTGTGGGTGATGCGTGAGTCGGATGGGTGGCGCGAGGAGCGCCTGGTCGACAGCGCGGCGCTGGCTGCGACGACCCAGGGTATGGATCCCCGTGAGGCAGCACGCCGGGAACGTCTTCGGGAAGTGACGACCGGCATCACCGACTTCTCATCCGATGTGGGCGCACACATGGTGGCGTTCGCCCTCGATGGATCCCTCTACCGAGTCGACACCACCACCGGGCACGTCCACCATGTGGCGCACGAGGGTGCGGTGATCGACCCGCGCATATCCCCCGACGGCTCGTGGATCGCCTTCGTCTCCGGCAACGCATTGCACCTGTCCAACGGAACGTGCCTCGCCGAACCGGAATCGGAGACTGTCACCTACGGACTCGCCGACTTCATCGCCGCCGAGGAACTCGATCGCCATCGCGGCACGTGGTGGTTCTCCGACTCGACCACGCTGTTGGTTGAGCGCAGTGATGAGGCACCTGTACCGATTCGGTGGATCGGGGATCCCGCGCAACCCGAGCGTGATCCACTTCCGCACCGCTACCCCCAGGCGGGGTGTGCGAACCCCCAGGTCAGCCTGCACGTGATCACCCTCGACGGTCAGCGCACCGAGGTGCCATGGGATCACGATGCGTTCCCATATCTCGCCAGCGTGCACCCGACGGAGAAGGCGACCGCCATCGTGAGCCTGCTCTCCCGGGACCAGCGAACGCAACTGATTCTCTCCGTGGACACGCAGGGACGTGTCGTGGAGCGCGGCCGCCGGACGAGTGAACCCTGGGTCACGCTGATTCCCGGCGTTCCACGCGAGGATTGTGACGCCGGCCTGCTCGAAGTGCTCCCAGGTGACGGCGCGTTCCGACTATGCCGGGATGGCACACCACTCACCCCCGTGGATATTCAGGTCGACTCACTCCAGTGCGCGGACGACGGCGGCTACGTGGTTGGTGCGCACCCGGCATCCACGACCCGCGCGGTGGCACACATCACTCCCGGTGGCCATCTCACCTGGCTGACTCCCACGGACGGATGGTGCGCCGCCGTCACGAGTGGCAGCGCAGCGCTCCCGCGGGTCACCGTGAGCGCGACGCTCGGTGAGACCCGTTCCCAGGCGCGCCTCTTGGTGGAGGGCGGCGGGCATCCGATCACCTCGCACGCCGAGCAGCCGCGTGTGACACCCGCCGTGCACATGCATGTTCCCGAGGACTCCCGGATCCGCTGCGCCGTACTCCTGCCCCGCGATCACGTCGCGGGGATGCGCGTGCCGGTCATCTGCTCGCCCTACGGCGGCCCGCATGCGCAACGCGTGGTTCGTAACGGAGCAGCCTTCCTCACCGAACAGTGGCTTGCGGATCAGGGGTTCGCGGTGGTGGTGGTGGACGGCCGCGGGACACCGGGCCTGGGACCGGAGTGGGAACACGCGGTGGCCGGGGATCTGGCCACGGGGGTACTCGCCGACCAGGTCGCCGGCCTGGAATCCGTTCTCACCGCATTCCCGGATCTCGATGGCAGTCGCGTGGGCATCCGGGGCTGGTCCTTCGGGGGGTATCTGGCAGCGCTCGCGGTGATCGATCGTCCCGACATCTTCCACGCTGCTGTCGCGGGTGCCCCGGTGACGGACTGGCGGCTCTACGACACCGCCTACACGGAGCGCTACCTCGGACTCCCCCAGGAGAACGAAGGTGCGTACGACTCCACGTCCCTGCTGACGCGCGCACATCACCTCACCCGCCCACTCCTCCTCATCCACGGACTGGCGGATGACAACGTCCTCGCCGCTCACACTCTGCAGTTGTCGAGTGCGCTGCGGGCCGCTGGTCGGACCCACTCGGTGCTCCCACTCTCCGGTGTCACGCATATGACGCCGCAGGAGATCGTTGCGGAGAACCTGCTGCTCACCGAGGTGGAGTTCTTCCGAACCCACTTAGGCGATTAGGACTTCCGTCCCCGCGATGCTTTGACGCGATCCGTCGCGGTCAGGATCACCTTGCGCAAACGCACAGCCGAGGGAGTTACTTCTACGCACTCATCCTCGCGACAGAACTCCAGGGCCTGCTCCAGAGAGAGCTGCTTGTGTGGGATCAAGGGAACCAGGACATCACCGGTGGAGGCGCGCATGTTCGTCAGCTTCTTCTCCTTCGTGGGATTGACGTCCATATCGTCCGCGCGCGAGTTCTCGCCGACGATCATCCCTTCGTACACCTCGGTGCCCGGACCGACGAACATGGTGCCGCGCTCCTGCAGGTTGGCGAGCGCGAAGCCCGTGGTCTGTCCCGTGCGATCCGCAACCAGGGAACCTGTGGGCCGCGTACGCAGCTCACCGTGCCAGGGTTCGTACCTATCGAAGACGTGGTGCAGCAGCCCCGTTCCTCGAGTTTCGGTCAGAAACTCGGTGCGGAAGCCGATCAGTCCGCGGGCTGGCACCAGATACTCCATCCGCACCCAGCCGGTGCCGTGGTTGACCATCTGCTCCATCCGCCCCTTGCGCAGCGCCATCAGCTGCGTCACCACTCCCAGGTAGTCCTCGGGAATGTCCACGCTCAGGCGCTCGATCGGCTCACGGACCTTGCCGTCGATCATCCGCGTGACCACCTGTGGCTTACCCACGGTGAGCTCGAATCCCTCGCGCTTCATCAACTCCACCAAGATGGCCAACTGCAACTCACCGCGACCCTGCACCTCCCAGGTGTCCGGGCGCTCGGTGGGAACGACGCGAATGGACACATTGCCGACGATCTCGGCCTCCAGGCGCGACTTGACCATGGACGCGGTCAGTTTGCTTCCACCACTACGTCCGGCAAGCGGTGACGTGTTGATGCCGATTGTCATCGAGATCGACGGTTCGTCCACAGAGATCACGGGCAGCGCGATCGGGTTCTCCACATCGGCCAAGGTGTCCCCGATGGTGATCTCGGGGATGCCCGCGACCGCGATGATGTCGCCCGGGCCTGCAGATTCTGCGGGAACGCGATCGAGTGCCTCGGTCATCAGCAACTCGACGACTTTGACCCGGTCCACGCGCCCGTCACTACGCATCCACGCCACCTGCTGGCCCTTGCGGATCGTCCCCTCGTGCACCCGACACAGCGCCAGGCGGCCTAGGTAGGGGGACGCATCCAGGTTCGTCACGTGCGCCTGCAGCGGAGCCCCTTCCACGAACTCCGGGGCCGGGATGGTGTCGAGCAAGGTGCGGAAGAGGGGCTCCAGATTCTCTTCGGCGGGCATACCTCCATCGGCCGGCTTCTCCAAGGAGGCACGTCCCGCCTTTGCGGATGCATAGACGATCGGGAAATCGATCTGGGATTCGTCGGCGTCGAGATCCAGGAAGAGCTCGTACGTCTCATCGACCACGGCGCTGATGCGGGCATCGGAACGATCCACCTTGTTGATCACGCGCACGACGGGAAGGCGCTTCGCCAATGCTTTGCGCAAGACGAAACGAGTTTGCGGCAAGGGTCCCTCGGACGCGTCGACCAGGAGAACGACTCCGTCGACCATCTCGAGTCCACGCTCCACCTCGCCACCGAAATCCGCGTGACCCGGTGTGTCGATGATGTTGAACGTCACCCCGCCCTCGGGTGCGGATGGTCCGACATAGTGCACCGAGGTGTTCTTGGCCAGGATCGTGATGCCCTTCTCACGCTCCAGGTCCATCGAGTCCATCACGCGCTCGGCGACGTCCTGGTTCTCCCGGAAGGCACCGGACTGCCACAGCATCGCGTCGACGAGGGTCGTCTTCCCATGATCGACGTGCGCGACGATGGCGAAATTGCGGAGATCAGAACGGGTGGGCACCGCCTGACCCTATGTCCTGGAGGTAGGAATCCCCGAATCCCGCCAGGCGGCCACAGCCCGGTCACCATCACCTGCGCGCACCAGGATGTAGTCCGTGTCAAAAGTCGATATCGCAAAGACACTGATGTCAGCCTCGGCAAGAGGTCCCACAAGGCGATGCAGTACCCCGGTAAGTGTGAAGTCGAGTGTTCCCGCAACGCGGAAGATGACCCATGGCCCCTCCACGCGGGCATCCGGGAGCGCTCGCGCACTCACGACACTGACCTCGTCACCCGTCCGTGTCACGCTCCAGAAGAGCTCGCCGTTCGACTCAGGAACCTCCGCACGCGAGTCCAGGCGACTGACGTAATACTCACCCGGGACGTGCAGTAGTTCGATTTCCTGCATGGAATCACTCTTGCATGCGGACGGCACCAGAGTGCGGGGACGTGGCATCCTCAGGGCGTGCTGCGCACCATCGGTCGGATCATCCTGGGAGCCATCCTCTGTGGCGCAGGGATCGGACATTTCACAAACGCCGAGGCGTTCCTCGCCCAAGTTCCACCGTGGATGCCAGCACCCGAAGCAGTGGTGTCCATCTCTGGGGTGGTCGAACTCATCCTGGGTGTCGCGCTCCTCGTGAGCCCGCAGCACTATCGGTACGCGATCGGCTGGATCGTGGCAACGTTCTTCGTGGTGATCTTCCCGGGCAACATCTCTCAGTTCATCACCGGGACGGATGCCTTCGGACTCGATTCGGACGCTTCACGGCTCGTGCGGCTCCTCTTCCAGCCCCTGCTCGTGGTGTGGGCCTTGTGGTGTACCTCTGCGTGGTCACACTGGCGAGCTCGACGCACAGAGGATTCCGGTGGGTCGCGATAGTTCTCCGTTCCGCAGATAGCTTCGGTTACTACCGTGGGCGGGTGAGCAATCCGACCCCGCTGCCGAAGATCGGTGCTCCGGCCACCCGCGCGCTGCGGTCCGCTGGCTATCTCTGCCAGGAAGATCTCCACGGCGCCAGCCGAACGGTGCTCCTCACACTCCACGGCGTGGGTCCACGCGCCATCCAGCTGCTCGAAGAGGCGATGGCCGCGAACGCGATGTCGCTCGCGGACTAGACGTTGAAGCGGAACTCCACCACGTCACCGTCGGACATGACGTAGTCCTTGCCCTCCATGCGGACCTTGCCACGTGCCTTGGCCTCCGCCATCGAGCCAGCGTCGACGAGGTCGGTGAAGGAGACGATCTCCGCCTTGATGAAGCCCTTCTGAAAGTCGGTGTGGATCACGCCGGCGGCTTCGGGCGCCGTGTCGCCCTTGTGGATGGTCCAGGCGCGCGCTTCCTTCGGACCAGCCGTCAAGTAGGTCTGCAGCCCGAGGGTGTCGAACCCGACCCGGGCCAGGGCGTGCAGTCCGGACTCCGCCTGGCCGACGGACTGCAGTAACTCGAGTGCTTCCGCATCGTCGAGTTCCGACAGTTCCGCCTCGAGTTTGGCGCTGAGGAAGACAGCCTCCGCGGGAGCCACGAGATCGCGCATCCGTGTCTTGAAGGCCTCATCGACGAGTTCGTTCTCATCTGCGTTGATTACGTAGAGGAACGGCCTGGCCGTGAGGAGAAACAGCTCGCGGATGGGCGCGGTATCGAATCCGGATGCAAAGAGCGTGGTGCCTCCATTGAGGATTTCCTGCGCGCGCTCGGCAGCCTCCAGAACGGGTACCTTGCTCTTGTCGTTGCGTGCTTCCTTCTGAAGCCGCGGAATCGCCTTGTCGAGGGTCTGCATGTCGGCGAGGATCAACTCGGTGTTGATCGTCTCCATGTCCTCGGCTGGCGAGACGCGCCCCTCGACGTGCACGACGTCGTCGTCGGTGAAGGCACGCAGCACTTGGCAGATCGCATCGGACTCACGGATGTTGGCCAAGAACTTGTTTCCCAGCCCAGCCCCCTCAGACGCGCCTTTGACGATGCCCGCGATATCCACGAAGGTCACGGTCGCCGGGACCACCCGCTCGGAGTGGAACATCTCGGCAAGGGTGTCGAGTCGAGGATCAGGCACCCCGACGACTCCAGTGTTGGGCTCGATCGTGGCGAACGGGTAGTTCGCGGCGAGGACGTCGTTCTTGGTCAGCACGTTGAACAGAGTGGACTTGCCGACATTGGGGAGGCCGACGATCCCGAGGGTGAGACTCACGACGCACGATCCTATGGGCCGAATCTGCGCATACGGCAGTAGCGTGTGCAGCGTGAGCACGCAAGACCCGGATCCTTACGCCCGGCTCTTCCGTGACGACCCTCCCGCTCCGGTGGTCGACGACGGCGTTATCCAGGAAGTCGTGGTCCAGGAGATCGTGGAGATCGAGCAACCTGACGAGCCGGTCCGCGCAGCGGATGACGAATCCGGCCGCTTGTTCCGCTCCGCCGGAGCCGCGGCCCTCCCCGAGGCGATCCCCGCACTCACCTCCAGTCAAGCGAGTCGCCTCCGCACAGTCCGCGACCGCGACCAGGACGCCATGCGCGTGGAAGCGATCCGACCTGACCCGATCCCCGTGGCCGTCGTTGCCGAACCGACGCGGGAGTACGCGCCGCGGGAACCGGACGTGGAGACCGGACGCGAGGGCCGCATTACCGCCGTCGGCGTCTACGTCGGCGTCATCGGATTGACCACGCTCATCGCCTTTGGTGAGGTGCTGATTTTCGGCGACCAGCCGAACTGGATCACCGGAGTGGCACTCGTGGCGGTGTCTGTTGCAGCGGCCCTCGGCGTTCGACGCCGCGATGATTTCACGGCAGTGTTCGCGCCACCTCTTGCATTTCTCGTCGTGGCGCTCACCGCGGGGCAGCTCAACAACGTGGGAACGACCATGACGTCCCGCGCGGTCGCAGCCTTCTTCGTGCTGGGCTACAACTGGATGTGGATCGTGGGGGCGACCCTGGCCGCGCTCGTGATTGTCGTACTACGCCGGAGACGTACGGGCTGACGCCTTCATGTCTCGCCGCAACTCGGGCGGTAACGCGAAGATCAGGGATTCCTCCGCGGTGGTGACCTCTTCGACATCCCCGAACCCATGCGAGCGGAGGAACGCGATCACCTCATCGACCAGGATCTCCGGCACCGAGGCGCCACTCGTGAGACCCACGGTGGACACGCCATCCAGCCAGCGTTCATCGATCTCACCCGCATGGTCCACGCGATACGCGGCACCCGCTCCGGATTCAAGTGCGACCTCGACGAGACGGACGGAGTTCGACGAGTTCCCCGACCCGACGACGATGACGACGTCACTCTGCGGGGCGATGGCCTTGATCGCGCTCTGTCGATTCTGGGTGGCGTAGCAGATGTCATCACTCGGGGGGCTTTGCAAGCCCGGGAATCGCTCGGACAGCGCATCAACGGTCTCCAGGGTCTCATTCACGGAGAGGGTCGTCTGAGAGAGCCACACCAACTTGTCGGAGTTCTCGATCTCGATTTCACGCGCGGCCTGCGGATTGTCGATGAGCGTCATCGCCTCAGGCGCTTCGCCCATGGTCCCCACGACTTCCTCGTGCCCTTCGTGGCCGATGAGCAGGATCTGGTAGCCCTCCGCGGCGACTCGCTTCGCCTCCGCATGGACCTTCGTGACCAGAGGGCAGGTGGCGTCGATGGTCTTCAGGTTCCGATCCGCAGCCTCCGCATGCACCACGGGGGCAACGCCATGCGCCGAGAACACCACCGTCGCACCCTCGGGAACCTCCGCGACTTCATCGACGAAGATTGCGCCGCGCTTCTCCAACGTCGAGACGACGTGCTTGTTGTGGACGATCTGCTTGCGCACGTAGACGGGTGGCCCGTACAACTCGAGGGCCTTCTCAACCGTGACGACGGCCCGATCGACTCCCGCGCAGTATCCGCGGGGAGCAGCGAGCAGGATGCGCTTGGTCTCGGACACTCATTCATCGTAGGCGCACCACGGCACGTGCGCTTAGATGCGGGTCCATGGCCCTGGATTCGAGCGCGGACGCGCCCGTTCCCGTCCGCACGGTCTCCCGGCTCATCGGCGAGTGGGTCGGTCAACTCGGCGCGGTCTGGATGGAAGGCCAGGTGGCCCAATTCCGCCAAAGGCCAGGAGCCCGCAACCAATTCCTCGTGCTCCGCGACACCGATGCCGAGGTCTCGCTAACGATCGTCGCCGACGCGCAACTCGTCGGCTCCGTGGAACCACCGCTCACCGAAGGACAACGGGTCGTCATCTGGGCCCGCCCCGAGTTCTGGTCTGGCCAGGGATCCCTCCAGTTACGCGCGCGAGATATCCGCCCGGTCGGCATCGGGGACCTGCTCGCATCCATCGAACGGCTCAAGGCACTGCTCGCCGCCGAGGGGCTCTTCGCCCTGGAACGCAAGGTGCCCCTCCCCTTCCTCCCGCACACGATCGGCCTGATCTGCGGTCGCGCCAGCGCCGCGATGACCGACGTTCTCGTCAATGTCGAGGATCGATGGCCCGGGACCCGGTTCGAGGTCCGCGAAGTCGCGGTGCAGGGCGTCAATGCCGTTCCCGAGATCACTGCGGCGCTTGCCGAGCTCGACGCTGACCCCCATGTCGACGTGCTCGTGCTCGCGCGCGGGGGCGGAAGCGTGGAGGACCTGCTCCCCTTCAGCAATGAGACCCTGGTGCGAGCGGTCGCGACGGCACGCACTCCGGTGGTCAGTGCCATCGGGCACGAACAGGACTCCCCACTCCTCGACTACGTCGCGGATCTTCGGGCCTCGACTCCCACGGATGCGGCGAAGCGGATCGTGCCGTCGTGGGCGGAGGAGAGCGCATTGATTACCAGACTGCGCGACCGTGCACGCCGGACCCTGCTCACCGCGATTGAACGCGCGATCGATTCGATCGCCGATCTGCGTCGGCGATCCCTCTCGCGCATCACCCGGCAGTGGGAAGCAGCAACTGCGGATATCGACCACCTCAGCGCCCGACTCCGCGCCCTATCCCCGGCGAGCACGCTCGACCGTGGCTATGCCATCGTCACCGTCGACGATGGGACGATCGTGCGCGACGAACGGGATGTCGCGGCAGGTGATGTGATGACGATCCGGGTCGCACGCGGATCGCTGACGGCACGACGGGAGGCTGATGATGGCTGACATGAGTTACGAGGCCGCGCGTGCCGAGCTCGCGGAAACCGTGGCTGCGCTCGAGGCCGGGGGGTTGACCCTCGAGCAGTCCCTGGCCCTCTGGGAGCGCGGCGAGCAATTGTCGGCCCTCTGCGCAACGTGGCTGGATGACGCCCGGAAGAAGCTCGAGAAGGACTAGTCCCCCGCTCGGAGCGTGCCGGCCACCGTCAACACCTGATCGAGCAGATCGGTTCCGCTCACGATCGTCGTCACTCCGTCGTCGATTCGCACAACCGACGTGCGCTCCGGCGCCGTGAACACCTGCCATTGCTCGCCCGCGATCATCACGCTCTCACCCGGCTGACCGCCGGCTGTCTGTTCGGCGAGGAATGCGTCACCGACAGCACGCGACTGGGAAACCTGGAGATATTCGTCGGAGGGAGTGACATAGCCGAGGTGCCATACCCGAATCCCGTCGGACTCTTCGGTGGGCTCCCACCGCACACTGGTCGCACGCAGGTCCGGAAGCGCCGGGACCTCCACTGCGAAATCTGCCGAGGATCGGGCCGTGACGAGCGCCTGGGTGATATCCACCGTGCGCACCGGATCCGGCTTGGGCCGCCAGGTCACGATCAGGATCGCCGCCACGACGGCGAGGACGACCACCATCGACCGGATCATGTCCCCGACCGTTTGACGCATCGGACGCGTCCGACGCCCGGTGGGCTGGGGATCACTCACTCCCCCATCCTCCCTCGGCTTCTCGAGCACGGCACTTCGACGTGACTCTGCCCGGAATCGCACTACGCTGGTGATATGGCCGCGCACTCCCCCGAAGTGCCGGATCGAAACCTGGCCCTTGAGCTGGTTCGCGTTACCGAAGCAGGCGCGATGGCTGCCGCCCGCTGGGTGGGCCGAGGAGACAAGAACGGTGCGGATGGCGCCGCCGTCAATGCGATGCGCATGCTGATCGGCACCGTGTCGATGAACGGTGTTGTCGTGATCGGCGAGGGAGCGAAGGACGATGCGCCGATGCTTTTCAATGGAGAACGTGTCGGCGATGGCACCGGTGCGGATGCGGATGTTGCTGTGGATCCCATCGACGGGACCACTCTCGCGGCGAAAGGGATGCCGAATGCGCTGTCGGTGATCGCAGTCGCCGAGCGCGGCGCGATGTTCGATCCGTCCGCCGTCTTCTACATGGAGAAACTCGTGGTGGGCGCCGACTGCGCCCATGCCATCGATATCACCGCCCCGATCTCCTGGAATCTCACCAGCATTGCGAAAGCGAAAGGCGAGACGGTTGCCGATCTCACGGTGTGCATCCTCGACCGTCCGCGTCACGAGGATCTGGTCCGCGAGGTACGCGAATCCGGGGCGCGCATCAAGTTCATCACCGATGGAGACGTCGCGGGGGCGATCATGGCTGCGCGCGCGGGCACCGGCGTTGATCTGCTGGCCGGGATCGGTGGGACTCCCGAGGGGATCATCGCGGCGTGCGCTATGGCGTGCATGGGGGGTGCGATCCAGGGGCGCCTCTGGCCTCGGGACGACGATGAACGACGCACAGCCCTCGACGCGGGCCACGACCTCGGTCGGGTTCTCACGACAGCGGACCTGGTGACCGGGGAGAACATCTTCTTCTGCGCGACCGGGATCACCGATGGGGAACTCCTCGAAGGTGTCCGCTACACACCCGAAGGCCCCACAACCCACTCGATCGTCATGCGGGGAAAGAGCGGGACCATCCGCGAGGTCAAGAGCGAGCACCGACTGGCCAAACTCTCCCGGTACAGCTCGGTGGACTTCGGTCACGCCCGGTAGTCGGATCGACCCCGGACGCGGGTCTACCCTGAGGTTGTGGCATTCGACTACGTGGACATGCTCCCCCTGGGCGAGGACGACACCCCGTATCGCCTCCTCACATCCGACGGTGTGCGAACCGAATCACTCGGTGACCGCACCTTCCTGCACGTGGAACCCCAGGCACTCACCCGGCTGGCCTTCGAGGCGATCCGGGACATCTCGCACCTGCTTCGTCCCGGACACCTGCGCCAACTCGCATCCATCCTGAAAGATCCCGAGGCCTCCCCCAACGATCGCTTCGTGGCACTCGACCTCCTCAAGAATGCGAACGTCTCGGCTGGCGGTGTTCTCCCGATGTGTCAGGACACCGGAACCGCCATCGTGATGGGGAAGCGCGGTCAGCAGGTTCTCACCGAGGGTCTCGACGAGGAACACATCTCCCTCGGCATCTATGACGCGTACCAGAAACTCAATCTCCGCTACTCGCAACTGTCACCGGTCTCGATGTGGGAGGAACGCAACACGGGGAGCAATCTCCCAGCGCAGGTTGAGATCTACTCGGATACCCATCCTGGCCATGAGCTCAGCTACGACTTCCTCTTCATGGCCAAGGGCGGTGGCAGCGCGAACAAGAGTTTCCTCTACCAGGAGACGGCGGCCCTGCTCAATCCGGCAAGCTTCCGAACGTTTCTCGACGAGAAGTTGCGCAGTATCGGAACCGCGGCGTGCCCGCCGTACCACCTTGCGATCGTGGTGGGTGGGACGAGCGCCGAGTACGCGCTCAAGGTCGCCAAACTCGCCAGCGCCCGCTACCTGGACACCCTCCCGGTGCACGGAAATGCCAACGGCCATGGTTACCGCGACCTCGCCATGGAGGCGGAGGTCCTCGCCCAAACCCAGGACTTCGGTATCGGGGCACAGTTCGGCGGCAAGTACTTCTGCCACGACGTGCGCGTGATCCGACTCCCGAGGCACGGTGCGTCCTGTCCGGTTGCGATCGCGGTGTCCTGCTCGGCGGACCGTCAGGCCAAGGCGAAGATCACGGCCGAGGGAGTGTTCCTCGAGCAACTCGAGATGGATCCGGCGCAGTATTTGCCGGAGGTCACCGACGATCATCTCGACGACGACGTCGTCCGGATCGATCTGAATCGTCCGATGGACGAGATCCGCGCGGAACTCACGAAGCTCCCGATTCGCACGCGGGTCTCCCTCACCGGCTCCCTGGTCGTTGCACGCGACCTTGCACACGCTCGGATCAAGACGATGCTCGAGCGGGGTGAGCCGCTGCCGGAGTCTCTGTAGAAGCACGCCGACTACGAAGCCGGTCCGGCAAAGACGCCCGAGGGGTACGCCTCCGGATCCTTCGGTCCCACCACGGCGGGCCGCATGGACTCCTACGTCGACCAGTTCCAGAAGGCGGGCGGCTCCTTCGTCATGCTGGCGAAGGGGAATCGCAGCAAGGCGGTCACCCAGGCGTGCAAGGACAACGGTGGTTTCTACCTAGGATCCATCGGTGGCCCCGCCGCGATCCTGGCGCAGGACAACATCACCAAAGTCGAGGTTCTCGACTTTCCCGAACTCGGGATGGAGGCGGTGTGGCGCATCGAGGTCCAGGACTTCCCGGCATTCGTGGTGGTCGACGACAAGGGCAATGACTTCTTCGCCGAGACGTTACGACCGATCACCGCATCGATACCGGTGGGTGCTCCGCGCTAGTTCCGGCACTTTCGCACGCCGTTGGCCCAGTGGTACTTGCCGCGACCATCGCGCCAGATCGTCCAGAAGGCCCGGTCCTGCCAGTAGCGGTTCCACTGCTGCATGGGGCGATCGCGCAGGCTCTTGACGATCTCGACTGCTGAGTCGCCAAATTCCTTGCGCACCTCGGCTTGCATCATCCATGTGGCACCGATCGCCAGCCGGCGCGAAAACTGATAGGCCCCCCGGTAGATCCCGCCGGAACTGACCGCCTTGTAGTTGCCATTGGTCTCGAAGTCGACAAGACACTTGCGCACGTCATCCCTGCCCGGCTTGAACCACTTCCCCCGGTAGAGGCTCGGCATGAGCCCGAGCAGGTCGAGGGACTGGGCCGACCCCAGGGCATGGGCGAGTTCCCGGGCAATGCGCTCCGCCGGATCCTCGACGAAGGCGGCATTACCCGCATCCCCCGCCGGGATGGGAATCTCCTCACCCGTCTCCGGATCAAAGATGCCCTCCGTGAGGTCCAGGAACTCCGCGGGAATCGTGTCCTCGGAGTTCCCCCGGGGACGCTCGTGTGCCGTGGCTGGTGCGCCGAGGCCCACGACGAGCAGGAGGCAGAGCGCGGAGACACCTGCCCGAACCATGCCCACCTCCCGGTTGCGTCGAGTACGACCCACCATTGTGTGGGGAAGCACCCACATCGACCAAGGAACGAAAGGGCTAAATCACCATATATCGGTCAGGCTCTTTCGAAAAATTCACTCGGCCCCCATGCCGGTCCCCTTGGACGTGGGCCACGTCACCCCGGCGTCCCCAGGACTAAAGAACGCTCTCCTCGAGCATCTCGGTGACCAGGGCCGCGATCGGCGAGCGCTCGGACCGGGTCAGGGTGACATGTGCGAACAGTGGATGGCCTTTGAGCTTCTCCACCACCGCCACCACACCGTCGTAGCGGCCGACGCGCAGGTTGTCACGTTGCCCCACGTCGTGGGTAAGCACGACACGGCTATCGCGCCCGATTCGGGACAGCACCGTCAGCAGCACATTGCGCTCCAACGATTGCGCTTCGTCGACGATCACGAAGGCGTCGTGCAGAGACCGGCCGCGGATATGCGTGAGGGGTAGAACCTCGAGCATCCCCCGATCGAGGATCTCGTCGACGACCTCGGGGGTGGTGACCGCATTCAGGGTGTCGAACACCGCCTGACCCCAGGGCGACATCTTCTCGTGCTCGGTGCCGGGCAGATATCCCAAGTCCTGGCCGCCGACGGCGGAGAGCGGGCGGAACACGATGAGCTTGCGGTGCTGGCGTCGCTCCATCACGGCTTCCAGACCCGCGCAGAGTGCGAGCGCACTCTTCCCCGTCCCGGCGCGACCGCCCAGTGAGATGATCCCGATGTCCGGATCGAGGAGCAGAACGAGCGCCACCCGCTGCTCGGCGCTGCGGCCATGCAAGCCGAATGCCTCCCGGTCGCCGCGGACCAGGCGCACCTGCTTGTCCGCTGTCACGCGCGCGAGAGCACTACCGCGCTCGGACACCAACACCATCCCGCAGTGGCAGGGAAGATCGCGCGCTGCGTCGAGATCGATCACGACCTCGTCGTAGAGCCGATCGATGTCATCCGCTGCGACCTCGAGTTCGGCCATGCCGGTGTACCCGGTCTCGATGACGAATTCGGCGCGATACTCCTCTGCGGCCAGGCCCATCGACGACGCTTTGACGCGCATCGGGAGGTCCTTGCTGACGAGGACGACGTGCGCACCCGCGTTGCCGAGGTTCCGCGCGACGGCGAGGATGCGAGTGTCGTTATCCCCGAGTCGGAGACCGTTTGGCAATGCATCGACGTCGGTGTGGTTGAGCTCCACGCGCACCGTGCCACCCGAGTCACCGATCGGCATGGGCTCATCGAGGCGTCCGTGCTGGATCCGCAGGTCGTCGAGGAGGCGTAGCGCCTGCCGGGCAAAGTAACCGAGCTCGGGATGGCTGCGTTTGCCCTCGAGTTCTGTCACGACGACGACCGGGATGACCACGTCGTGCTCGTCGAACCGGAGCAAAGCCCGCGGGTCGGAGAGGAGGACGGAGGTGTCCAGGACGTAGGTGGTGCGGGCGCTGCCGGCGTCGGGCACGTGGCCTCCTGGGAGGGGTCGGTGTTCCCACACGCTAGGTCCCACCCGTCACACCGACCTCGCCGACACGCCGGATGCGGGGGCGTCGGCGCCTGCGGGTGACGGGGTCGTGGACGCCAGGTGGCTACGCGCCGAAGCGGCGGTGACGATCCGCGTACGAACGCAGGGCGCGGAGGAAGTCAACGTGACGGAAGTCGGGCCAATAGGCCTCGCAGAAGTAGAACTCCGAGTGCGCGGATTGCCACATCAGGAAGCCGGACAGGCGCTGCTCCCCCGAGGTGCGGATCACCAGGTCGGGGTCGGGCTGGCCCTTGGTGTAGAGGTGCTCGGCGATGTGCTCGACATCGAGGAGTTGCGCGAGTTCGTCCAGGGACGTCCCACGCGTTGCGTGCTCGCTGAGGAGCGAACGCACCGCGTCCACCACCTCGCGCCGACCGCCGTATCCCACGGCAACGTTCACCAGGCTGCCCTCGACCCCGCGGGTCGACTCTTCGGCTTCCTTCAACATGCGCGCGGTGTGATCGGGAAGGAGATCGAGTGCACCGACCGGATGAAGGCGCCAACGTCCCTGCTCGACGAGGCCCGTGACCGTGTCTTCGATGATCGACATCAGCGCCTGAAGCTCAGGCGCCGGACGGGCCAGGTTGTCGGTGGACAGCAGCCAGAGGGTCACGACCTCGACGCCGACCTCGTCGCACCAACCCAGGAACTCGACGATCTTCGCGGCACCCGCCCGGTGGCCCTCGGACGAAGTGGACCCCTGCAAACTCGCCCAGCGACGATTGCCGTCGAGGATCACACCCACATGCCGGGGGATCCGATCCGAGGGGATCTGGCCCTTGAGGGACTTCTCGTAGATCCCGTAGATCAGGTCGCGCACACCCACGCGCGGAAGGTTACCCCCGCGGGGGTGGGTTCCGGAGAAGAGTCGCGAGTCTGTCCACGTCCATGGTCGGGAGTTGGCACACCGAGTGACGGCACACCATGGCCCCCGAGTCACGTGCGTCACGCGAGTACCGCAGGACGGCGCCGGGTGCGGACGACATCCGTGCGACCGCCACCAGGTCCGCCGCCTGCGGATCCACGGTCACCTCCGCAGGACCGTCCAGCACGGCGAGCAACGCGGACAGCCCCCACCCCGCAGCACGCGGTGCCTGGGAGCCGTACGCGGCAACGACCCCGAGCGCCCGTTCCGCCCGCTCGCGGTGCTTGGCAGACTCGACGATCGCCGCGTAGGTCACCAGTGCGTTCGCGACCGCGAACCATCCAGAGGGCTCCGCATTGTCCGACGCTTCCCGTGGCCGGCGGATGAGAGGTGGCGCGTCATCCGCAGTGTCGTAGAACCCACCGTCCGCGTCGGAGAAGTGGCCAACCGCAACGTCGAGCAGGATGCCCGCGAATGTGAGCCACTCGTCGTCGGCGGTCGCCCAGTAAAGCGCGAGGAACCCCTCGGCGACGTCGCCGTAGTCGTCGAGGACCCCCAGGTTCGCACCGGCGATGCCGTCGCGCGACGTCCGACTCAGTCGATCCGTCAGACCCATATGCACGGAGATCAGGAGATCCGCAGCACCGGCCGCAGCATCCATCCACGCGGGCTCGCCGCAGAGTGCGCCTGCCTCGGCGAGCGCAGCAATCGCCAGCCCGTTCCACGCTGCAACGACCTTGTCATCACGTCCCGGATGGATACGAGTCTCACGTGCTGACCACAGCGCCGTGCGTACACGACCCCATCGCTCGGCATCCGTCGGATCGGTCAACAACTGGAGCACGGATGTTCCGTGCTCGAAGGTTCCCGAGTCCGTAACCGAGAAGTTCTCCGCGGCCCAACGGCCGTCCTCATCGCCGAGAACCTCGATGAGTTGCGCGGGTGTCCAGGCGTAGAACTTCCCCTCGACACCCTCGCTATCGGCATCGAGTGCGGAGGCGAATCCACCCTTCGGTGTGCGCAAATCGCGGATGAGGAACTCAGCGGTCTCACGCACGATGCGCAGGGCGAACTCCGAACCCGTCAATCGCCACCAGTGCAGGTAGACGCGCAACAGCAGTGCGTTGTCGTAGAGCATCTTCTCGAAATGAGGAACGACCCACTGACCATCAACGGAGTACCGCGCGAAGCCACCGCCGAGTTGGTCGTACATGCCCCCGCGGGCCATGCCCTCCATCGTGCGCTCGGCCATCGCAAGCGCTGACCGTCCACTCTCCCCGGTATCCAGTGCCGCGTAGCGCAGCAGGAACTCCAGAACCATCGATGGCGGGAACTTGGGAGCCGTTCCGAATCCGCCCCAGGTGGCGTCGAACGACGCTGCCAGCGCATTCACCGGAATTGCCATCTCCTCGAGTCCCGGGAGACGAGACCCGGACGCCGGGAGTTCCCGTGACGCGAGGGCATCGACGATGCGCTGTCCCGTCGCCTCGACATCCGCGCGACGCTCCGTCCATGCCTCCGTGATCGCACGCAGCAACTGGGTGAACGAGGGCATCCCGTGCCGAGGGGTGGGAGGGAAGTACGTGCCGGCGTAGAAGGGACGCTGATCCTGGTCGAGGAACACCGACATCGGCCATCCACCGTGACCTGTCATCGCCACGGTGGCCTCCATGTAGATGGAGTCGATATCCGGCCGCTCCTCGCGATCGACCTTGATCGAGACGAAGTACTCGTTCAGGTAGGCCGCAACCTCGGGGGCTTCGAAGGATTCATGCGCCATCACATGGCACCAGTGGCAGGCGGAGTATCCGATCGAGAGGAAGACCGGGACTCCGCGACGACGCGCCTCGTTGAAGGCCTCCTCGGACCACTCCCACCAGTCGACCGGGTTGTCCGCATGTTGCAGGAGATAGGGACTCGTGGCCGCCGCGAGTCGATTCACATCGCCATCCTGCCCGAGCGGTGCTTAGGGCATGCTTCCCGCTCGCGCGTTACCTGTGTCCCGCCGGTACGCTTCGGACGGATCGAATCAGGGTCGATCGGGCTACTTTCTGCAGCCCTACCTCGGCGAGGACAACGTCGGCAAGGCGGATTACACCCCCGAGGGCCTGCGGGCCGCCACCAAAGCCGGACTCGATGACGGATGGCAGGTTCTTATCCACACCAACGGCGACGCCGCCGTGGAGTTCGCACTCGAGGCCCTCGAGGAAATCCTGCCGGCGTACGGCGACCAAGACCTGCGCCATCGTCTCGAGCACTGCTCCTTCACCATGGACGACCAGCTCACGCGCATGGCAGCGATCGGCGTCTCTCCCACCTTCCTCATGAACCATCTCTACTACTGGGGGGCTGCGTTCCGCGACACGATCTTGGGACCCAAGCGCGCCGGCAGGCTCGACCGCGTCGCCTCGGCGTTCAAGGCGGGCCTGCGACCGTCACTGCATTCGGACTACAACGTCACCGCCGTTCACCCCCTGCTCAGCGCGCGCACTGCGGTACTGCGCCGCACCAAGGCTGACAACCAGGTGCTGAACGCGGCGGAGTGCGCCACCCCGGAGCAGGCGCTCGCCGCGATCACGACCAACGCCGCCTGGCAGATCCACGCTGACGACCGCGGAAGCCTGGAGGTCGGCAAGGCCGCGGACTTCGGCATCGCTGACGGTAACCCGTGGGCATCCGACCCAGAGGGCTGGGCCGACATCGCTTTCCAGGCGACCTACGTCGGCGGTGAGATCGCCTGGCAGAAGTAGGCGCAGGGACTACCGTTCCCCCATGCGTCGCCTGGTCGAGCTCTCGCGCTTCGTCGTTGCCCTACCCGCCATCGGATCGATCATCGGCGCGATCGTTCTGATGATCATCGGCATCCTCGAAATCGCTCGGGCAGTGGTGAAGCTGTTCGACACCGCGATACCACTCAAGGAAAGCGTGGTCACGATCCTCACTGCTGTCGACACCCTTCTGCTCGCGACTGTGCTGCTGGTCATCGGCTACGGCCTCTACGAGTTGTTCGTCGACTCGAGTGTGCGACTGCCCGCCTGGCTTGAGATTCGATCGCTTGATGACTTGAAGGCCAAGTTGATTGGCGTGGTGGTTGCGGTCATCGCTGTCGTTTTCCTTGGATACCTGGTCGATGCGAAGAATGCGAATGACGTCATGTTGATCGGTATCGGGGCGGGTGCCGTCGTGGTCGGTCTTGCGGCGTTCACCTTCGCGGCCAAGAAGGACGGCCCGAAGACCCAACGTGACTTCACCAATCTCTAAGCGATGTTCGACCCTGCACTCGCTGCCGCCGCGCACGGGCATATCACCCAGGTCGACACCTTCACCGATCTCTACCGGGCCCACTACGAGGCGCACACGACGGTGGCCGAGACATTCCGCGATGTCACCCTGGGACTCGGCGTCGCCGAGGCATGCGATGGGGAAATCGTCGCCTTCGACGGAAAGGTCTGGCGGGTTCCCGCCGACGGCTACCCGGTTCCCGCCGAACCATCGCTGGGACTGCCTTTCGCCGTTGTCGCCCTGGGTGGGATGCCCATCGACACCCCGGTGCCTCCAGGATCCACGATGGACGACATCACCACCCTCGTCGCCGACGTTGTCACCGCGGGCGATCTCACCCAACCGACGGAGCACCTGGTCGCCGCGGTACGCATCGATGGAGTGTTCACGGATGTGGTCCTGCGCAGTGAACACCGCCAGGTGCCGCCGTACCCGCCACTGCCCGATGTCCTGAGTCGCGAGGTTCGCTTCGAATTCGCCGCATGGGAAGGGACCCTGGTCGGATTCCGGTTCCCCGATGCCCAGGACGGCGTGGTGATTCCCGGCCTGCATCTGCACGGCCTCTCCGCTGATCGCAACAGTGGCGGGCACTGCCATACGTTCACCGTCGCTCATGCGATCCTGACCGTCTGGCTGGACGATGTGGCCGTGACGCTCCCCCACGAGGGTCTGGCCGAACAAGTCCGTGCACGGCTCGGCGACAACGGAGTGTGAGCGTGTTCGAAGAGACGAAGAAGCTGCTGCAGCGGGCCCAGGATGCGAACACGACCCTGGGTGAACTCAGCGATCAACGCCAGCCCACACCGCGTATCGGAAGCCGGATCCTGATGGGGCTGCTGGCGCTCGCCTGCCTCGGAGCCTTGATCGCCGCCGCAATCGCCGCGACGCGCTGAGACCTACTTGTAGGTCGACACCTTCGTGACGCTGCCGTCCGTGGCGAAGGTGGTCCACTCGCCCGTCTTCTTGCCCGCTCGATAGGCACCCGTGCGCATGTGCGTCCCGTCCTTGTGGAACCACTCCCACGCACCGTCGGGCTTCTCATCCTTCATCTTGCCCAGAATCTTGGGGTGTCCGTTGTCGTAGTACTCGCGCACCTGACCGCCGCGCTTCGGGTAAGACGCGTTGATTTCCGCGATGCGCACCTTGAGGATCTTCTGCAACAGCGCAACCGGGAAGGCCGAGTCCATGTCGAAGTGAATCGTGCCTTTGGTGGTGGGAAAACCCGCGAGGTCCTTGACGAGGACTTCCTGGACGTGCGAACCGGGGAAGAGGCTGTTGTGGTCGGAGAAACCGGAGTAGCACAGCACGTTGTCATCCCCGATCAGGAATGCGGGCATCCCCCAGGCGATCTCTTCATGGGCCCCGGGGAGGGCTGCGGAAATGCGGGCCCGGGTCTCCGCGAGCGCCTCACGCTGCGAAACGGGGAACTTGGCCAGCGCCTTGGCGATCGGATCGGAGGGCACCGGAAAAGTTTAGTGCCCACCCCGATTGCCGAATGCGTCGCGGATCCCGGCCAGCGCAGACGTGAGCTCCCCCGGGATTACCCACACCTTGTTGCCCTCGCCCGCGGCGATCTCGGGCAGCGCACTCAGGTATCGATCGGCCAGTGCGGCAGACGACGGGTTCGCGTCATGCAGGGCGGTATAGACGGTGACCACCGCCGCAGCCTCACCTTCGGCACGGAGTGCCTGGGCCTTGGCGTCGGCCTCCGCTCGCACGATCGCTGCCTGCGCTTCACCCTCGGCGGTGAGGATGGCGGCCTGCTTGGCGCCCTCCGCGATCAAGATGGCCGACTGCTTCTGACCTTCCGCTGTCAGGATCACAGCGCGACGCTCACGCTCTGCCTTGAGCTGCTTTTCCATGGAATCCTGCACGGAGGGCGGAGGGTCGATCGCCTTCAACTCCACCCGATTCACCCGAATCCCCCACTTGCCGGTGGCGTCGTCGAGCACTCCACGAAGCTGCCCGTTGATCGAATCACGCGATGTCAGAGCCTCCTCGAGGTCCATGGAGCCGATGACGTTGCGCAGGGTGGTGACCGTCAATTGCTCGATGCCGGTGAGGTAGTTCGCAATCTCGTACGTGGCGGCCTTCGGATCCGTCACCTGGAAGTAGATGACCGTGTCGATCGAGACCACGAGGTTGTCCTCGGTAATCACGGGCTGGGGAGGGAAGGACGCAACCTGCTCGCGCATGTCAACCCGAGTGCGGACCCGATCGAAGATGGGGACAAGGACGTTGAGTCCGGGTGTGAGCGTGCGCGAGTAACGACCAAGTCGCTCGACGATCGCCGTGTTCGCCTGATTCACGATCACGAGGGTGCCGCGCAGAACAAGCAGCAGGACCGCAAGCACCACGGCAAGGACAACGCCTAGGACTACGAGTTCCATCGCATCTCACTCTCCAATCGGGAACACCACGGCGGTGGCCCCGTCAATTCGGGTCACGTACACCCGCGTACCCGGCTCGACCTCGATGTTCGTGACATGTGTATCGAGCCTCGCCGACCACTCCTCATTCCGCAACCGGATACGGCCACCGTCTGGCGTGACAGATGTCAGTGCGACGGCCGTGGCGCCCGGAAGTGCATCCACGCCGGTGCGCAATTCCCGCGGCACTCGACGCAGGTGCCGTCGCGCGACCGGGCGAAGAAACAACAGCCCGGCGAGGGCGACCACACCCGCGACCACCACCTGCCCCCAGAGGGGTGCTCCCAGGGCAGCGGCGCCCGCGCCGGCGAAGGCGCCCAGCGCGATCAGCGCGAAGGTGAGGTCCAGGGTGAACAGTTCGACGCCGAGGGCTGCGGCCCCCGCAATCGCCCACAGCAGTGCCGTCACGTCGTCCTCCCCCCACCACGATAACCGCGAAATGCGGTCCGGGCAGCGCGGGACGAGAACCTCACATTCGGACCATTCGTCGCATAGGTGACGCATATACGGACTAGAATTCTCGTCCATGGCGCAGATGCGGATCTCCGAGGCGGCCAGCCTCCTCGGCGTGAGCGACGACACCGTCCGACGCTGGATTGCCGACGGCCGTCTTCCGACGGGCACGGACGACAGTGGCCGCACCACGGTCGCGGGCCGGGACATCGCCGCACTCATGGCCGAGGGCACGATCCAGGACCCCGGAGCCGGGCCCAGTTCCGCGCGGAACCGGTTCCCCGGCATCGTCACCCGCGTCGAGCGTGACGGCGTGATGGCGTTGGTCGAGCTCCAGGCGGGGCCGCACCGGATCATCTCGCTGATGAGCCGCGAGGCCGCTGACGAACTCGGGCTGGAGCCGGGCGTGCGCGCATCCGCGACCATCAAAGCCACCAACGTGGTCATCGAGGGGCGCGAGGGGTAGTCGTGCTCGCTCGGATCGTTCCCCCCGTCATGGCCGCGGTCATCGCCATCACTCACGCGGCACCGAACGCGGCAGCCGACAACCGGCCCAATCCCTACGTGCGGAGCATCCCGGCTTCAACGATCACGGTCTCAGCCGCTGCATCACTCACCGATGTCTTCCCTGTCATCGCAGAGGCGTTCACGAAGCGATACCCGCAGCTGCAGGTCACATTCAACTTCGGATCGTCAAACTCCCTCGTCGAACAGATCCGTGCGGGAGCGCCCGCGGATGTGGTAGCGACGGCGGACGAGGTGTCGATGTGGCGCGCGACCAACGCGAACCTGACAGGCGCGCCGATCCTGTTCGCGCGCAACACGATGGCGATCGCAACCCCTAAGGGAAATCCGGCAAAGATCACGGGACTCGCCGATCTGCAGAAACCCACCGTGACAGTTGCGGTCTGTGCCTCGCAGGTGCCCTGCGGACGCCTGGCGGCGGAGCTTTTCGCCAAGAACTTCCTCACCGTCACTCCTGTCACCAAGGAGGTCGACGTTCGGTCCGTCGTGGGCAAGGTGATCGCCGATCAGGTCGACGCCGGAATCGTCTACTCCACCGACGTCAAGGCCTTCCCCGACGACCTCACGGGTGTGAGTATTCCGACGGCGAGCAACGTCGTCACCAACTACCCGATCGCGATGGTGAAGGAATCACGCAATGCGCAGGCGGCGAAGGCCTTCGTCAACTACGTCCGATACTCGTCCTCCGCCCAACGCATCCTGCGCGCCTGGGGGTTCAGCAAGCCTTGGTGACGACGAAGCGCCCCGCATTCCTGATGATCCCCGGCATCATCGCCATCGCATTCCTGGTGATTCCCCTGCTCGCCCTGATCTCCGATGCGCCGTGGTCCGCGTTCCCCGGAATCCTGTCCTCGCCCACGGCACTCGAAGCACTGCGGCTCTCCCTCATCACATCCGTGCTCGCCACGATCGTTGCGACCCTCGTCGGCGCACCGCTCGCGTGGCTGCTGGCACGGGACTCCCTCCCCGGAACCCGGCTCATCCGCGCACTCGTGATCGTCCCGCTGCTGCTTCCGCCCGTGGTGTCCGGAGTGGCCTTGCTCAGCGCCTTCGGGCGACGCGGCCTCATCGGCGGATCTATCTACGACGCAACAGGGTGGCAATTCCCGTTCAGCACCGCCGGCGTCGTGCTCGCCGGAACCTTCGTTGCAATGCCCTTCCTAGTCATCACCCTCGAGGGTGCCTTCCGCTCGCAGGACCGGGAGATCGAGGAGGCCGCCGCCGTCGATGGCGCGACACCACGCATGATCTTCCTGCGCATCACGCTGCCGCTGGTGTTGCCCGCGCTTCTCGCGGGGATCACCTTGACCTGGGCTCGGGCGATCGGGGAGTTCGGAGCCACGATCACCTTCGCGGGCAACCTGGAAGGGACCACCCAGACCATGCCCCTTGCGGTGTACACGGCTCTCGAATCCGATCGTGACTCCGCGGTCGCGCTGAGCATCATGTTGCTCGTCGTAGCCGTGGCGATTCTCGTATCCCTGCGCGGCTACTACCTACCCACCCGCACCGACCGCACGACGCGCTAACGCCTACCCTGCCCGCGTGGCCGCAACCTTTGAAGACCTCGTCGACCCGAGTTGGCTACCGGCGCTCGCACCGCATCAGGACACTCTCACCAGGATCGGGGAATTCCTCCGCACGGAAAACGCCGCTCAGCGGCCGTGGGCGCCGTCGGGAGCGAACATCCTGCGCGCATTCACCCAACCCCTCGACGACGTACGCGTGCTCATCGTCGGCCAGGATCCGTACCCCACCCCCGGCCACGCCGTGGGACTGTCCTTCTCGGTGGCCCCGAATGTTCGTCCCATTCCGCGCAGCCTGTCCAACATCTATCGCGAGCTCATCGACGACCTCGGGGTCCACATGCCGCCGAATGGCGATCTCACCCCGTGGGCGGACCGGGGAGTCCTGCTCCTCAATCGGGTTCTCACCGTGCAGCTCGGTCAACCCGGGAGTCACCGAGGTCAGGGGTGGGAGCAGATCACCCAGGTGGCCATCACGGCCCTCGCTGATCGGGCCAATCAGCCGCTCGTTGCAATCCTCTGGGGCAAGGACGCTCAGACAGCCACCGAGTTCCTGCCGGATGTTCCGATCATCAGTAGCGCGCACCCCAGCCCGATGTCTGCTGACCGAGGGTTCTTCGGTTCGCGGCCGTTCAGCCGGGCGAGTGAAATTCTCGAGGAGATCGGTGGAGTGCCGATCGACTGGTCGCTCACGAAAGCTTGAGACGATGCACGCGCCTAGATGGTGAGCAACTCACAGGGGACACCCACGTCGGCAGCCACCTGAGCTGCACCCTTATCGAAGGTGACGAGCCCGGATCCTGATGACCTCGCGATCAGCGTCAAATGAAGATCTGTGACGAGTGAACTCCCAACAATCGACTTGGCAATGATGTCGAAATCACGGGCAAGACTGATGGAGTC
>JBJTBD010000055.1:0-6490 GCA_046091195.1 Actinomycetota bacterium
GGAAGGTCTCCTTCACGCACCTGATCGGGTATGCGGTGGTGCGTGCCGCCACCGAAATGCCGGCGATGAACGCGCACTTCACGGAACTCGACGGGAAACCCGCAGTCGCCACCAGCCCCGACGTCAACCTGGGCATTGCGATCGATGTCGCCAAATCCGACGGCAGCCGCCAACTGCTCGTTCCCTCCATCAAGGCCACCCAGGCGATGGACGGCGCGACCTTCTGGGCCTCCTACGAGGACATGGTGCGTCGCGCGCGGGCGGGAGCGCTCGGGGTCGACGACTTCACCGGAACCACGATCACACTCACCAACCCCGGCACTCTGGGCACGAATTTCTCCGTGCCCCGACTCATGGCCGGACAGGGCTGCATCATCGGTGTCGGGGCGATGGAGTATCCAGCCGAATGGCAGGGGGCATCCGAGGAAACCCTGGTCCGCAACGCGGTGTCGAAGATCCTGACCCTCACCTCCACGTACGACCACCGCATCATCCAGGGTGCCCAGTCCGGGGAGTTCCTCCGTCGGGTCCATCAACTACTTCTGGGTGAGGACGACTTCTACGACGCGATCTTCCGATCGCTCCGCATCCCCTACGAACCCGTGCGTTGGGCACACGACATCTCCACGAGCCACGACACCGATCTGGACAAGACGGTGCGGGTGCAGGAGATCATCCATGCCTACCGTGTGCGCGGTCACCTCATGGCCGATACTGATCCGCTCGAGTACCGCCAGCGGATGCACCCGGATCTCGACGTACTCAGTCACGGACTCACACTGTGGGACCTCGACAGGGAGTTCGCCACGGGCGGGTTCGGTGGCCGCCCAATCATGAAACTGCGTGCGATCCTGGGTGTCCTCCGCGACGCCTACACCCGCTCGGTGGGTATCGAGTACATGCATATCCAGGATCCCGAGCAACGACGATGGATCCAGGAACGCGTGGAATGCCCGCATGAGAAGTACCACCGAGATGAGCAGCTACGGATTCTGCGCAAACTCAATGAAGCCGAGGCGTTGGAAAGTTTCCTCCACACGAAGTATGTGGGCCAGAAGCGCTTCTCCCTCGAGGGGTCCGAGTCCCTGATTCCCGCCCTCGACGCGATCCTCATCGAGTCCGCCCACGACGACATCCTCGAGGTGTGCATCGGTATGCCGCACCGCGGTCGTCTCAACGTGTTGACCAACATCGCCGGAAAGTCCTACGGCCAGGTCTTCCGCGAGTTCGAGGGCGACTACGGCTCCGACTCCGTGCAGGGATCCGGTGACGTCAAGTACCACCTGGGCACCGCGGGTACCTTCGTCGCCGACGACGGAACGTCCACATCCGTGTACATCGCCGCCAATCCCTCGCACCTGGAGGCGGTCGATCCGGTGCTCGAAGGCATCGTCCGCGCGAAGCAGGATGTGCTCCCTCGCGAACGGGTCTTCGACGTCCTCCCACTCCTCATTCACGGCGACGCGGCATTCGCCGGTCAGGGTGTCGTCGCAGAGACCCTGCACCTTTCGCAACTCCAGGGCTACCGCACCGGCGGCACCGTCCACATCGTGGTCAATAACCAGGTGGGCTTCACCACGTCGCCGCGCTACAGCAGATCGAGCGTGTACCCCACCGATGTGGCGCGCATGGTGCAGGCGCCGATCTTCCACGTCAACGGCGACGACCCCGAGGCGGTGGTGCGCGTCGCGCGACTGGCATTCCAGTTCCGGCAGGCCTTCCACAAGGACGTCGTCATCGATCTCGTCTGTTACCGCAAGCGCGGACACAACGAGGCGGATGATCCCTCGCTTACGCAGCCGTTAATGTACGCGATCATCGACAACAAGCGTTCCGTGCGCAAGCACTACACCGAGAGCTTGATCGGCCGGGGTGACATCTCGGTCGAGGAGGCCGAGGGTGCCCTCAAGCACTTCCAGGAGCAACTCGAACGGGTCTTCCAGGAAACCCATGCCGATCACACCGATGAGGAATTCAGTCAATCCTCGTCGAGCATCATCCAGACCGGTCAACTCGATCTTGTGCCCCAGGGACCGGCGACCGATATCGACACCTCCATCTCCCAGGAGCAGATCGACACCGTCATCCACTCGCAGTTGACCATGCCGGAGGGCTTCACCGTCCACCCACGCCTGGCTCCACAACTCCAACGGCGTGCCCAGATGGTCACCGACAACGCGATCGATTGGGGCATGGCCGAGGCGCTCGCCGTCGGGTCACTGCTCCTGGAGGGTCGCACGGTCCGGCTCGCCGGCCAGGACTCCCGGCGTGGCACCTTCGGCCACCGACACATGGTGATCGTCGATAAGGAGACCGGCTGGCAGTACAAGCCGCTGAAGCAGTGCTATCGCGACGGAGCCAAGCTGTACGTCTATGACTCACTGCTGAGCGAGTTCGCCGCTCTCGGCTTCGAATACGGCTACTCGGTCGCTCGCCCCGATGCCCTGGTGATGTGGGAAGCGCAGTTCGGGGACTTCGTCAACGGAGCACAAACCATCATCGATGAGTTCATCTCCTCGGGCGAGCAGAAGTGGGGGCAACGCTCCGCGGTCACCCTGTTACTACCGCACGGATATGAGGGCCAGGGTCCCGATCACTCGAGTGCGCGCGTGGAGCGCTTCCTGCAGATGTGCGCCCAGGACAACATGACCGTGGCGATGCCGTCGACACCCGCGAGTTTCTTCCATCTCCTGCGCTGGCAGGTGCTGGGTCACCTGCGCCGACCCTTGATCATCTACACCCCAAAGTCACTTCTGCGCGCGAAAGCCGCGGTGTCGACGGTCCAGGACTTCACCGACGGTGTCTTCCGGCCGATACTTCCGGACACCACGACCCCTGGGAAGAGCGTGCGCCGCGTGATCCTGTGCAGCGGCAAGGTCTACTACGACCTCGACGCCTATCGCACAGAGAAGGGAATCGACGACGTCGCGCTGCTGCGCATGGAGCGGCTCTACCCACTGCCCTTCCGCCTGCGCGAGGCCGTCGATGCCTACCCCGGTGCGGAGATCATGTGGGTGCAGGAGGAGCCAGCCAACCAGGGTGCGTGGTCCTTCATCGCGATCAATACGCCCGCGATTCTCGGGCGTCCCATCGCGTGCGTGTCGCGGCCGTCCTCGTCCTCTCCCGCCGCAGGCACCCATTCCCGCCATGAGCACGAACAGCGCCAGATCATCGAGCGGGCCTTCGCATAGCCATGTACTTCACTGATCGGGGTATCGAGGAGCTCGCCGACCGGCGCGGCGACGAGACGGTTGCCTTCGCCTGGCTCGCAGAGCAGATGCGCCAGTTTGTGGACGAAAACCCGGACTTCGAGATCGCGATCGAACGACTGGCCACCAGGCTCGCTCGACTCGACACTGCGGACGAGTAGGTCACACCAGGGCGACGATCTTCCCGAGGACGTCGCCCCGCTCCATCGCTGCGACTCCCTCCGCGATCGACATAAGTGGCAACTCGGAATCGATGATGGGCCGCGCACCGGTCGCGCGCAGCACCCCGACCAGTTCCACCAAGTCCTCCTTCGTGCCCATGGTCGATCCGACGATCGACAGTTGCAGGAAGAAGACCCGGTTGAGGTCTGCAGGGGGGTTCGGGCCCGAGGTGGCGCCGGACACCACGATGGTTCCCCCTGGCCGAAGGGATCGCAACGAGTGATCCCAGGTCGCCTCACCAACGGTCTCGATGACCGCATCGACCTTCTCCGGTACGCGCGCACCCGGCTCGAAAGCGGCATCCGCACCGAGGGTGAGTGCCCAGTCACGTTTGCGCTCGGACCGGGATGTGACCCACACGCGCCTCCCCAATGCTCGACCCAACACGATGGCCGCAGAGGAGACACCCCCACCCGCGCCCTGGATGAGCAACGTGTCACCAGGTCCGGTCTGCGACTTCCGCACGATCATCCGGTACGCGGTGAGCCACGCAGTGGGCAGGCACGCAGCCTCGGCGAACGTCACCTCCGCCGGCTTGTCGACCAGGTTCCCAGCAGGCACGCGCACGATCTGGGCGAGCGTCCCCGGGTAGATCTCACTCAGGAGACTGCGGCGCGAGTCGAGGGTCTCGTCCCCGCGGGCTCCAGCGTCGCCGATGACCGCGTGCACGATCACTTCGCGACCATCGGCTGTCACCCCGGCGGCATCCGAACCGAGGATCATGGGGGTTCGATCAGCGGTCAAGGCCTGACCGCGCAGTGCCCAGATGTCGTGATGATTCAGCGACGCTGCCCGCACGTGCACATCAACCCAGTCCACCGGAGTCACACCGGGTTCGACCTCGCCGACACGGAGGCAGGTGAGTGGCGCATCTCGATTCACGCATGCGGCGTAGGCGGCGAGCATGGTTCACCCTATGGGCGCGCTCTCCGGTACCGCCACCACAGGACTCCGAGGATCGACCCCTCCGAAACCGCCCCGAATGCGCGACTGTCATCGCTGGCACCCGCGTTGTCACCCTCGAGCCACCAGCCGTTCCCCTCGCGGCGCACCACGCGCTTCACGACGACGAGATCCGGGCGCTCTGGATGGCGGGCCGCCACCACGTGACCGATGCGGACTCGACGGGCGGGTCGCACCACCCACCAGTCTCCGCTGCGGAGCGCCGGCTCCATGGACGGCCCGATGATCCGCACCGTCGTCCACGAGCCCATCACCGCATCCTGCCCGGTTGTGTACCCACCAAGGCTCAGTAGGCTCGTAGGACACTCGTTCCCAGGAGGGTTCCCGATGTTCCGTGACATGTTCGCTCCCGCGCAGTCGGCCTACGCCCACTGCGATCTCCCCTGCGGTATTTACGATCCCGCCCAGGCCCGCATCGAGGCTGAATCGATCAAGGCCTGCATGACGAAGTACCACGCATCCGATGACCCCGAGTTCAAGGCGCGTGCGGTATCGATCAAGGAGCAGCGCTCCCAATTGGTGAAGGACCACCTCTGGGTGCTCTGGACCGACTACTTCAAGCCTCCGCACTTCGAGAAGTACCCGCAGCTCAACGACCTGTTCAACCAGGCCACCAAGTTGGCGGGTGCTGGCGGAACCAAGGGTTCACTCGATCCGGCCGTGGCAGATGAGCTCCTGGCGAAGATCGACGAGATCGCTGCGATCTTCTGGGAGACCACGAAGGCCTAGCACGTCTGCGAAGTCCCGCGGTACGCCGCGGGACTTCGTCATCTCCGCCGACGCTGTGGCGATGACGTCGTCCTCGGTTCGCCCCGCCCGTCCCGACGACGTGCCCCAGATCCTGGCGATGATCCGGGAATTGGCCGAGTACGAGCGCGAACCCGAGGCTGTCATCGCCACGGAGGCACTTCTCCACGACTCCCTCTTTTGCGAACAGCCCGCCGTCTTCGCGTTGATCGCCGAGACCGAGGGCTCGACCGAGGGGTTTGCGCTCTGGTTCCGAAATTTCTCGACCTGGCTGGGCCGGCACGGTGTCTACCTGGAGGACCTGTACGTGCGCCCGGAGTTCCGCGGTCAGGGAATCGGCAAGCGACTCCTGGTCGAACTCGCGCGGATCTGCGATGAGCGTGGGTACGGACGCCTTGAGTGGTGGGTCCTTGACTGGAACACGCCTGCGTGGGACTTCTACGAGAGCGTGGGGGCGATCCCCATGACAGAGTGGACGGTGCATCGGGTCACGGGGGATGCTCTCCGAAACCTGGCAGAGGAGGAGTCATGACCGACACAAGGATCGAATTCCCCGCTGACCCGTCGTGCATCCCGGAGATGCGCGCTCTGGCCGGGGCAATGTGTGCGAGGTTCAATCTCACGGTGGACGCGATCGATGACGCCAAGCACGCCCTGGATGAGGCTCTGACCATCGCGATCTCCGTCGCCCCACCCGAGTCGACCATCACCTGCACCCTGAACGCCACCGCCGAGGGGTTTCGCGCCCGGGTGAGTGTTCCGCACGACGAGGACGATGAATCGAACGTGACCTCCGGTCTGGCATGGCGAGTGCTCTGCGGAATGACCCACGAGACCAAGCTTCACCGCGAAGACGGGCGAACCACGGTTCACTTCGCGCTCAACGTGGACGCCTCGGTCACCTGAGATTCGAGTAGTCCATGGGGGAACATGAGAAGGCACTCTTCGTTGAGCTCAACGATCCCTCCACACCACCGGGACGCGCATCCCACGTTCGCGACGAACTGATCGTGATGCATGAACCACTCCTGCGCCATCTCTGCCGCCGGTACACCCGGGCGGGGATCGACAGAGACGACATCCTCCAAGCCGGAACGGTGGGGCTCATTGCAGCCGTCGACGGATACGACCCGGAGCACGGGGCGGCTTTTGCCTCCTATGCCGCACCCCACATTCTGGGCGAGGTCCGTCGCCACCTCCGTGACGAGACGTCCACGATCCGGGCGCCCCGCAGTGTGCACGCGGCTCGCGCCACGGTGCTGGAGGCAACGGAGGCACTCCATGCCTCGCTCAACCGGTATCCCACTGTGGCGGAGTTGTCGGCCTTCACCGGGATCACGGAGGAGAGA
>JBJTBD010000056.1:0-8415 GCA_046091195.1 Actinomycetota bacterium
CGCGCCCGTCCCAGGAGGGAACCCGGGCATGGGGGATCATGCTGGACGAGGGAGGGAGGGGTATGCGGGATCGCTCGAATCTCCGGCTCCTCATCCTCATGGTTCTCGTGGGCTCGTTGGTCGTGACCCTCTTTGGCCGCCTCTACTACCTCCAGGTGATGACGGGGGAGTCCTACCGGGTGGCCGCCGCGAACAACACGGTGCGGGAGGTCGTCGAGCCCGCGGTGCGCGGCCTGATCCTCGACCAGGTCGGCCGCCCGTTGGTGTCCAACCGCACGTCCCTGGTGGTCACCGTCGATCGACTCGCGCTCCAACGCCAGGAGGACGATGGCGAGGGGGTGATTCGACGTCTCTCCCGGATCCTGGACATTCCCGCCGAGAAGATCGCCGACCGACTCAAGACCTGTGGCTCGGAGGGCGCGAAGCCGCCGCCGATCTGCTGGAACGGATCGCCGTACCAGCCGATCCCGATCGCGCGCGACGTCGATGCGCAGGTGGCGCTATCCATCATGGAGCGTCGCAGCGACTTCGCAGGGACCACTGCGCGACTGGAAGCGATTCGGGAATATCCGGCACCGTTCGACGTCAACGCCGCGCACATCCTCGGGTACCTCGGACCAGTGACCGAGGAGCAGTTGGACGACCAGGGCGAGACCACGGCGTCGGATCGCCTGCGTCGCACGGACACCGTGGGCCGCTCGGGACTCGAGTCCTACTACGACGAGGAACTCCGCGGAAAGCCGGCGGTCACGACCCTGGCGGTCGATACCGCGGGCCGCGTGACGGGAACCATCGATCAACGTCCCGCGGTACCCGGCAACTACCTCGTCTCGAGCATCGACGCCCGCCTCCAATCCGTCGTCGAAAAGGAATTGGTCGCGGCCGTGCAACGGGCCCAGGCGCAGGGGTACCCGGGTGATTCCGGCGCGGCGGTTGTCGTCGATGTGCGCAACGGACGCATCCTCGCCATGGCGAGTTACCCGACGTACGACCCTGCGATCTGGGTGGGTGGGGTCACCCAGAGGCAATACGACCGACTCGTGGCGAGTGATTCACTCGCGTCGAATGCGACGCAGGGTCTTTTCGCGCCAGGGTCCACCTACAAGGTGATCAGCACGGTGGCCGCGGGCAAGGAAGGGTTCAGCCTCTACGGCGATTACAACTGTCCGAGGAAACTCAAGCTCGGCACGCAGACCTTCCGCAACTACGAGTCCGCGGGCTACGGGCGTATTCCCTTGCGCCGTGCCATCGAGGTCTCGTGCAACACCGTCTTCTACGGAATCGCTGATCAGATGTGGGAGCGTGCGGGGGGAGACAAGGCCACCGTCGCCTCGCCTGACCCGATCGCGGAGGCCGCGCGAATGTTCGGGCTCGGGGAGCCGACGGGCATCGATCTCCCCGAGGAGTCGGCCGGACGCGGGGCCGGACGCGAGTTCAAGGTTGCCAACTGGGAAGCCAAGAAGGACACCTGGTGTCGGAACGCCGTCGAGGGGTATCCCGAGACACGTAAGCGCGATCCGCAGCTGGCCGATTACTTCACAGCTCTCGACAAGGAGAACTGCGCGGATGGCTTCCGGTGGCGTGAGGGTGATGCGTTGAACGCGGCCATCGGCCAGGGCGATACCGCAGTGACGCCGTTGCAGATGGCAATGGCCTACGCCGCGATCGCCAATGGTGGAACGGTGTACGAGCCACGGTTGATCACGGGTGTCATCTCCGGCGATGGCGCCGTCGTCGAGGAATTCACCCCGGTCATCAAGTCCAAAGTCAAGGCGCCGCGATCGGCCCTGCGCTTCCTCCGCGAGGCGCTTCCCGGTGTCACGACCGACGGCTCGGCGCGCGTGCCCTTCGCCGGCTTCCCCCTCGACACCATTCCGGTGGCGTCGAAAACGGGATCCGCGCAGGTGACGGGCAGCAAGGTGTCGACCTCGTGGTTCGCGGCCTACGCGCCCGCGGATAAACGGCGGTACGCCGTGGTCATGATGGTGACCCAGGGTGGTACCGGATCCAAGACGAATGGTCCCGGAGTGCGCGCAATCTTCGAGGCCCTCTTCGGTGTCGAGGGTTCCGACGTCGATCCCCGTCGCAGCGTCCTCGTCGATGGGCGTCCGCAGGTGGACCTCCCGCGGGTCCGACCCGACGGAACACCGGTCATCCCGCGCGGTGCCGGCACCGGTCTCCCGGATGCTCGAGGAGAGTGACCATGCTGCGAGGGAAGGTGATCGACACCAGCGGAAGCGTCGCGGTCCGCGGACGGGAGCGCTCCTCCCACTACTGGCGTGACCTGGACTGGATCCTCCTGGTCGCGGTGGTCGCGTTGACGATTTTCGGCTCGGTGCTGGTGTGGTCGGCGAGCCGTGCGGACCTCGCCTCCGAGGCCGATCCCCAGTCCTACCTCAAGCGGCATCTGATCAATGTCGGAATCGCAATGGCACTGGGGTTCATCGCCTCGCGACTCCAATACCGCTGGCTGCAGGCGTACACGCCGATTCTCTACGGCGCAGCGATCGTGTTGCTCCTTATCCCCTTCCTCCCCGGGCTGGGTACCACGATCGCGGGTGCGCGGGCGTGGATCAGCGTGCCTGGCGGATTCAGTCTTCAGCCATCCGAGATCGCGAAGGTCGCGGTGATCCTGATGATGGCTGCTCTCTTGGCGGAACGGCGCGATAACGAGAACGAACCGACGTCGCGCGACATCCTCTTGGCGATCGCGGCCGCAGTACTGCCGATTGGCATCATCCTGTTGCAGAACGACACTGGCACGGTGCTCATCCTCGGCGCGGTGGCCGTGGCGCTCATCGCCGTGGCGGGTGCCCCCACCCGGTGGGTGATCGGCCTGATCGGCACTGCGATTCTGGGTCTCCTGGTCGCGGTGCAGGTCGGACTCTTGCGCGAGTATCAGCTCGAACGACTCACCTCGTTCATCAATCCCGGAGCAGATGTCGGTGATGCCGCCTACAACGCGAATCAGGCGCGCATCGCGATCGGCGGTGGCGGGCTCTACGGTTACGGGCTCTTCGAGGGTCCGCAGACACAGGGCAAGTTCGTCCCGGTCAACGAATCCGACTTCATCTTCACCGTTGTCGGTGAGGAACTCGGATTCGTCGGATCGGCGCTGCTGCTCCTCCTCCTCGCCGTCGTGATCTGGCGAGCCGCGATGATCGCGTGGCGTGCAGATGACATGTACGGCAGGTTGGTGGCCTCCGGGGTGGTTGCCTGGTTCGCGTTCCAGATGTTCGAGAACGTGGGCATGGCACTGGGGATCATGCCGATCACGGGGATTCCACTGCCTTTCGTCTCCGCGGGTGGAACATCCATGATGGCCACGTACATCGCGGTGGGCCTGCTGCAAACCGTGCGCTTGCATCGCGCGTCCACGTTGCCGTAGTGCGCCGGTACCCTGGTCGGGTGCCCCTTGATGCCCGCCGCGGCGTGAGCGTCTTCCCGCAACTGGAGGACGTGCTCCCGTTGATCACCAAGCCGATCCAGTACGTCGGTGGCGAGATCAACGCGCGGGGCAAGGACTGGGAGGCAACCACCGTCCGCTGGGCCCTGATGTACCCGGACGCCTACGAGGTAGGTGCCCCCAATCAAGGTGTGCAGATCCTCTACGAAGTCTTGAATGAGATCGACGACGTCCTCGCCGAGCGCACCTACGCCGTGTGGCCCGATCTCGAGGCCCTCATGCGGGAGCGTGGGATTCCTCACTTCACGGTGGACTGCCATCGCAGTATCCGCGACTTCGACGTTCTCGGGATCTCCTTCGCGACGGAGCTGGGATACACGAACATGCTGACCGCGCTCGATCTCGCGGGCATTCCGATCGGCGCCGCGGACCGGGACGATTCCCATCCACTCGTCATCGCGGGCGGCCATGCGGCCTTCAATCCGGAACCGATCGCAGACTTCCTCGACGCAGCGGTCCTCGGCGATGGCGAGGAAGCAGTTCTCCTGATCACCGATCATCTCCGCGCCTGGATCGGTGAGGGTCGTCCCGGTGGGCGCAACGAGCTACTGCGCCGGCTGGCATCCACCGGCAGCATCTACGTCCCCGCGTTCTACGACGTCGAGTACCTCGAGGACGGTCGGATCCGTCGGGTGACCCCGCGTGACCCCGAGATCCCGTGGCGGGTGTCCAAGCACACGCTGATGAACCTCGACGCGTGGCCGTACCCGAAGAATCCGCTCGTTCCACTCGCAGAGACCGTGCATGAGCGTATGAGCGTGGAAATTTTCCGCGGGTGTACACGCGGGTGCCGCTTCTGTCAGGCGGGCATGATCACTCGGCCCGTGCGGGAGCGCAGCATCACCGGAATCGCGGCCATGGTGGATCAGGGACTGTGTGCCACCGGTTATGAAGAAGTGGGCCTCCTCTCACTCTCGAGCGCCGATCATTCTGAGATTGCGGATATCGCCCGCACGCTCGCGGACCGGTACGAGGGATCGGAGACATCCCTCTCGCTCCCGAGCACGCGCGTGGATGCGTTCAATGTCGACCTCGCAAATGAACTCTCGCGCAATGGTCGGCGCAGTGGCCTCACATTCGCTCCCGAAGGTGGCAGTGAGCGCATGCGCCGGGTGATCAACAAGATGGTGACGGAGGAGGATCTCATTCGCACCGTCACCACCGCATACGCGGCTGGGTGGCGCCACGTGAAGCTCTACTTCATGTGCGGGCTCCCGACGGAGACTGATGAGGATGTGCTGCAGATCGCGTCCCTCGCGCGCGAGGTCATCAAGGCTGGACGTGCGGTCAGCGGACGCTCGGACATCAAGTGCACCGTCTCGATCGGCGGCTTCGTACCCAAGCCCCATACGCCCTTCCAGTGGGCGGCTCAACTGGATCACGTCAGCACCGATGCACGACTCCACGCGCTGCGCGATGCCATCCGCGCTGATCGGAGCTACGGCACATCGATCGGGCTCCGGTACCACGATGGCAAGCCGGGGATCATCGAAGGACTGCTGTCCCGCGGTGATCGACGGGTGGCGCAAGTCATTGAGCGCGCATGGCGCGATGGTGCCCGGTTCGACGGATGGAGCGAGCACTTCTCCTTCGACCGGTGGATGACGGCGGCCGACCAGGCATGGGCGAGTGAGCCCGTGGATGTCGACTGGTTCACCACGCGCGAACGCGATCGCACCGTAGTCCTGCCGTGGGATCACCTCGATTCCGGCTTGGATTCCGAGTGGCTCTGGCAGGACTGGCAGGACGCTCTCTCCGAGGTTGCGGTCGACGACTGTCGGTGGACCCCGTGCTTCGACTGTGGCGTGTGCGACCAGATGGGCACCTCGATTGAGATCGGCCCCACCGGGGTCACGGAACTACCCATGCCGCGCGTGGGCGCGGGAGCGTGAAGCGCACCCCCGGTCGCACCGTTGCACCCGTCGTCCAGCGCGTGCGACTCGAGTACGCGAAACGTGGACGCCTCCGGTTCTCGAGTCACCGTGACTTCCAGCGGGCGCTCGAACGTGCCATCCGGCGAGCCGGGATTCCCATCGCCTTCAGTGCCGGGTTCTCACCGCACCCCCGAATCTCCTACGCGAATTCGGCTCCCACCGGCACTGCGTCCGAGGCGGAATACGTCGAGCTCGCTGTCACCGAGACCATCGACCCGGCGTGGGTACGTTCGCGTCTCGACTCCGCACTTCCGGAGGGGTTCGATGTCCTGCGCGTGGTGGAGGCGACTCCACCCGATCTCGCAGCCCGGCTCCAGGCCAGCCTCTGGCGCATGGTGCTCCCGGGGGTCACGCCATCGGAGGCCACGTCAGCGGCCGCGCGCTTCCTCGACGAGGAGGCCGTCGAGGTCTCCCGCATGACGAAGTCCGGTATGCGGACCTTCGATGCACGCGGTCCCGTGGTCAGCCTCGCGGTGGAGCCGGGGGAGTCCGAGAAGGGGTGTGCCATACTCCACGTGGTCGTCCGGCACGTCACACCGTCGGTTCGACCCGACGACGTTCTTTCAGCACTGCGGAACGTGGCCGACCTCGTGCCGCCAGCACCCGCCAGGGTGACGCGGCTGGCACAGGGGCCATTCGATCCGCGCACGGGCAGCGTGGGGGACCCCTTCGCGCCGGACATCGTCGCGGAGTCGGCGTCGCAGCACTAGCGCGCACCGGCACCACACGAGGCTTGCGAGAGGCGGTTCGCCGCCCCATTGAGGAGTACGACCCATGGTCGATGAAGACGTGTCCACGCCTAAGAAGCGCACCCGCCGTGCGGCGGTGCGGCCCTCGGGTCCACCCGAGGAAGTCGCCGAGAAGCCCAAGCGCACGCGCAAGAAGGCCGAGACTGCCGAGGAGGCCACCGATCGCAAACCGCCGTCGGTGATCTTCCAGGCGGCGGCCGCGGACGCTGCCGCCAAGGCGCCTGCGAAAGCCGCCGCGAAGTCCACCGCGAAGTCCACCGCGAAGTCCGCCGCGAAGCCCGCCCCCACGGCCGCTGCGGCACCCGCGGACGAGGAATCCGGAGAGGCCAAGCGACGTCGGCGTGGTGGCCGAGGCCGCAAGCGCCGGGTCGGCGAGGACGACGCACCGGAGGGTGCGGACACCGAATCCTCGGACGAGTCGGATGACATGGAGGACTCAGGAGACTCGTCCGGTACACGTCGTCGGCGTCGTCGTCGCCGCCGTGGCAGCGACGGTGACGGTGAGCCGTCGCCGGATGATCCGCCGAACACGGTGGTCAAGGTGCGGGAGCCGCGACGCAAGGGCGAGGAGTCCCTGCGCGGATCCACCCGCCTCGAAGCCAAGAAGCAGCGACGCCGCGAGGGCCGCGAGGCCGGTCGTCGCCGAGCGCCGATCCTGACCGAGGCTGAGTTCCTCGCGCGCCGCGAGTCGGTCGACCGGGTCATGGTCGTGCGCCAGACACCGGAGCGCATCCAGATCGCCGTGCTCGAGGACGGCGTGCTCGTCGAGCACTACGTCACACGCGGCACGCAGTCGTCGATGGTCGGCAACGTCTATCTCGGGCGCGTTCAGAACGTGCTTCCGAGTATGGAAGCGGCCTTCGTGGACATCGGGCGAGGGCGTAACGCAGTCCTCTATGCAGGTGAAGTGAATTGGGATGCGGCCGGACTGGATGGCCAGCCCAAGCGCATCGAGTTCGCGCTGAAGTCTGGTGATCCGGTCATGGTGCAGGTCACCAAGGATCCCGTGGGACAGAAGGGTGCACGTCTCACGAGCCAGATCTCCCTCCCCGGACGATTCCTCGTCTACGTCCCCGACGGCTCCATGACGGGCATCAGCCGCAAGCTCCCGGACACCGAACGCTCGCGCTTGAAGTCCATTCTCAAGCGCGTCATGCCGGAGGACGCCGGAGTGATCGTCCGCACCGCGGCGGAGGGTGCGGCGGAAGACGCACTCGAGGCCGATGTCGAGCGCCTGCAGGCCCTGTGGACGGATATCACCGACGCCGCCTCGAAGGCGTCGCCCCCGGAACTGCTCTACAGCGAGCCGGATCTCTCCATCAAGGTGGTCCGTGACATCTTCAATGAAGACGTCACGAAGCTCGTTGTCTCGGGGGACAACGCGTGGACGACTATCGACGCATACATCAGCGCCGTGGCACCGGACCTCCGTGATCGGCTCGACCACTGGGTCCAGGACAACGACGTGTTTGCCGAGTACCGCATCGATGAGCAACTCACGAAGGCGTTGGATCGCAAGGTGTGGCTGCCGTCCGGTGGCTCATTGGTCATCGATCGCACCGAAGCCATGACTGTGGTCGACGTCAACACCGGGAAGTTCACCGGCCAGGGGGGCAACCTCGAGCAGACCGTCACGAAGAACAACCTCGAAGCTGCCGAGGAAATCGTGCGGCAACTTCGCCTCCGAGACATCGGCGGCATCATCGTCGTGGACTTCATCGACATGGTTCTCGAGAGCAATCGTGATCAGGTGCTTCGCAGACTCGTCGAGTGCTTGGGACGCGATCGCACGAAGCATCAGGTCGCCGAAGTCACCTCGCTCGGTTTGGTGCAGATGACTCGCAAGCGGATCGGTTCGGGTCTGCTCGAGTCCTTCTCCGAGACCTGCGAGCAGTGCAATGGGCGCGGCATCCGGGTCTCGCTGGACCATCACGAACACAGCCCGCGGGGGCGCAAGCCCGCCGGCGTCATCGACCCGGCTGAGGTGGCGGCCCGCGCCCTGTCGAGGGCCGATGAGCCCGAGCCCGAGGAACCGGACGAGGCGGAGCCCGCGGCCCGGGGGGCGATGTGACGGGAGGGGCCTCCCTGCCGTAGTCTTTTCTCTCGTGCCCCTGAGGGGCTCCCCGGAATAGTGGAGTGAATCGTGTACGCCATCGTTCGTGCCGGAGGCCGGCAGGAGAAGGTCGCCATCGGCGACCTCGTGGTCATGGACCGCGTCACCGGTGAGCCCGGTAGCTCCGTTTCCCTCCCGGCCGTGCTGGTGGTG
>JBJTBD010000057.1:0-5408 GCA_046091195.1 Actinomycetota bacterium
ACGGGTGCTTCCAGATGACCAACCAGGAACTCGCCACGTGCACCATCAACGAGATCCCGATCAAGGTGGCGCTCATCAACAACGAGAGCCTGGGCATGGTCCGCCAATGGCAGACGCTCTTCTACAACGAGCGCTATTCGAATACGGACCTGCACTCGCATCGGTTCCCGGACTTCGTCAAGTTGGCGGAGGCATACGGCTGCTACGGATTGCAGTGCGAGAAGGCCGAGGATGTCGATTCCGTCATCGAACGGGCGCTGTCACTCAACGACGCCCCCGTGGTGATCGACTTCCGCGTGCACAAGGACGCCATGGTGTGGCCGATGGTGGCGGCGGGGACGAGCAATGACGACATCATGGTGGCCAGAGCCATGGCACCCGAGTGGGGGAGTGACGACTGATGTCCCGAAGCACCCTGTCCGTGTTGGTGGAGGACAAGCCCGGCGTCCTCGCTCGGGTTGCGAGTCTGTTCTCGCGTCGAGGGTTCAACATCGAGTCCCTCGCCGTGGGGCCGACGGAAATCCCCGATGTGTCCCGAATGACCATCGTCGTCAATGTTGCCGACCTGCCCCTCGAGCAGGTGACGAAGCAGCTCAACAAGCTCATCAACGTGCTCAAGATCGTCGAGTTGGAGCCGGACTCGAGTGTTCAGCGAGAGATCATGCTCGTGAAGGTGAAGGCCGATCTCGACACGCGCTCACACATCCTTGAGACTGTGCAACTCTTCCGCGCCAAGGTGGTCGATGTCGCGAACGATGCCGTCACGATCGAAGCCACGGGCGCACACGACAAGCTGGAGGCGCTCCTGCGGGTTCTGGAGCCGTTCGGGATCAAGGAGTTGGTGAAGTCGGGGCTCGTCGCCATGGGGCGCGGTCCTCGCTCGATCTCGGACCGGTCCCTACGTCCCGTGGATCGCACCGCCTGACGCTCGCGATAGCCTGCGAACACATCGAATCGAGGAGAGACCGTGGCCCAGTTGTTCTATGAAACCGATGCCGACCTTTCGATCATCCGGAATCGCGTGGTCGCGATCATGGGTTTCGGAAGCCAGGGTCACGCCCACGCACTGAGCCTGCGCGACTCCGGTGTCGACGTCCGGGTCGGACTCAAGGAGGGGTCCAAGAGCCGAGCCAAGGCCGAGGAGGCGGGCCTGCGCGTCGTTGATCCGGCGACCGCTGCGGCCGAGGCCGACGTGATCATGATCCTCGTCCCGGATCCGCTGCAGGAGCACCTCTACAAGGAGTCCATCGAGCCGAACCTCCAGGAGGGTGACGCGCTCTTCTTCGCCCACGGCTTCAACATCCGCTTCGGCTACATCAAGCCGCCAGCATTCGTGGACGTGTGCATGGTCGCTCCGAAGGGACCCGGGCACCTGGTCCGTCGCGAGTATGAAGGGGGTCGCGGGGTTCCCGTGATCGTTGCGGTGGAGCAGGACGCCACAGGAGGCGCCTGGCCACTCGCGCTCAGCTATGCGGCGGCGATCGGTGGCCTCCGTGCGGGGGGCATCAAGACGACTTTCACCGAAGAGACCGAGACCGACCTCTTCGGCGAGCAGGCGGTGCTGTGCGGTGGCGCGAGCCAACTCGTGATGTACGGATTCGAGACCCTGGTCGAGGCGGGTTACCAGCCCGAGGTCGCCTACTTCGAGTGCCTGCACGAGTTGAAGTTGATCGTCGACTTGATGTACGAGGGTGGCATCGCCAAGCAGCGCTGGAGTGTTTCCGATACCGCCGAATACGGGGACTACGTCTCCGGACCGCGTGTGATCGACCCGAGTGTAAAGGAGAACATGAAGGCCGTCCTCGCGGACGTCCAGAACGGGACCTTCGCCGAGCGGTTCATCAAGGATCAGCGCAGTGGGGCAGCGGAGTTCAAGGAACTCCGTGCCAAGGGTGAGAAGCACCCGATTGAGGCGGTCGGCCGCGAGCTGCGCAAGATGATGAGCTGGGTCAAGAAGTCCGATGACGACTACGTCGAGGGCACAGCAGCACGCTGATCACGAGATGAGTCGGTCCGAGGAGCGCACGAAACTGTGCGTCTCGTGTGGTCGGGAGATGGCGTGGCGGAAGTCCTGGGCTCGGAACTGGGACGCGGTCCGCTATTGCTCGGACGCGTGCCGGCGGCAGGGAGTCTCCGGAGCCGATCGCGAGTTGGAGGGGTTGATTCTCTCCATGCTCGCCTCACGCCCGCGAGCTGCGACCCTGTGTCCCAGTGAGGTGGCGCGCCAGATGTCCGCGGACTGGCGTCCGCTGATGGAGCCGGTGCGACGTGCGGCGCGCAGACTGGTCGCCGAGGGGCGAGTCGAGATCTGTCAAGGGGGTCGCGTGGTCGATCCGTCGCGCGCCCGTGGACCGATACGGATTCGGCTTGTCACCTGACGTGCTCCGTGCCCCCGCCCTCGACCGCGACGAGGTCATGCGCTGGGTGGAGCGACACCTCGCTCCCGTCCTTCGTGGACCTGTGGTTGCCAGCCCCCTGATCGGTGGGCAGGGCGCTGCGGACTCGGCACTCGCCCGGCTCGACATCAGTGGCTACGCCCATCGACGTAACGAGGTGTACCCACGGGAACGACGCGGTGCCTCGGGCCTCTCGCCCTACATCCGACATGGACTGCTCTCCCTGCCCCGTGTCTGGCGGGAGGTGGATGGTCCGCCGCAGGATCGTGCGAAGTTCCGCGATGAGTTGCTGTGGCAGGAGTACGCGCGCCATCTCTACGCGCGTCTGGGTGCGGCCACGCGCCACTCGCTGCGCTTCGCGGTGCCGGAGTACTCCGATCAGGACGGACCAGGACGTTGGGGCGCTGAGGGGTTGTGCGTCGATGAGTCCCTGCGCGAACTTCGGGAGACTGGGTGGATCACCAACCAGCAACGGATGTGGTTGGCGTCGCATTGGACGGTTCGCGAGGGTCACGGCTGGCGAGTGGGGGAGGACGACTTCTTCCGTTCCCTGCTCGACGGATCCCGCGCCGCTAACCGACTCGGGTGGCAGTGGACGGTGGGTGCACTGACGGGCAAGCCCTACGGGTTTAGCCGGTGGCAGGTCACCAATCGGGCACCCGGGTTGTGCGATCGGTGCCACCTTCGGGCGAACTGTCCGATCGAGGAGTGGCCCGAGGCCGGTGAGCCCGAACCACGCACCGTTATCGACCCGTTGATGCGACGTGACCCGGATCCCGAGCTCACCGGTGGACCGCGGGATGCGCAGGTCACCGCCGAGCCGGAGCTCGTATGGCTCACCGCCGAGAGTCTGGGAGACGGTGACCCGGCCCTGGCGGCGCACCCGAATGTGCCCGCGGTGTTCGTCTTCGATCGGGCACTGCTGACCCATCTGCGTCTGTCGCCATCGAGACTCGTATTCCTCACCGAGTGTCTCGCCGACCTTGCCGAGCGTCGGGACCTGCGCGTGTACCTGGACGAGCCGAGGGCTGTCTTGGAGGGGAGACGGATCGCGTGCACCTTCACCCCCGTCCCAGGGTGGCGTGCGCGATCTGCACGGATGGACATCGTGGCCCTGCATCCGTGGCCGTGGTTGCGGATGGTTGGCGCAGGGCCGCTGACGTCATTCTCGGCGTGGCAGACCTCGTCCCGCGGATCTGGGCGCGGGCGAAGCCGCCGCTAGGATCGCGCGGTGACCAAGCCGCGCGTGTTGATCGCTGAGGAACTCTCGCCTGCGACCGTTGAGGCACTCGGTCCCGACTTCGAGATCGTCCATTGCGACGGTGCTGATCGCGCGGCCTTGCTCGCCGCGATCTCCGACGTCGACGCGATCCTCGTTCGTTCGGCAACACAGGTGGATGCCGAGGTGATCGCGGCTGCCCCGCGGCTGAAGGTCGTGGCCCGCGCCGGCGTTGGCTTGGACAACGTCGACGTGAAGGCGGCCACCCAGGCAGGTGTCATGGTGGTCAACGCCCCGACGTCGAACATCGTGAGTGCCGCGGAACTTGCCGTGGGGCTCTTGCTCGCCAGCGCCCGCAACATCGTCCCCGCCAACTCGGCCCTGCACAAGGGTGAATGGAAGCGCTCCAAGTACACCGGCGTGGAGCTCGCGGACAAGACCGTGGGCATCGTCGGACTCGGTCGCATCGGGATTCTCGTCGCGCAGCGTCTATCCGCGTTCGGTGTGCGGTTGGTCGCCTACGACCCCTATGTTCAGCCCGCCCGCGCCGCGCAACTCGGCGTCCGGATGATGCCCCTAGACGAGCTTCTGGCGGAGTCGGACTTCATCACGGTGCATCTGCCGAAGACACCCGAGACCGTGGGATTGATCGGGGAGGATGCGCTCCGCAAGGTGAAGCCGAGCGTTCGCATCATCAACGCGGCTCGTGGCGGGATGGTGGATGAGGATGCGCTCTATCGCGCTATCTCAGAAGGGCGCGTCGCCGGTGCCGGCCTTGACGTCTACGCGAAGGAACCCTGCACCGATTCACCGCTCTTCACCCTGGAGTCCGTCGTCGCGACCCCCCATCTGGGTGCCTCCACGGACGAGGCGCAGGAGAAGGCCGGCATCGCGGTGGCGCGCTCCGTGCGCTTGGCCTTGGCGGGGGAACTGGTCCCGGATGCCGTGAACGTGCAGGGTGGCCAACTCGCCGCCCCAATCCGTCCGCTCGTCCCGCTGGCCGAGAAAGTCGGCCAGATCGCAAGTTCGCTGGCCTCGGATGCAGTCGAGCGCGTGGACGTGGAGGTTCTCGGCGATGTCATCGAGCACGACGTCCGCGTTCTGGAACTCTCCGCTCTGAAGGGCGTCTTCCAGATCCTCGTGCACGATCCCGTCTCCTTCGTCAATGCCCCGGTGCTGGCTGAGCAGCGGGGGGTGGAAGTCGCGCTCACCACTGAAGCCGATGCCGGGGATCACCGCTGCCTGGTGCGCGTCATCCTGACCCTCACGGGCGGCTCGACCGTGTCCATCGCGGGAACGGTCACGGGCTCGAGGAACGTCTCCAAGGTCGTCGAAATCGATGGGTTCGACGTGGATGTTCCGATCAGCGATCACCTCGCGATATTCCGTTATCACGATCGCCCCGGCGTCGTCGGTGTCGTGGGACGCATCCTCGGCGAGGCCGGCGTGAACATAGGGAGCATGCAGGTGAGCCGCGACGACACCGGTCACGCCCTCATCGTGCTGAGCGTCGATTCGGCAATTCCTGCGGAATCTCTGGATGCCATCACAACCCAAATCGACGCGCATTCCGGTCGCGCGGTGGCACTCGTCTGAACGACCATCACACTCCAGAGGCCCGGCGCATTCGGGCGGGACTCTCATGGGCTTTCCTTGCCGTGGCGCTGTGGTCGCTCTCGCTTCCACTGACGAAGGCGGCCCTTGGCGGATTCGATGTATTCGTCGTGGCAGCTGGACGAGGGGTCATTGCGGGAGTGCTTGCCGCGGGAGTGCTCGTGATCACGCGGCGACCT
>JBJTBD010000058.1:0-11381 GCA_046091195.1 Actinomycetota bacterium
GCCGGGTCGTCTCCGTTTCGACTTTCCGAACCCCGAGCCCGTCGCACCGTCCGTGCTCGGTGAAGTGGAGGACCGCGTCAATTCGCTGCTGATCGAGGACCTCGCCGTTTCCGCCGAGGTGATGTCCCAGGAGGAAGCGCGCGCGATGGGCGCGATGGCACTGTTTGGTGAGAAGTATGGCAATGAGGTCCGCGTTGTATCCGTCGGCGATTGGGCGCACGAGCTTTGCGGTGGAACACATGCCCAGCGATCCGGGCAACTCGGTGTCGTGACATTCCTGTCGGAGGGTTCCATCGGAGCGGGTGTGCGTCGCGTGGAGGCCCTTGTCGGGGTCGACGCCTAGCGGTTCCTGGCTCGTGAGCACGTCCTCGTTCAGAGGTTGAGCGAGATGGTCAAGGCGCCCGCCGATCAGCTCGTGGAACGTATCGAGGGCACGATCACGGCGCTCAAGGACGCCGAGCGAGATATCGGTCGATTCAAGAGCGCGCAGTTGGTCGCGAATGTCGAGGGGATCACCGGGGCGGGGGAGGACATCGGAGATGTTCGTCTCTGGACGTTCATCGCGCCCCAGGGCACCAGCCCCCAGGAACTCCGGGAACTCGTGACGCTTGCGCGCGGGCGCGTACAGCAGGACGTGGCCGCCGTCCTGGTGGGGGCGGCTGTCGCGGACGATTCCGTGGCCGTCGTGGCCGCGTGCAGTTCCCGGGCTCTCGAGCGCGGCAGGAAGGCACCCCAGGTGCTCGCGTGCGTCATGACCGAAGTGGATGGTCGTGGTGGAGGGAAACCCGATATGGCTCAGGGCGGAGGCCCCCGCACGGACGGAATCGCGGCGGGGTTCGAGGCGGGTCGCGCGCACCTGAGGGGCGCAGCCGCGGGATGAGATCCGGTGTGCGGATCGGATTGGATCCGGGCTCCGTGCGGATCGGTGTCGCGGTGTCCGATGACGCTGGTGTGCTCGCCTCACCACGGGACGCTCTCGTGGGAGGTCCGGAAAGTTTCGACCAGGTTGCGTCACTGGTTCGGGAGATGCAGCCACTCGAGATCGTTATCGGTATTCCGTTGACCATGTCTGGTGTCGAGGGGCCCAGCGCCCACGCGACGCGTGAGTGGGCGACACGCCTCGCGGGTCACATTGACGTCGATGTCCGTCTGGTGGATGAAAGGCTGTCCACGGTGCAGGCTCAACGGTCGTACCGTGAGCAGGGTCGGTCCACCCGGTCCACCCGCGATCGGATCGACAGTGCGGCCGCGGCCGTGGTGTTGCAATTCGCCCTCGATGCGGAGCGATCGAGTGGACTAGCCCCCGGGGAGGTGCTGTGACCCAGCTCGATGACATGTTCACCGAGGCGCCTCTTCCACCGTCGCGCAATCGAGGGGCGGCCGGCAAACGACTCTCCGCCATTCTCATCCTCGGCCTCGTCATCGCAATGGTCGTGATCGCCTGGCGTCTGGTCGCAGGTGATTCCGCCCCCACCGATTACCCCGGGCCCGGGGCGGGGGAGGTCACCGTCGTCGTCGATCGCGGGGCGACATTGACCGAGATCGGTCAGGCCCTTCAGGAGTCCGGCGTGGTGTTGACGGCGGAGGCGTTCGTGGAGGCCACGGCCAATGACGAGCGATCCGCAACCTTGGGACCGGGTTCCTATTCACTGCTCCGTGAGATGCGGGCTGCGGATGCCCTCGCCCTGATGCTGTCACCGCAGTCGCGCAAGGAGAACCGCCTCGTTCTTCCCGAGGGCCTCCGCATGACACAGACCTTCGAGCTCGCCGCCGAGGTGACGGGACTGCCCATCACGGACTTCGAGAACGTGGCCGAGAACCCCGACGATGTCGGCCTCCCCGGCTGGGCGGACAACAGCCTTGAAGGCTTCCTCTTCCCCGCCACGTACGACCTCGTGGGTGACGAGAACGCGCGACAGGTCGTGCGCACCCTCGTCGGGCGCTTCGATCAAGCCGCCGCGACCACGAACCTCGCTGCCCGCGCACGCGAGATGGGCCGTGACCCCTACGAGATTCTCATCATCGCGTCGCTCATCGAGGCGGAAGTGCTGCCGAGCGACTTCCCCAAAGCCGCGGCCGTCGTTTACAACCGACTCGAGGCAGGCATGCCGCTGCAGTTTGATTCGACGGTCTCCTATGCGCTGGGCATCACCGAACTTCTTCTCAGCAAGGAGCAGTTGGGCACCGACTCTCCCTACAACACCTACGAGGTCACCGGACTCCCACCGACGCCGATCAATTCGCCAGGCGAAGCCGCGATCGAGGCAGCGCTCTCGCCCGCAAAAGCGAAGTGGCTCTACTTCGTCACCGTGGATCCCGTCAGCCGCGAGACGAAGTTCGCCCGTTCGTACGAGCGGTTCCTCAAGCTCAAGCGCCAGTTCCAACAAAACGTGGCCGATCAGTGAGCCTCACCGGGCGGGCCGCTGTCCTTGGTTCACCCATCGAGCACAGCCTGTCGCCGATCCTCCATCTGGCCGCGTATCAGGCACTTGACCTCGAGTGGGACTACGGACGATGCGAAGTGCAGGTGGACGAACTCGCTGGTTTCGTCGCGGAACTAGATCAGCTGTGGAGGGGCCTTTCACTCACCATGCCGCTCAAGGCGGAAGCGCTACGCATCGCCGACGAGGTGGATGACATCGCCGGCGTGACGCGGGCTGCTAACACCCTCGTTCGATTGCCCCACGGTGGGTGGATGGCGTACAACACGGATGTCGTGGGCATGGTTCACGCGATCGGTGATGTGGCGCCAGGGCGTCGATTCGAGCGCGTGGTGATTCTCGGGGCCGGCGCTACTGCGCGCAGCGCTGTCGCTGCAGCGCGGGATCTCGGTGCCGAGCACGTCATCGTGGCCGCGCGGCGGGTCGATGCCGCCGAGGAGGTGCTCGATGTGGCTGTGGGTCTGGGAATGGAGGGGGAGGCTGCAAGTCTCGAACCCCGTGCATTCGTGGCCGACCTTGTGGTCAGCACCTTGCCGGCTGATGCTGCGGCCGCCTGGTCAGAAGTGGCCGAGGAGTACCTGCCGGCCGTGCTCCTGGATGTGACGTATGCACCATGGCCGACCACCCTCGCCCGGGCATGGCGTGGAGCGGTGGCGAGGGGGGCGGACCTCTTGCTGTGGCAGGCAACCGAGCAGGTGAGGCTCATGACGGGCTGCGCCGCCCCGGTCGAGGCCATGCGCGCGGCTCTCGCGAGATATCCACAGGAGTGAATTCCGGCTATCCCGTGACCCGGGGATCCCCCTAGCGTTTTCGCGTGCCGTCGGTGCTCGTCGTTGCTGCGTGGGTCTCTCTCGCCGTGCACGCGAGCGCTCTCGCGTGGATTGATGCGCGGACCCATCGGCTGCCGAACCGGTGGGTCGCCTCGTGTGCAGCCCTCGGCGTCGTTCTTCTGGGGTTGGCGGGATGGATGGCCGGTGATCTGACGGGTGTCACCCGCGGGCTGCTGGTGGGAACGGGTGCGGCGCTGGTGTTCCTCGTGATCCACCTGTGCGGAGGCATGGGTATGGGCGACGTCAAGTACGCCTGGGTCCTCGGCTTCTACCTCGGAACGTTGAGTGTGGACGCGGCATGGTGGGGATTGTGGTTGTCCTTCACTCTCGCGGCGGCCGTCGTGGTGGCCCGTCGGATCCTCCGCTACGCCCCTGGTCGCCGTATTCCCTTCGGCCCGTATATGACCGTGGGTGCCGCGATCGCGAGCACGGTGTTCGTCCTCCCGTAGGCAGTTCGTCCCCACCCAGACAGGCTGGTCACCGCCCGGGGTGCGACTTCTGGGAGGATCCCGCCATGGTGCGGTGGCTCACGGCGGGGGAGTCCCATGGGCAGGCCCTGATCGCTGTCATCGAGGGCCTTCCCGCGGGTATCGAGGTCACCACGCACGACATCGGGGCGCAGTTGGCCCGTCGCAGGCTCGGTGCGGGGCGCGGGGCCCGAATGAAGTTCGAGCGGGACGAGGTGCGCGTTCTCGGAGGCATCCGGCACGGGCAGAGCCTTGGGAGCCCCATCGCGATCGAGATCGGCAACAGCGAGTGGCCCAAATGGGATGTCGTGATGTCGGCTGATCCGGTGGACGAGGATGCGCTGGAAGGTCTCGCGCGCAACGCCGCTCTCACCCGCCCGCGGCCCGGCCACGCCGATCTCGTCGGAATGCAGAAATACGGCTTCGAGGACGCTCGCCCGGTACTGGAACGGGCGAGTGCGCGGGAAACCGCTGCGCGCGTTGCGCTCGGCGCGGTTGCGCGGGCGTTCCTGAGACAGGTCGCGGGTATCGAGGTGCTGAGTCATGTAGTGCGCATCGGCACCGTCGCTCTGCCCGAGGGACTCGTTCCGGGGCCATCGGGCCTGGCTGCTGTCGACGAGTCTCCGGTGCGATGCGTCGATGAGTCCGTCACGCTGGCGATGGAAGAGGAGATCGCCACGGCGCACCAGGACGGAGACACCCTCGGTGGAGTCGTCGAGGTGGTCGTCTACGGACTCCCGCCGGGTCTCGGCTCCCACGTTCACTGGGACCGTCGCATCGATGCGCGCCTGGCGGCAGCGTTGATGGGAATCCAGGCGATCAAGGGAGTCGCGGTCGGGGATGGATTCGACCTGGCTGCTGCCCGAGGCTCGCAGGCCCACGACGAGATCGTGACCGGTGACCAGGGACTCGAGCGCGTCACCCAGCGCTCGGGTGGAACCGAAGGCGGCATGACCACGGGGGAGATGCTCCGGGTGCGCGCCGCGATGAAGCCGATCTCCACTGTTCCGCGGGCGCTGAAGACCGTCGATGTCGCGACGGGGGAGGAGGCTGTTGCGATCAGTCAGCGTTCGGATGCGTGTGCGGTACCCGCGGCAGGTGTCATCGCGGAAGCCATGGTCGCCTTGGTGCTGACGGAGGCGTTCCTGGAGAAGTTCGGTGGAGACTCCGTAGGGGAAACACGCCGCAACTACGACTCGTACCTCGCCAACCTGAGTATTCGCTAATGCCTCCCACCGCTGTCATCATCGGTGCACCGGGCGCGGGGAAGACGTCTGTCGGCCGCCGCGTAGCCGAGCGCCTCGGAGTCCCCTTCGCGGACAGCGACCACCTCGTCGAGGAACGTGCGGGCGCCCGAGTGGCAGACATCTTCGTCGATCAGGGTGAGCCGCATTTCCGGCAGTTGGAGCAGGAGGCCATCGCCGATGCGGTGCGTGACTTCGACGGCGTGTTGAGTCTCGGAGGAGGTGCGGTGATGACCCCGGGAACACCCGAGCTTCTCACCGGCGTTCCCGTTGTGTGGCTCGAAGTGGACCTGGGAGACGCGGTGTCGCGTGTGGGCATGAATGCGTCGCGCCCGCTACTCATGGGAAATGTGCGCGGCACATTGGCGACACTCATGCGGGAACGGGTCCCGGTGTACGAGGCCCTCGCTACGGTGCGGATCCAGACCAGTGGTAAGTCGCTTCGTGTAGTCGTCGATGACGTATGCCGTGCGCTCTCGGATCGGGATGCAGCATGAGCGCCACCGTGCACGTGAGCGCAGAACGGTCCTATGCCGTCGTGGTTGGCCATGACCTTCTCACCGAGATCGTGCCGCTTATGGAGGGCGCGACCCGCGCAGCCCTGATCTTCCAGCCATCTGTCCAGGACGTGACGCGTCGTGTGGGTGCGGTCCTCGAGCGCGCGGGAATCGACGTCGTATCCGTGGAAGTGCCCGACGCGGAGGGCGCCAAGACGGTCGAGGTCGCGGGGCGCTGCTGGTCCGCGCTCGGGAACGCCGGCTTCACGCGTAACGACGTCATCATCGGGATCGGCGGGGGCGCCGTCACCGATCTCGCGGGGTTCATCGCCGCAACCTGGCTTCGAGGTGTCCGCTGCGTGCTCATTCCCACGTCCGTGTTGGCGATGGTCGATGCAGCGATTGGAGGGAAGACGGGAATCAACACGAGAGAGGGTAAGAACCTGGTCGGTGTGTTCTCCAGCCCGGTGGGAGTGGTCTGCGATGTGTCGACGCTCACCGATCTTCCGCCCGCGGAGATCGTCTCGGGGATGGCGGAAGTGGTCAAGGTTGGGCTGACCTCGGATGCGACCATCGTTGCGGATCTGCTCGATCGAACCGGAGAGGCATTGAACCCTGCGGGTGACCTGCTACCCGATCTCATCCGCCGCGCCGTCCAGGTGAAAGCCGATGTCGTGGGGGCCGATTTCCGAGAAGTGGGCGGAGCGGGCGGTGCGATCGGCAGGGAGGTGCTCAACTACGGGCACACCCTCGGGCATGCGATCGAGCACCGCGAGGACTACACGTGGCGACACGGAAACGCTGTTGCGGTAGGGATGATGTTTGCGGGCCACCTCGCCCACCTCGGGGGGCGGCTCGACGCGACGGGTATCGAGACCCACCGCGCGCTCCTGGATGCGGTGGGACTCCCGCGCACATACCGGCGTGATGCCTGGCCGTCGTTGCTCGAGGCAATGTCACTCGACAAGAAGTCCCGCGGGGCCACCCTCAGGTTCGTGGTACTCGACGGGCTGCAGACCCCCACGATCTGGCGGGCACCGGAGCCGGAGCTGCTGGTCGCCGCCTACGACGCGATCAGCGCGTAGGCTCCGCGCATGGCGAAGGTCCTGGTCCTCAACGGACCCAACCTGAACAGGCTCGGCACCCGTGAACCCGATGTCTACGGCTCCGGAAGCTATGACGAGTTGGGTCGGGCGCTCACCGAGTTAGCGGGTGAGCTCGGCGTGAACATCGACGTGCGGCAGACAAATGATGAGTCGGAGATGGTGTCCTGGCTGCATGAGGCCGCCGACGGGAGCACCCCGGTGATCTTGAACCCGGCCGCGTTCACGCACTACTCCTACGCACTCCGCGATGCATGTGCACTTCTCACCGCCCCGATGATCGAAGTGCACCTCTCGAACCCCCTTGCCCGCGAGGAATTCCGGCATACGTCGGTGGTCTCGGGTGTTGCGACGGGAACCATCTCGGGCCTGGGTTTCGACTCGTACCTCTTGGCCCTGCGCGCCATCGCCGCGCGGATGTAGGTCGTGGACCTCACCCACCGACGCGAGCGACTCCTCTCTGCCATCTCTCCGGGTTCCGCATATATCTCCACGGATCAGGTTGCGATCCGGTACCTGACCGGATTCACCGGTAGCAGTGCCACCATCGCTCTCGCTCATTTCGGGACGGTGTTCGTCACCGACGGGCGCTACCGCGACCAGGTAACACTCGAGTGTCCCGGAGTCACGCCGATCATCGACCGGAACGGTCTTGTGAAGGCGACCGAGGAGTTGCTGCGCAGGGGAGTGCAGCAGGTGAGTGTCTCCCCGTCGACACCTTCCTCACACGTCGAGCAGCTGCGTACATCCTTCACCGAGGTTGAGGTGTGTACCGATGATCCGGTCGTCGCCCTGCGCCGGGTGAAGGACTCCGATGAGCGTGCCGCACTGCGCGATGCATGTGCGATCACCGCCGCATCCCTCATGGAGTTAGTGCGACACATCCGGGCGGGAGATCGAGAGATCGACATCGCTCGACGCCTCGAGGCCGAGTTCGGTCGACGGGGCGCCGAGGATCGATCGTTTCCGACCATCGTCGCGACGGGAGCCCATTCGGCCATCCCCCATCACCGCCCCACCTCGACCGCGCTCGCGCCCGGGGATCTACTCGTGATCGATTGCGGCGCCCGCGTTCGGGGATACCACGCGGACATGACCCGCACGTTCATCGTCGGTGAAGATCCTGCCGAGTGGCAGCGTGAGATCCATGCAGTTGTATCGGAAGCCGCGGCTCGAGGCCGCGACTCGGTGCGACCGGACGTGCGTTGCGCGGATGTGGACGCTGCTGCACGTGACGTGATCAGTGCGTACGGATACGCGGAGGCATTCACCCACGGCACCGGACACGCGGTGGGACTGGCGATCCATGAGGCCCCAATGCTCAGCGCCGAGTCGCTGGGTACCCTTGCCGCCGGCATGGCGGTCACCGTCGAACCGGGGATCTATCTCCCTGGACGCGGCGGTGTTCGAATCGAGGACACCCTCGAGGTCACTCCCGAAGGGAACGCCGTGCTGACCGAGGCGCCCCGCGACCTCATGCGCGTGGGCTAGGGAACGACGACCGGGAGAGTCGATGGCGACAACGAACGACCTGAAGAACGGCATGGTGCTGAAGATCGACGGCCAGTTGTGGGCCGTGGTGGAGTTCCAGCACGTCAAGCCGGGCAAGGGCGGGGCGTTCGTGCGCTCCAAGCTCAAGAACGTCCTCTCCGGCAAGGTTGTCGATCGCACCTTCAATGCGGGCGTCAAGGTCGAGACGGCCACGGTGGATCGCCGTGACATGCAGTACCTCTACAAGGACGGTGATGACTGGATCTTCATGGACACCACGTCCTACGACCAGGTGTCGGTCCCCTCTGCGGTGGTGGGGGACAGCTCGGATTACCTCTTGGAAAACCAGGTGGCGCAGATCTCGATGCACGGGGGTTCCCCGATCATCGTGGAACTGCCCGCGTCGGTCGAGTTGATCATCACTTATACCGAGCCGGGCCTTCAGGGTGACCGGTCAACCGGTGGCACGAAGCCGGCCACGCTCGAAACGGGGGCGGAGATCCAGGTGCCGCTCTTCATCGAACCGAACACCAAGGTCAAGGTGGACACTCGCGACGGTTCCTATCTGGGCCGCGTCAACGACTAGTGTCCGCGCGATCCAAGGCCCGTAAGCGGGCCCTCGATGTCCTCTTCGAGGCGGACAGTAAGGGCGTGCCGATTCCGAGCGTCCTCGCCGAACATGTCCGGCGCCGTCGGGATGAGGGCTCACCGGACTTGAACGAGTACACGGTCGCCCTGGTCGAAGGTGTGTCAAGCAATCAGGCCACCATCGACGACCGAATCGAGAATTTGGCCGAGGGGTGGTCGCTCGACCGGATGCCGGACGTTGATCGGGCGATCGCTCGCGTTGCCGCGTACGAGATCCTCTTCGTGGAAGACGTTCCCGATGCGGTGGCAATCTCCGAGGCGGTCGACCTCGCCACCGACCTTTCGACCGCCGAATCTCCAAGATTCATTGCGGGTCTGCTGCATGCCATCTCGAACCAGAGACCTACACCCGAAGCGAGCTAGTGCCCCGGGTGGGATTCGAACCCACACTGGACGGTGTTTGAGACCGCTTCCTCTGCCGATTGGGATACCGGGGCACTGCGCCAAGGGTAGCCAGATCACCGCGTAGCGTTGCGGCGTGGAGACCAGTGCGGTGCGGATCGTCGTCGTCGAGGACGAGTCGATCATCCGGATGGACCTGGTCGAGACCCTTCGCGAACTCGGGTACCTGGTCGTCGGCGAAGCGGGGGATGGCGCCGCCGGGATCGAGGTTGTGCGCGCGACCAACCCGGACCTGGTCTTCATGGACGTGAACATGCCCGTGATGGACGGCATCACCGCGACCCGCGCGATCGTGGGGGAGGACCTCGCCGCGGTCGTGATGGTCACGGCCTATGCGCAACGGTCGGTCGTGGACGAGGCAGTGGCGGCCGGAGCCGCCGGGTACATCGTCAAGCCATTCAGCAGCTCGGATCTCGCGCCCGCGATCGAGGTAGCCGTGGCGCAGCGACTTCAGCTGCGGGCGCTGCGGGGGCAGGTCGCGTCCCTGGTCGGGCGGGCCCAGTCCCGGTCCCTGGTGGAGCAGGCGGTCACCGTCCTGGGGGAGTCCCAGGGCCTCGGCGAGCCCGAGGCGTACGCGCTCCTGAGGCGGGCGGCCATGGATCAGCGCGTCACCCTGCCCGAGGCCGCCGCCCTGATCCTGGAGCGGATTCAGGGGGGAATATCACAAAAGGGTCACGAATAGGACCCGAACCCCGCACCAGATTTCGCCCCTTCACGAGGGTGGCCGTAGGCTGTCGGGACTGCGACGGCACTCGTCGTCGTTTCGTATGTCCAAGGAGAATGCATGAAGCGCACTATGGTCATCAAGGCCGTGGCCGTGCTTGGCGTTGCCTCCCTCGCGCTCGCTGCGTGCAGTAGCGGTAACGAGGCTGCCACTGAGGAGACCGCAGCTGCGGAAACCACGGAGGAAGCGGCACCTGCTGAGGAGACTGCCACTGCAGAGGAGACCGCAGCGGAGGAGGCGTGTGCGAACACGACCCTCGTTGTCGGCTCGCTGCTGCCCGCCACGGGCGACCTTGCCTTCCTCGGCCCACCGGAGTTTGCCGGCGTCGAGAAGGCAATTGCAGAGATCGACGCCGCAGGCGGGGTTCTCGGCCAGCCCGTCACCTACATCGAGGGCGACTCGGGTGACACCAGCACTGACATCGCTTCGCAGACTGTTGACTCGCACCTCTCGCAGGGTGTGCAGGCGATCATCGGCGCGGCGTCGTCGGGCGTGTCCCTGACCGTCATCGACAAGATCACGTCCAATGGCGTGGTTCAGATCTCACCGGCGAACACCTCGCCGGCGCTGACCACCTACCCGGACAATGGTCTCTACTTCCGCGTTGCTCCGTCGGACGTGCTCCAGGGCGCTGTCCTCGCGAACACCGCTATTGACAAGGGCATCACCAAGCTCGCTGTCATTGCCCGCCAGGATCCCTACGGTGAGGGTCTCAAGGACGCCACCGTCAAGGACTTCGAGGCGGCTGGTGGCACCGTGACGGCGAACCTCCTCTACGACCCGGCTGCGACTTCGTTCGAGGCTGAGGTTGCGGAGATCAAGGCGAGCAAGCCCGAGGCAGTCGCTGTGATCGGCTTCGAGGAGACGGTCAAGCTGCTCCAGGAAATGATCAAGCAGAAGGTTGGCCCGAAGGACGTCCAGTTGTTCCTCGTGGATGGCAACATCTCTACCGAGGCGTACAAGGACTTCCCGAAGAACACCATGAAGGGTGTCATCGCGACGGTTCCGTCCGGTGAGGCCGATCTCACGGCGTTCAACGAGTCGCTGCTCGAGGTCGATCCCGAGTTGACCGACTTCGCCTACGGCGCGCAGTCCTACGACGCAACCATGCTCGTGGCACTCGCAGCCCAGGCAGCCGGGTGCGCCGACGGCGCGTCCATCGCCGAGTTCCTGCCGCAGGTTGCCGGCAACGGTGGAGAGCAGTGCTCCACCTGGGCCGACTGCGTTGCGCTGCTGGACGCCGGAACTGATATCGACTTCCAGGGTGTAACCGGCCCGGTCGACTTCAACGAGTACGGCGACCCTGCAGATGGAACGATCTCCATCAACGAGTACTCCAGCAATGGGGAGTTCGCGGAGATTGGCAAGGTCACGGCCACGGTGCCGCTGCCGTAAGGCAGGCACAGGTCACGAGGCCCTGGCTTCCTTCGGGAGGCCAGGGCCTCACCTTGTGTGGAGTAGGACTACGCGCGCGCGAGGGTGCCGAGATAGAGCTCGATGACCTTCGGGTCGTTGGCCAGGGACTTCCCGGTGC
>JBJTBD010000059.1:0-10055 GCA_046091195.1 Actinomycetota bacterium
CACGTACCGCGGTTGGACGTCACCGAATCCGGCCCCGGTCGAGGGTTCCTGACGCCACCCGTGGGCGCGCAGGTGCTCGACCACGCGCGTCCCGGCACCGGAGTGCCAGGTGGCGAGCACTTCACCGAGACTGCGCGGCCACCGGGCCTGCGCTGCATCCGCGAGTGCGGCCTTCACGGTTTCGTCATCCCACCGACGCAGGGCGACGGGGGGACCCATCTTCACCTGGAACGCACCGGAGTCACGGCAGTGCCGAATGAGGGGAGTGATCCAGTCGGTGAGGCGGAAGCGCGGGTGCTCCGCACCCAGCCAATCAATCGGCGGACCCTCCGGGATGTAGGCGAGGGAACGACGTCGGACGCGAGGAATCGGTCGATAGAGCACCAACGCCGCGGCCACCAGGGAGTCTCCGTCGAACCAACCGACGGACTGCGGTCGCCATCCGACCTTCACCCATCCCCACTCCGGCACCTGCAGGAATGACACCGAGGGTTGCGACGCAACCCAGGCGGCATGCTGCTCCGCATTGATCGCCCGCACGGTCAACGTCATGGCAGATCCAGGTCGACGACCACGGGTGCGTGATCCGACGCACCCTTTCCCTTGCGCGCCTCACGATCCACGTACGCATCGCGCACCGCCGCACGGAATACGTCGTTGGCCAGCACCAGATCGATGCGCATCCCCCACCCACGGTGGAAGGCCCCATTCCGGTAATCCCAGAAGGTGAATGGCTCACCCTTCAACGCCCGCGGCATCACGTCCTGCAGACCCACCGACTCGACGTCGACCAACGCTGCACGTTCGGCGGGTGTGACATGTGTTGATTCCGCGAACAGGGTGATGTCCCACACATCGGCATCACGCGGAGCGATGTTGAAGTCACCGGTCAACGCGAACGGCAGATCTGCGTGCGCACGCAACTCCGCGTCGGCCGTCTGCTTCAACGCGGACAACCAGGCGAGTTTGTAGTCGTAGTGCGCATGCCCGGGTTCACGGCCGTTCGGCACATACAGACTCCATACGCGCACGCCGTCGCAGGTGGCACCGATCGCCCGCGGCTCCACCTCACCCTCGAACTCGGGCTGGCCGGTCAACCCGAGGGTGACGTCGGCCAGTCCCACGCGGGACAGGAGCGCGACCCCGTTCCAGCGCCCAGTCCCCAGCGTCGCCGCTTCGTATCCCAGGCCCTCGATCGGCAGCGACGGGAAGGCATCGGACGTGCACTTCAACTCCTGGAGCGCCACGACATCCGGCTGCGCGGACTCCAACCACTCGAGGATCCGATCGAGGCGAGCGGTGACCGAGTTGACGTTCCAGGTCGCAATCCGCACAGCGTCACCCTACGCAGCGACAAGCACGGAACCGTTCCACGGTCATTGCCGTCACAGCCACACACGGCATAGATGGCCTTCACCCAGCCCATCTAGGGTGGCGGGTGGAGCGACACGTGCCAGGGAGGCATCGGTGAACTGGCGGGGACGGGTGATCGCGATCGCCCTCGGCATCACTGTCCCGCTCGCCGCGGCCCAGGCTGCCCGCGCAGCTGCGCCCTCGGCGCCCACCGGGGTCACCGCCACCTCGTCGGCGGCGACATCGATCACGGTCTCTTGGACCGCAGTCGCGGGGGCAACGAGTTACACGGCAACTGCCACGGGGACGCCGACGGGCACGTGCACGACGTCATCGACCGCCTGCGTGATCACCTCAGTGGGGACAGGCACGTATTCGGTCAGTGTCACGGCGACCAACGCGGATGGAACGAGTGCAGCGTCCGCGCCCGCGACGCGCACCTATGCGATCCCCCCTCCGACCGGGCTCACGGTGGGAACTCCCACAGCCACGTCACTGACCGCGAGTTGGACGGCGGTCAGTGACGTCACCTCATATACGGCAACGGCCTACAGCGCGGAGACCGGCGGAAGCGTGGTCAGTTCGTGCACCACGTCATCCACGTCGTGTGCGATCGGCAGCCTGAGTGGGAACACCCAGTACTGGGTGGCCGTGCAGGTGTCTGCTCCCGCGGGAGCCAACTCGGACTCCTCGCGCGTGGCAGGAACCACGAGCGCGGGTGTTCCCACCGCACCCACCAGTGTGAGCACCACGGTGGCCGATACATCCATCACTGCACGATGGAGTGCTCCGTCGTCGAACGGAGGCAGCGCGATCACCGGGTATCGCGCTCAGGCCTGGAGTGCGGCGTCGGGTGGGACCGTCGTCGATTTCTGTGAGACGACGAGTACGTCGTGCCAGATCAAGCCGCTCACCAACGGGACCGCGTACTACGTGGCCGTCTATGCAACCAACACGGCCGGTGACGGGGCGTCCTCGGACCGGATCGCGGCGACACCCGGGGGAAGTCCGAGTGCGCCACGCTCGGTGAGCGCCACGCGAGGCGACGGCACAGTGGCGGTGGAATGGCAGGCCCCGGCCACGGATGCGTCGAGCGTCACCTCGTATACGGCTCAGATCCGGGCCTCGGCATCCAGCTCCGCTGCAGTGATCGGCTCGTGCACGGGCACCGGGCTCGCCTGCACGATCTCCGGGCTCGATAACAGCACCACGTACTACGTGTCCGTGTACGCCACGGCCAGCAGTGGAAACGGTCCGTCCTCAAGTTTCGCCACGGTGAGTCGGCTGGGTGCGCCGACCGCACCGCGGGACGTCGTTGCCACCGCGGGCAACGGGTTTGCGACGGTGACGTGGCGCGCTCCGGCCGACACGGGTGGCGCGACGATCCAGCGCTACGTGGTCCGTGCCTACCGTGCGGCGGAGGGAGGTGACCCGATCGCAACATGCGAGCCGAACCCCCTCTCGACCCTCCGGTGCACCGTCGGTCCGCTCCCGAACGGTTCGGCCTACTTCATTGACGTGACGGCGACCAACTCACGATTCAGCAGCCCTGCGTCCTCCCCGCGCGTACGAGTGTTCACGGCGGCAGCACCGGATGTTCCGCGCAACGTCACTGCGGTCCTCGAAGGCAGCGCAATTCGCGTGCGCTGGCAAACCCCCGTGACGGACGGTGGGTACGGGATCTCCCGCTACACCGCTAACGCGTACCCCACTGCCACGGGCACGCAGTCGGTGGGTACCTGCACGTCGACGGGTGACACGTGTCTGATCACCGGGGTCGACGGGTACGCGTACATCAGCGTTGTTGCGACGACGACGGCGGGGAATGGCGGTGCATCATCGCCGCGCGCGCAGGTGTTCGTCCCCGGAGCACCGGGTGCACCGAGGGCGGTCGCCGCGAGCCCGCGCGGCCGCACGCTGACTGTCAGTTGGCTGCGTCCCGAGGACGACCAAGGTGTTCCTGTGCAGATCTACGAGGCCATCGCCAAGGACCGGGTGACCTCGCAGGTGTCGAAGTGCACGGTGTATGACCCGCCCGTGCCGAAGGGAATGGACCCGTGGTCCTACCGGTTCTCCTGCGAGATCAAGGGGCTGACGCAGGACGCCATGTACGACGTCACGGTGACGAGCGCCAACACGTTCAGCACCGTCGCGTCGAGTCCAATCGGTGTCTCGGTTGCGCAGGGCGCCCCCAGCGAACCGCGGGGGATCGTGGCGCGCCCCGGGGACGACCACATCGCGGTCGAAGCGCTCCTTCCCGCATCGGATGGTGGGTCCGATGCGGTGACGCTGCGCTTCCGCGCGTGGAGCAAGCAGAAGGGCGGGAAGGTCGTCTCGATCTGCTCCGTCGTTCTGGGAAGCCGCGACAGCGTCGCGGCCTGCGAGCTCGCCGACCTCAGGAATTACGAGCCGTACTGGATTGATGCCGTCGCGATCAACGATGCGGGCAAGGGAAAGTCCCCCATGCGGATCAACGCGGAGCCGTCGCCCTCGGCCCCGGCGGCGCCGCGAGATTTCCGCATCACTCAGCAGGCAGGAGCGTTCATAGCCACCTGGAACCCCCCGTTGGCCAACGGGGGATTCGAGATTCGCCGTTACATCGTCCGAGCCACGGACGCGAAGGTCGATGGCAAGGTCCTCCAGACATGCATCGCGAAAGGCCCGGAGACCACCTGCACACTCACCGGGTTCGCCCCCGGGCAACGGTTGTGGTTCACCGTCGTCGCGGAGAACACGGTGGGCGAGGGACCTCCCTCACTTCAATTGGACCGCACCAGCTAGTCGTGCCACCGGGTTCGGCGGCGACGGGAACCCCACCACGTGCGAGACCGAGCACGACCGCGTCGGACAGATCGGTCAATGAACGGGCGAGCGCACGCCCGGCGGATGCACGGTCCTGATACATCCGACCACTGTCGCAGCCGTGGGTCGAGCGTTCAGGGGACGAAAGTCATGCGACGGCGAGACCGAGGTCTTGACATGCGCGGGCCATCTGGCGGTCACCCGTCATGACGACGTCGGCACCGACGAGCAACGCACTTGCAACATGCAGGGAATCCAGCGTCTTCAGGAATCGCACGGGCAACCGCGCCGCCATGACGAGTGTCACGGAAGCGAGAGCGACTAACTCCACCGATGCAAGCGCAGAGGCGACGATGTCCTCGACATCCTGATCGGGTGCGACTCGGGTCAGGACTCGGGACACCTCGACGACTGTGAGTGCGCTGGAGACGAGCCGTTCGGCCGCCACGCCCCCAGTGAGATCCGCTGCCTCGCCACGGGAGATCCCGATCGCCCGTTCCACGATCATGGAACTGTCGATGTATCCGATCAACGCCAGTCATCCTCGCGCTCGCGGAGGAGATCATCAATGAGTACCCGACCGTCGATACCTGCCCACCTCTTCCGGATCGCCTCCCTCGCCTTCGGATCATCCGGGCGATACCGCGCAGGAGTGATCAGGTGCCGGATCTCCTTGGGGTAGGCGCGCAGCCGATAGTCACGGACGTATTCCTCGAGCGCCTCGCGGGCAAGTTCCTGCTGGGACCGACCCGTCTCCTCGGCGAGGGTCCGCAGGGATTCGGCGAGTTCTTCCGGGAGTCGGAGATTCATCGCCATGCGCGCATGGTACCGATTCTGGTACCACTCTGCCGTGAGGGATGTATCGGTCACCATCCCGGCACTCTGGGGCCGCGCCGGTCCTCACACACGACTCGATTTCGCGCCTGTGGATGGGGCGGGTAGCCTTGCACAGCCGTTCGCGGCACGCATGTAGCCCTCCTGCTCCGGAATAGGTCCGGGGCCGCTGAGTCCAAAGGAGGTGGGTGTTTCGTGCGCCATTACGAAGTCATGGTGATCCTCGATCCAGATCTCGAGGAGAAGACCATCGCCCCCAGCCTCGAGGCCTTCCTGAACGTGGTGAAGGCCGACGGTGGCGAGGTGCGCAAGGTCGACGTCTGGGGACGTCGCCGGCTCGCCTACGAGATCGACCATAAGAACGAGGGCATCTACGCGGTGCTCGACGTCAACGCGACTCCCGCGGCTGTCGCGGAGTTGGACCGTCAGCTCAACCTCAACGAAGCGGTGCTACGCACGAAGGTGACCCGCCCTGAGCCGGTGAAGGCGTAATGGCTGCCGGCGATATCACCGTGACGGTGGTGGGCAACCTCACCAACGATCCGGAGCTTCGGTTCACCCCGAGCGGCGCTGCCGTGGCTTCCTTCACCGTTGCCTCGAGTAGCCGTGTGCTGGACAAGACGACCAACGAGTGGAAAGACGGTGACACCACGTACCTGCGGTGCAGCGTGTGGCGCCAGTACGCCGAGAACGTGGCGGAGTCCCTGACCAAGGGCACGCGCGTGATCGTCACGGGCCGCTTGAAGCAGCGCAGCTACGAGACCCGCGAGGGTGAGAAGCGCACGGTCATGGAGATCGACGTCGACGATGTCGGCCCCGCGCTGCGGTACGCAACCGCCAAGGTCAACCGCGTGCAGCGCTCCGGCAGTGGATTCGGTAGCGAGAACGGTGGCGGCGGAGCCGCACCCGCAGACGATCCGTGGTCCTCGGCACCGCCCGCCGGCGGTTTCGACGAGCCCCCCTTCTAGACAGATACGAGACACAGGAGAACTTCATGGGACGCGATAACAAGCGCGAACGTGTGCGCGATGACAAGCGGATGGTCAAGGCGAAGGCCTGCCCGTTCTGCAAGGACGGTGTGGCTCCGATCGACTACAAGGATGTGAACTTGCTCCGCAAGTACATCTCCGACCGCGGCAAGATCCGCGCTCGTCGCGTGACGGGCAACTGCACGCGCCACCAGCGCGATGTGGCGATGGCCGTGAAGAACGCGCGTGAGATGGCGCTTCTTCCCTACACCTCCAACGCACGGTAGGGGTCACGATGAAACTCATCCTCACCGAATCCGTGACGGGCCTGGGCAATCCGGGCGACGTCGTCGAGGTCAAGGACGGCTATGGCCGCAACTTCCTCCTCCCCCAAGGCCTCGCAGTGGCGTGGACGAAGGGCGGCGAGAAGCAGGTCACGCAGATCAAGCGCGCACGCAAGCAGCGTGAGATCCGCGACCGCGATCACGCACTCGAGGTCAAGGCACAGATCGAGGGTTTGGCGGTGCGCGTTCCTGCCAAGGCGGGCGAGACCGGCAAGCTTTTCGGCTCCGTGACCACCGTCGATGTCGCCACCGCGGTGCGGGCATCGGGCGGACCGCTCGTGGACAAGCGCAAGGTCGCCCTCAAGGGTGCGGTGAAGACCGTCGGAGCCCACAAGGCCACGGTCACCCTGCACCCGGATGTGGTGGCCACGGTGACCTTCGAGGTCGTCGCCGAGTAGGTCAAACAGCCTGCGGAGGGGTCGGCGAATGCCGGCCCCTCCTCTTTTTCGAGACATCCATCCGCGTGTTTGCCCCCGCGGGGCGTCTGGGAAGAGGACACTCATTCCCGGAGGAAAGGAGCCTCATGTCTATCGGACAATCCGTTGCAACGGTTCTCAAGAACTACGCGGTCTTCAGGGGACGTGCGTCCAGGCCCGAGTTCTGGTGGTACTACCTGGTCTACGTCATCGTCACGGTGGTTATCGCCCTAATCGACAACGCCATCGGTGCAGGAAACATCCTGATCGCGATCTTCTCCCTGGCGCTGTTCCTGCCGACACTCGCGGTCACGATTCGTCGACTGCACGACTCAGACAAGAGGGGTTGGTGGGTGCTGATCCAGCTCATCCCCATCGTTGGCACGATCATCATACTCATCTTCATGATTTCCAAGGGAACGCCGGGAGACAACCGCTTCGGCGCCCCCGTCGGGTAACTCCGACTACTGCATGCGAGCGGGCAGTTCGACGACGAGTGCGTCGGCTGCCCGCTCCAGCATTTCCAGGACCTCGATGAACCCATCGTTCGCGCCGTAGTAGGGATCGGGCACGTCGAGATCCGAGTGCGGTTCGTCGAGATGTGCCAACTGCGGGTCGAAGCTGCGGAACATGCGGAGGTCGACGTCGGCGCCGGACTCCTCCACCATCGCCAGGAGGTTGGCGTAGTTCGACGAGTCCATGGCGAGGAGGAGGTCGATGTCGGCGAGCCAGCTCGCATCGATCTGACGTGCGCGATGGTCGTGCGAGTACGCGGCAGCGTCGAGGGTTGCGCGTGCGCGCGGGTCCGCAGGCCCACCCACGTGCCAGTCGCCGGTTCCAGCGGAGTCGACGATCACGACATCCTCGAGCCCGGCTGCTGCGACGCGGTCGCGGATCACCGACTCGGCCATCGGGGAGCGACAGATGTTGCCCAGACATACGGCGGTGATGCGATAGGTCACCGGGGGAGGGTAGCGACCGCCCGCGCGCAGCCCAGCATCCTGACCGGTCACGGACCATGTCCACCCACGCGACGAACACCGGAAGCCACCTACGTTCGGTGCACCAACGACGTAAGGAGTACCCGATGACACAGAGTCAGGTGATGGGGAGGACGGACACCCAGAACGGTTTCGGTATCGCCGCGCTCGTGTTGGGGATCGTCGGTCTGGCACTCGGCTGGGGCACCCTCGGCATCCCATCGATCCTCGGCATCATCTTTGGTGCCATCGGGATCCGGAAGGCGAACGAAGGCGTCGCCACGAACAAGCCGATGGCGCAGTGGGGGATGTGGTTGGGCATCGTGGGTGTCGCGCTCGGTGTTCTGCCGACCCTGCTGTTCGGTGCCGCGACCATGCTCGAGGCCTTCGAGGCTGCCACGATGTCGACGTAGTCGAAAAATTTTTCCTCCACAGCCTTGGGACGGTTCCCGCCTCACGCATCGGAGTGTCCCGAGACACATCGGAACCGCTGTCCCCAGGAGATCCCCAGGCATCCCCCACACGTGCCCGGGGATCTCCCCAACCTCTCCACAGCCACGCCCACAGGCTTCGTGGACATGCGTGCGTCGTCTCCCTAACGTCGGACCCTCCGGGTAAACACGGGGTGAGCCGTCGGGGAGGGATGTCGTGAGCGTCGCGGAGTTACCGCTTCCCGATCAGCCTGCCGATCGCACTCCGCCCCAGGACATCGCCGCGGAACAGTCGGTTCTCGGCGCGATGCTGTTGAGCAAGGATGCGATCGCCGACGTCGTCGAAGAGATCCGCGAGACGGACTTCTATCGCCCCGCGCACCAGGTGATCTACGGATCGATCCTCGATCTCTACGGGCGTGGTGAACCCGCCGATGCCGTGACCATCGCCGCGGAGCTCACCAAGAATGCGGAGATCTCGCGCGTCGGCGGCGCGAGTTACCTCCACACGCTCGTCTCGATGGTGCCCACGGCCGCCAACGCCAACTACTACGCACGCATCGTCCGCGAGCAGGCGATCCTGCGCCGCCTCGTCGAGGCCGGAACACGCATCACGCAGATGGGCTTCAGCGGAACCGGTGAGGTCGATGACATCGTCGACCGCGCGCAGGCCGAGGTCTATGAAGTCACCGAACGCCGCAATAGCGATGACTATCTCCCGCTCAGTGCCATCATGAACGGGGCACTTACTGAGATCGAGGCGATCTCCAACCGTGATGGTGAGATGGTTGGTGTTCCCACCGGATTCACCGATTTGGATTCATTGACCAATGGTTTGCATCCGGGGCAATTGGTGATCCTCGCGGCTCGACCCTCTATTGGGAAATCGACCCTAGGTATTGATATTTGCCGTGCAGCGTCGATCAAGCACGGTCTCACCAGTGTGATCTTCTCCCTGGAGATGAGCCGCAACGAGATCGTCATGCGCATGTTGGCCGCGGAAGCGCAGGTGTCCATGCATCACATGCGCACCGGAACCATGACCGATTCGGATTGGACCAAACTCGCGCAGAGGATGGGCACGGTGAGTGATGCACCGCTGTTCATCGATGACTCACCAAACCTGACGCTCATGGAGATCCGTGCTAAGTGCAGGAGGCTCAAGCAGCGGCATGATCTTCGCCTCGTCGTCGTCGACTATCTTCAGCTGATGACTAGCGGCAAACGCGTCGAAAGTCGTCAGCAGGAGGTGTCGGAGTTCTCGCGCTCGTTGAAGTTGCTCGCGAAGGAACTCGACGTGCCGGTCATCGCGATCAGCCAGTTGAACCGTGGTCCGGAACAGCGCCAGGACAAGCGCCCGATGCTGTCCGATCTTCGTGAAAGCGGTTCTTGGGAGCAATATGCCGACATGGTGGTGCTCCTTCACCGTGAGGACTTCTACGAGCGCGAGTCACCGCGCGCGGGTGAAGCGGACTTCATCGTCGCCAAGCATCGCAACGGACCCACCGCGACCATCACGGTCGCCTTCCAAGGTCACTACTCCCGCTTCGTGGATATGGCGCAGTCGTAGGGCGTGAACTAGACGCGTCGCGTGAGCCGTGCGACAACTTCTTCCAGCGGACCGCGGGGGAATCGGTTGAGCCACAGCCGAGCGAACAGCACCAACACAACCCATGACCCGACTGCAGCAAGCATGACCGGGAAAGCGCCCCACTCTCCGTAGAAGCCCAGCCCGTAACCGCAGAACAGCAGCGAGAGCAGCACGGACTCACCGATATAGACGGTGAGCGACGCGCGGCCAGCGGGGGTCATTGCCTGAAGGAATGCGGGCCTGCGACAGAGGATCCAGCCCAGGAGGCCGACGTACCCCGTCGCGAGAAGGGGTGCCGTCGCAAAGCCGAGGATCAACCCCGCCATGCCGGCCTCG
>JBJTBD010000060.1:0-15392 GCA_046091195.1 Actinomycetota bacterium
TTCGAGGTGTTGGGACTCGGGGAACCCGATGTCATGCGCACTTTGATCCGACGCCTGCGTGAGGGTCGCCTCGTCGCACTGCTGGGGGATCGGGACCTCAGCGGTTCAGGGGTGCCCGTGCAGATGTTCGGAGAGACAGCATCACTGCCCGCGGGTCCGGCATTGCTGAGCATCACGACGGGCGCTCCATTGCATCCCGTGACGATGTGGTTCGACGGTGACATCACCCGGGCGTACACCCACGACCGCATCGAGGTGCCCACAGGCCTCGATCGCGACGCAGCCGTCGCGCACATGACCCAACAGATCGCGGATGCCTACACCGAGGGCATCCGGACCCATAGCCGTGACTGGCACATGCTGCAGAAGGTCTGGCTCGCTGATGTCACGCGACCTCGGGTGGCGGCATGAAAGTCGGCCTCGTCTGCCCCTACGCGTGGGATGTGCCCGGCGGAGTGCGTTCGCACGTTCACGATCTGGCACTGACTCTCACCGAGCGTGGATACCAGGTGAGCGTGCTCGCGCCCGCGGAGGACCCCTCGAATCTCCCGCCCTGGGTCCACGATGGAGGGCGCCCGATCGCCGTCCCCTACAACGGCTCGGTCGCACGTCTCAGCTTCGGCGTCAAGGCCGCCGCCCGCGTGCGCGGGTGGATCCGCTCCGGCGACTTCGATGTCGTGCACATCCACGAACCCCTGTCGCCGAGCCTGTCCCTGCTTGCCTGCTGGTCTGCGCAGGGACCCCTGGTCGCCACCTGGCATTCGGCGCTCGATCGCTCCCGGGTCCTCTCCGCCGGCTACGCCATCGCGCAGACCGCAGCGGAGAAGATTCGTGGACACATCGCCGTGAGCGAGGACGCCCGCCGCACCCTGGTCGCCCACGTCGGTGGAGACGCAGTCTTGATCCCCAACGGTGTCCGCGTCGAGGACTATCGCGATGTGCCACTGTCACCCCTCGTCGACACCCGCGGCCCGCGGGTCGTGTTCCTCGGTCGCATCGACGAGCCGCGCAAGGGACTCGACGTACTGCTCGGTGCCTGGGGCTCGGTCCGCGAAGCACACCCCGACGCACGTCTCTACGTGGTGGGTCCTGGCGAACTGGAGTCGCGTCAGGAATCGGCCGTGGCCGCATTGGGTGAGTCGATCGTGTTCCTCGGTCGTCTGGACGACGCCGCCAAGGCATCCGTGCTCGCGTCTGCGACCGTGTACTGCGCGCCGCAGACAGGTGGCGAGTCGTTCGGCATCGTGCTGGTCGAAGCGATGGCGGTCGGGGCACCTGTGGTCGCCTCCGATTTGCCCGCGTTCTCGCGGGTACTCGATGGAGGTGCATGCGGGCGCCTCTTCGCCACGGGAGACTCCGAGCAACTCGCCCTTGCCTTGCGTGCCGTGATCGGTGATCTGGAGTTGCAGTCGCGTCTCCGAACGGCGGGGCTGTTGCGCTCCAAGGCATTCGATTGGCAGACAGTGGTCGCCGATGTCACGGCGGTCTACGACAGCGTCAGCATCCCAGGAGAACGTGTCGTGGAGGACCTGCGCGGCCAAGTGGTCGGGCGCCTCCCCGGGCGTTCGCTGTACGCGCGGCGGCCCTGGGGGAGACGATGAATACGGGTCGACGATGAGTGGCCAGACCTGGGCGCTCGTCATCGGCCTGGTGGTGGCGCTCGCGTTCCTTGTCTTCTACGCGAGTTCCACCGCGGGACGGCTCGACCGCCTGCATCGTCGCATCGACACCGCGGTCCTCGCCCTCGACGCCCAAGCGCTCCGTCGGTCCGCAGCCGCGCAGGAACTCGCGATGTCCGGTCTCTTGGACCCGGCCAGTGCTCTTCTTGTCGCCCAGGCCGCGCATGACGCGCGCGAGGCTGGGGGCGACGGCAGCATGCTGGAGCGGGAGCGAACTCAGGTGGAATCCGACGTCACCCGCGCGCTTCAGGCCGCCCTGACACCGGAGGACGTCGAGGAGATCCGGGCCGATCCGGCTGGCGCGGTGCTCCTGGAGGAACTCCGGGCTGCCTGCGTCCGTACCCAACTGGCCCGGCGTTTCCTCAACGACGGTGTCCGGGCATGCCGGCAACTGCGCTCGCAGCGCCTCGTGCGCTGGATGCGCCTGGCCGGTCGGACCCCGTGGCCGCAGACCAGCGACTGGGATGACGAGGTGCCCACGGGACTCGCGGTGCTGTCGGCCCAGGGCTCGCCCTGAGCGCTGTGGCCTGAGGGGCCGTAGCATGGGGCCTCGGCGAACTTCGGGTCGAAGAGATGTGGATGGAGTCGGCAGTGACGCAGCAGGTGGGCACCCAGCGGGTCAAGCGGGGCATGGCCGAGATGCTCAAGGGCGGCGTGATCATGGACGTCGTCACCCCTGAGCAGGCCAAGATCGCGGAAGACGCCGGTGCGGTGGCCGTCATGGCACTCGAGCGCGTCCCCGCGGACATCCGTGCCCAGGGCGGCGTTGCGCGCATGTCCGATCCGGACATGATCGACGGCATCATCAAGGCGGTCAGCATCCCGGTGATGGCCAAGGCCCGCATCGGTCACTTCGCCGAGGCGCAGATCCTCGAGAGCATGGGTGTTGATTACATCGACGAGTCCGAGGTCTTGACCCCCGCGGACTACAAGAACCACATCGACAAGTGGGCCTTCACGGTTCCCTTTGTCTGCGGTGCCACGAACCTCGGTGAGGCCCTCCGTCGAATCAACGAAGGTGCGGCCATGATCCGGTCCAAGGGCGAGGCCGGGACCGGGGACGTGTCGAACGCCGTCACCCACATGCGCACGATCCAAGGCGAGATCCGTCGACTCACCTCGATGTCAAAGGATGAGTTGTTCGTCGCTGCGAAGGAACTGCAGGCCCCTTACGACCTCGTCGTCGAGGTTGCGGAGAAGGGTGCGTTGCCGGTTGTGCTCTTCACTGCCGGTGGCATCGCCACTCCCGCGGATGCGGCCATGATGATGCAGCTCGGTGCGGACGGTGTGTTCGTGGGCTCGGGAATCTTCAAGAGTGGTGATCCGGCCAAGCGAGCTGATGCGATCGTGCAAGCGACTCGCCACTTCGACAATCCCGAACTCGTCGCGAAGGTGTCGCGCGGATTGGGCGAGGCAATGGTGGGCATCAACGTCGCCGACATTCCCGTCCATCACCGTCTCGAAGATCGCGGCTGGTAGCCATGGCCCCGCGCGTCGGGGTCCTCGCGCTCCAGGGAGATGTCCGCGAGCACATCTCTGCACTCGATCAGGCAGGAGCCTCCGCGGTTGCCGTGCGCGGCGTGGAGCAGTTAGCCAACATCGATGGCCTCGTCATCCCCGGTGGTGAGTCGACCACGATGTCGAAGTTGGCGCTGCGTGATGGGTTCATGGAGCCTCTTCGCAATGTGCGTGCGGCCGGGATGCCGATGTATGGGTCGTGCGCCGGCATGATCATGTTGGCGGATCGCATCCACGATGGTCGCGCCGATCAGGAGACGATCGGCGGCCTCGACATCGACGTCCGGCGTAACGCCTTCGGCCGCCAAGTGGACTCCTTCGAGACGGATCTGTCGATCCCGGTGCTGGGCGAGGCTCCCTTCCCGGGGGTGTTCATCCGGGCCCCCTGGGTGGAGGGCGTGGGGCCGGAGGTGACGGTGCTCGGGCGAATCGAGGTGGGGGAGCGGGCCGGTACCATCGTGGCGGTCGAGCACGCAGGCCTCCTGGCGACCTCCTTCCATCCGGAATTGACCGGAGATGCCCGCGTGCATGCGTACTTCGTGGAGATGGTGAGGAATCGATGAGCGGCCATTCCAAATGGGCGACAACCAAGCACAAGAAGGCGGTCATCGACGCGCGGCGCGGCAAGCTCTTCGCACGACTCATCAAGAACATCGAAGTCGCAGCACGCCACGGTGGTGGGGATCCGGCCGGAAACCCGACCCTCTACGACGCAATCCAGAAGGCGCGTAAGAACTCGGTCCCGCTGGACAACATTGAACGTGCGGTGAAGCGCGGGTCGGGTGCGGAGGCCGGAGGTGCGGATTACCAAACGATCATGTACGAGGGGTACGGGCCCAACGGTGTTGCGGTCCTGATCGAATGCCTCACGGACAATCGCAATCGTGCGGCGGGTGAGGTTCGCGTTGCCATGACGCGCAATGGCGGCTCGATGGCCGATCCCGGCTCGGTTTCGTACATGTTCGCCCGAAAAGGCGTCGTTATCGTGCGCAAGTCCTCGGATCTCACCGAAGATCGGGTGCTCGACACCGTGCTCGACGCGGGTGCCGAGGAAGTGAACGACCTCGGCGATTCCTTCGAGATCGTGTCCGAGGCCGGTGATGTCGTGGCGGTGCGTACGGCACTCCAGTCAGCCGATATCGACTACGAGTCGGCTGAGGCAACGTTCCTGCCCAGCGTCAGTGTTCCTCTCGACGAGGATGGGGCACGCAAGATCTTCCGACTCATCGAAGCGCTCGAAGAGAGCGACGATGTGCAGAACGTCTATGCGAACTTCGACGTCTCGGATGACATCCTGGAGAAGGTCGGCTGCAGATGAGTACGTCGGTCGGAACCCAGTTGCGCGGATGGGATGCCGCGACATTCCGAACGGCCAGCGGTGATCCGAGTATGCGCTCGACCGTCGTCGCCGTTGCGATCTTGGACAAGACACCCGACTGGGACCGGCTCCGCTACCGCATGGAGCGCCTGACCTGCTTCGTCCCGAATCTGCGAATGCGACCGCTGTATGGCGCCCTCGGCTGGAGCGCTCCGCGATTGGCGCCGGATCCCGACTTCGACCTCTCGGTGCATCTGCACCGCTACCGACTACCCGAGGGCTCCGGGTGGTCGGACTTCCTCGCCGATATGCGTCGCATGAGTTTAACCGACTTCGACAGGAATCGGCCACTGTGGGAGGCGATCCTCGTCGAAGGACTGCCCAACGGTGAGGCTGCGTTCTGCATGAAGCTGCACCATTCGATCGCAGACGGCCAGGCAACCGTGATGATCGCGCTGTCCTTGTTCGAGTTGGGTCCGGACGTCAATCCGGATGAACCCGTGGCGCCGCCGCCGCCCGAGGCTGCCGATGTGGACCAAGCCGAGATCCTGCTCGCCAACGCGCGCGACAACCTCGATCGGGGACGTAAGGCGCTCGAGGAGGGGGCGCGCGCCGTGCTCGACCTCGCACGCGGCTCGTTGACCGACCCGGTGGAGACCTGGCGTCGGACGTGGTCGTCGGTGACCTCGCTCGGACGCGTCGCGGCGATCCCGGAGGGTGCGATGTCTCCGCTCATGAAGGGACGCGGTACCACGTATCACTTCCAGACATTCGAGTTGCCGTTCGCCGGTCTCCGTGCGGCCGCGAAATCCCGCGGTCTCAATGTGAACGACGCTTTCATGGGGGCGGTGGCGACCGGGCTGGACATCTACCACCGTGAGCACGGTGAGCTCGCCGAAAACCTGCGCGTGAACGTGCCGATCAGCCTGCGTGGGGATGCGGGTGACCGTAGTGGCCAGGAATCGAACGCCGTGTCTATCGCACGGTTCCCAATGCCGGTGGCCGGTCTCACCATCGACGAGCGGATGAAGTCCGCACACGATCTTGTCGCACAGTGGAAGGCCGAGCCGGCGATCCGCATGGCGGACCCGTTGGCAGAGGTCAGTTGGTTCGTTCCGGTCCCGATGTTGGCGCAGGCGGCTCGGGCATCCGATGTCACGACGTCGAATGTCCCCGGACCTCCGATCCCCCTCTATCTGGCGGGCGCGCGGATGACCGCAGCCTTCCCCTTGGTGGCGACGATCGGTGCGGCGGTGAACATCACGATGGTGACCTACGACGGCACCGCATGCATCGGGGTGTCCACGGACGACCGAGCGATCCCAGTTCCTGCCCGGCTGGTCGAAGCCCTGCGTCGGGGGTTCGAGGAGGTGACCGGGGCGCCCGTCGGGTCTCCGGACCGGTACACACCGGCGAGCCACCCACCGGGTGACACCCCCCGGGACTAGCCTGGTCGAACACCTGTTCGATAGCGAGGGAAGGTCAGCGCGTGCGTGTTCTTGGGATCGATCCGGGTCTGACGCGCTGTGGCGTCGCCGTGGTCGAAGGGGACGCAGGCCGGTCGGTGCGCGCGCTGCATATCGAGGTCCTCACCACCCCGACCTCCGTGCCCATCGAGATCCGCCTCGCCCAGCTCGAAGTGGGACTGGGTTCCATACTCGAATCCTTCGGGCCCGATGTTGTCGCGATCGAGCGGGTCTTCAGCCAACACAACGTGCGCACCGCGATGGCCACGGCGCAGTCCGCGGCTGTGGCGATGCTCGTAGCCGCGAGAGCCGGCGTGCGCGTCGCGATGCACACGCCCACGGAAGTGAAGGCTGCGGTGACTGGTAACGGGCGGGCGGACAAGGCGCAGGTGACCGCGATGGTGACCCGTGTCCTTGGCCTTGCCCAGGCGCCGCGGCCCGCGGATGCCGCGGATGCCGCAGCGATCGCCATCTGTCAGGCCTGGCGCGGGAGCGCGCAGGATCGCCTGGCCGCGGCGGCGGCGAGGTTGACATGATCGCGTTCGTCGACGGCACAGTGGTGCGCGTCGGGCAGCAGTCGCTCGTGGTCGACGTGGGCCCGATCGGACTCACCGTGCAGACCACGCCGTCGGTCGTCGCCGGAGTCCCCGTGGGGTCCCAGGTTCGACTCCACACCTCTCTGGTCGTTCGCGAGGATGGATGGACTCTGTTCGGTTTCGCCGACCCCGTTGATGCAGCGACCTTCGAGCAGGTGCAGACCGTCAGCGGAGTAGGCCCGCGTCTCGCCGCGGCGATCCTGTCCGTCCTGGGTCCGCAGGGACTGGCCGATGCGATCGCACGCGAGGACATCGTGGCCCTCACGGCCGTCCCCGGCATCGGGCGTAAGGGTGCGCAGCGTCTGGTCCTCGAACTCAAGGGCACACTTGTGGCAGGCGTCGAGCCCCCCGCCGCCAGCGGTTGGCAGGCAGCGGTCGAGGCCGGACTCGTCTCCCTTGGATGGAGTGCCCGCGAAGCGTCGGCCGCCGCAGCGTCGGTCGATGCCGCGGAGGTGACGGATCCGGAAGATCCAGATATCGCGGCCCTGCTGAAGGCGGCACTACGTCGACTGGACCGCTCGTGACCGACGTCCTGGTAGATCCGTACGCGGGAGACGACGACCTCGCGGCCGAGGGTGCGTTGCGTCCCACCTCACTGTCGGAATTCGTCGGCCAGGACCGAGTGAAGGACCAGTTGGGTCTCGTATTGCGGGCGGCACGCGACCGAGGGGGAGTGGCCGACCACGTCCTGCTGAGCGGGCCACCCGGATTGGGCAAGACAACCTTGGCGACCATCATCGCCCAGGAGTTGAATGCGCCGCTCCGGATCACGTCGGGCCCCGCGCTGCAGCATTCGGGCGATGTTGCAGCGGTCCTCTCGAGTCTTCAGCCGGGTGAAGTCTTGTTCCTCGATGAGATCCATCGAACCGCCCGCAGTGCGCAGGAGATGTTGTATCTGGCAATGGAGGACTTCCGGATCGACGTCATGGTGGGGAAGGGACCTGGGGCAACAGCAATCCCGCTCGATCTCGCGCCGTTCACCCTGGTCGGAGCCACAACTCGGGCCGCCCATCTTCCCGGCCCCCTCCGTGATCGGTTCGGTTTCACCGCGCACCTCGACTTCTATGAGACGGCAGACCTCCAGGTCATCATCGAGCGCAGCGCACGGCTCCTGCGTGTTGACATCGACGGCGCGGGTGCAGCCGAGATTGCCGGCCGATGCCGCGGAACCCCACGAATCGCGAACCGACTCCTCCGCCGCGTGCGCGACTGGGCGCAAGTGCACGGTTCCGGGGCGATCGATCGCAGCGCGGCACGGGCAGCGCTCGACCTCTACGAGGTCGACGAGCGTGGCCTCGACCGCATCGATCGCGCGGTCCTCGACGCACTGGTCCGCCGCTTCGGGGGTGGGCCGGTCGGGCTCTCGACTCTCGCCGTCGCGGTCGCAGAGGAGCCCGAGACGATCGAGACGGTGAGTGAACCGTTCCTCGTCCGCCTCGGCCTGCTCATGCGCAGCCCCCGCGGGCGGGTGGCCACACCCGCAGCGTGGCGCCACGTGGGGGAGAGTCCACCGGAAACCCCGCAGATGAGCTTCGAGGATGCGGGGGAAGACGACTGACCGGACCCTGGATAGGCTCGAAGGACAATCCGTAGAGGAGACCATCGTGGATCAGATCCTGGGCCTGGCCCCGTTCGCACTCATCATCGTCGCCTTCTACTTCCTGCTGATCCGCCCCCAGCGCAACAGGGCCAAGCAGCAGCAGGCGCTCGTCGCGGCGCTCGCCCCCGGGGCCGAAGTCATGACCACCGCGGGAATCTTCGGCCAGGTCGCCGCGGTCACCCCGGACCAGATCAGCATCGAGATCGCCCCGGGGGTGTTCATGCGCATCGTTCCGGCCGCGGTCGCGAAGGTCATCGAGCCCGCCCCCCAGGCTGCGCAAGACTCCGACGTCCGCACCGACGGCGAATCGGGCCCCGCCTCCGCCTAGGTAGCATTCCGTCCCCCGCACATAGAAGGACACCGTGGCCCCACCTGCGACATCGAAGCCTGCGCGACTGCTGGTCGCGTTGGCCGTCACCGTGATCGGCCTCGGGGCGTGGGCCTTCTGGCCGGGGAGCGATACGGGTATCCGGCTCGGCCTGGACCTTCAGGGCGGTACCCAGGTGATTCTCATCCCACGCCCGGCCACCGAGGGCGCTGAGATCACCGACGAGCAACTCCAGCAGTCCGTCGCGATCATCCGCCAGCGCGTCGACGGTCTCGGGGTCGCGGAAGCCGAGGTGACGACCCAGGGATCCGGTAATGGGGCGGCGATCGTGGTGGCGGTTCCCGGTGAGAACCAGGAGCGGGTGGTGAACCTCGTTCAACGCACGGCGCTTCTGGACTTCCGACCGGTCTGGAGCAGCCTCAGTCCGGTCGCCACACCTCCCGTGCCCACGCCGACCCCCACGCCGACCGACGCCGCGGACGCGACACCCACCGCGACTCCTACGCCCACACCGCCGCCTGCCGTGCCACAGCCGGAATTGCCGATCCAGGCGCCGACGCAGACGCAGGAGTTCACCGAGGACCTCGCAGCCTTGAACTGTCTCCTGCCCGAGAACGTCGCGGGCGGCACACCGGACGATCCCACCCAGTGGCTCGGTGCCTGTGACCAGCTGGGGTCGGCGAAGTATGCGCTTGAACCCGCATTCATCAAGGGAACGAACGTGACCGGGGCGGAGGCTGTCCTGCCTCAGAACGGTTTGGGGTGGGTCGTCTCCCTGGAATTCGACAGTGAAGGCGCACGGGCCCTCGCCGACGCGTCGACCCGACTCTCCGCGCTCCCCGAGTGCGGGCAGGGCGCAAGCCCCTGCAACGCGTTCGCCATCGTCCTGGACGGAGTCGTGGTCTCGGCGCCGCGATTCAATGAGCCGATCATCGGCGGACAGGCGCAGATCGAAGGCGATTTCACGGCACAAGAGGCGCGTGACCTCGCGAACGTCCTCAAGTACGGCGCCCTGCCGATCACCCTCGAGGTCGCGGACGTCACGAGTGTCTCAGCGACCGTGGGTGGCGACCAATTGCGCGCTGGCATCATCGCGGGTGCCCTGGGTCTCGCCCTCGTGTGCATCTACCTCCTCTTCTACTACCGGATCCTCGGCATCGTCGCCGTCGTGTCCCTGGGTGTCGCCGGACTGATGCTCTACTTCCTGCTCGTCGGATTGAGCAAGACGGCCGGGTTGACTCTCACCCTTGCGGGTGTTGCCGGCGCGATCGTGTCCATCGGAATCACGGCGGATTCCTTCATCGTCTACTTCGAACGCATACGTGACGAGATGCGGGAAGGACGCTCGCTGCGTCAGGCGTGTGACACGGGGTGGGTGCGCGCCCGACGCACGCTGCTCGCCGCAGATTTCGTCGCGCTGCTCGCCGCAGCGGTTCTCTACTTCCTGTCCGTCGGGAGCGTCCGAGGGTTCGCACTCATCCTGGGCCTCACCACGATCATGGACTTGATCATGGCCTTCTGGTTCACGCATCCGATCACAGTGCTCTTGGGTCGAACGCGCTTCATGCAACGTGGGTCGCGGTGGACGGGGCTAGATCCCGAGCGTCTCGGGCGGGCGAGCGTCATCGACACCTTGAGCGGACAGTCGCGCCGCCGCAAGGAACAGGGGGTCGGGGCATGAGCAATCTCGGTCAGCGCATCTACCGTGGCGAAGTCTCGTACAACTTCCTCGGGCGCTGGAAGCGGTGGTACATCCTCTCGGCCATCCTGATCCTGATCTCGATCGGAGCAGTCGCGATTCGCGGCCTCAACCTCGGCATCGAGTTCCGTGGGGGCGCCGACTTCGGTCTGCCGTCTGCCACATGCTCCGTGGAGGAAGCACGCACCGTCGCCGAGGTCGCCACCGGTGGCCCAGCGATCGTCACCGTGGCGGGTTCGGGCGCGATGCGGGTTCAGACCGAGCCTCTCACCCCGGACGAGAGTCTCGTCGTGGCGCAGGAGTTGGGTGCTGCATGCGGCGTGGCAGCGACGGACATTCGTGTGCAGGTCGTGGGGCCCACGTGGGGTGCGGAGATCACCTCGAAAGCGATTCAGGGCCTACTTGTCTTCATTGCGCTGGTCACGATCTTCCTTGCCTTCTATTTCGAATGGCGCATGGCGATCGCCGCACTCGTCGCACTCATCCATGACCTGATCATCACGATCGGTATCTATGCGCTCATCGGCCTGGAAGTAACACCGGCCACCATCATCGGAATTCTCACCATCCTCGCGTATTCGCTCTACGACACGGTGGTGGTGTTCGACAAGGTCAAGGAGAACACCCGAAACATCGCTGGTCAATCGGTGATGACGTACGAGGAGGCTGCGAACCTAGCGGTGAACCAGACGGTGGTGCGCTCGCTGAACACATCGATCACGTCGATCCTCCCGGTTCTCGCCATCATCATCGTCGGAGCCGGACTTCTGGGTGCAGGCACACTTCTCGATCTCGCCGTCGCTCTGGCCGTGGGCACGGCTGCAGGTGCGTATTCCTCCATCTTCATCGCGACGCCCGTTCTCTCTCAGATGCGGTCACGCCAGCCGGAGATGAAGGCGCTGGCTGCCCGTGTGCATGCCCGTCGCAAGCAGGCAGCGGCCAAGGGCGCGCAGCCTGAGGCGGGTGAGCAGGCCCCGATCACGCTCGTGTCTTCCCGGGTGGAGTCTCTGGAACGCAACCAGCCCAAGCGGTCGTCGCGCTCGCGTCGCAAGAAGGGCTGAGTCATGGCGCAGCCGCTGCTGACCGGGCGCAGTGCACGGCTGCTCTGGGATGCCATCGCCGTCGTCCCCGACTTCCCGGAGCCGGGTATCTCCTTCAAGGATCTCTCGCCCCTGCTGGGTAGTCCCCAGGCCTTCGCCACAGCGATCGACGAGATGACCGTTGCCCTCGGCCGGGGGAGTGTGTCCACCGTCGTGGGCATCGAGGCTCGCGGCTTCCCCTACGCGGCGGCACTTGCGTATCACATGGCCGCCGGTTTCGTGACGCTCCGCAAGCCGGGCAAACTTCCCCGGGACACGCACGCGGTCAGTTACGACCTGGAGTACGGAACGGCGACCCTCGAGATGCACCGCGACGCGGTGGCACCGGGTGACACCGTGGTCATCGTCGACGATGTCCTCGCCACGGGTGGAACCGCATGCGCTGCGGTCGAGTTGGTGCAGCGGACCGGCGCGAACATCCTCGCGGTGGCCGTGATCCTGGAACTCGGTGCCCTCGGGGGCCGTGCCCGCATCGAGCAGCAGGGTGTACAGGTCATGGCCCTCCTCGATGCGGATTGCCAGCCGACGGTCTGACGCTGTAGCCCTCGTACACTGATGGACGAGGAGGCATCGTGACCAAGGAAGCGTCCCTCACGCTCCCCGCGGATAGTGGCGGGTTGCGTTCGAGGTTCGCGCGCCTGGCCGGGAGCCGCTCCCATCGCCCCGAACTCGAACCGCTGCTGCGCACTATCCGCCGATATCACCCCAAAGGCGACCTACGCCTCGTCGAGCGTGCGTACGACATGGCCGATTACCTCCATCGAGACCAACTCCGCAAGTCCGGTGAGCCCTACATCACGCACCCTCTCGCTGTGGCGGAGATCCTGGCCGACCTCGGAATGCCCCCGGCTCCGCTCGCCGCAGCACTGCTCCACGACACCGTCGAGGATTGTGGCTACTCCCTGGACGCCTTGCGGGAGGACTTCGGGGATGAGGTCGCTCACCTCGTCGACGGTGTCACGAAACTCGATAACGTCACCTACGGTGAGGCGTCGGCTGCCGAAACTGTTCGCAAGATGGTCGTCGCCATGGCGCGTGACATCCGTGTGCTGGTCATCAAGCTCGCCGATCGTCTCCACAACATGCGCACCATGCGATTCCTGCCGGAGGAGAAGCAGCAGAAGAAAGCCAAGGAGACCCTCGAGATCTACGCGCCGCTCGCGCATCGACTAGGCATGAACGCGATGAAGTGGGAGTTGGAGGATCTGGGCTTCGCGATCCTGCACCCCAAGATGTATGAGGAGATCGTCCGCCTGGTCGGACAGCGAGCACCGTCACGGGAGAAGTACCTGGCGTCTGTCGTCGATCGCATCGAGACCGATCTCAAGGGCGCCAAGGTGCGGGCCGATGTCACGGGACGCCCCAAGCACTACTACTCCGTCTACAACAAGATGATCGTACGTGGACGCGACTTCAATGACATTTACGACCTTGTGGGAGTGCGAATCCTGGTCGACAGTGTGCGCGACTGTTATGCGGCCCTGGGCGTCATCCACGCACAGTGGAGCCCCGTGCCGGGGCGATTCAAGGACTTCATAGCCATGCCCAAGTTCAACATGTACCGGTCACTGCACACGACGGTCATCGGACCCGAAGGCAAGGTCGTCGAGGTCCAAATCCGCACCAAGGAGATGCACCAGGCTGCGGAGCTCGGCGTCGCCGCCCACTGGAAGTACAAGCAGGGGGATTCGGATAAGTCGAGTGTCGACGAGTTCGCCTGGTTGCGCCAATTGGTGGATTGGCAGCGCGAGACGGAGGATCCCGGGGAGTTCCTCGACTCCCTGCGCTACGACCTGGGCAGCTCCGAGGTGTACGTCTTTACCCCGAAGGGCGATGTCATCGCTCTCCCCATGAAGTCGACGCCGGTGGATTTCGCCTACACCGTGCACACCGAGGTGGGGCATCGGTGCGTGGGAGCCCGCGTGAACGGGAAACTGGTGCCGCTCGAATCGGAACTCCGCAATGGCGATGTGGTGGAGATCTTCACCTCGAAGACCGAAGGGGCCGGCCCGAGTCGAGACTGGTTGGGGTTCGTCGCCTCGGCCCGTGCGCGCTCGAAGATCAAGGGCTGGTTCAGCAAGGAACGGCGTGAGGAGGCGATTGAGAACGGCCGCGAGGCGATCGCCAAGGCTCTACGCAAGGAGGGTCTGCCCATCCAGCGCCTGCTCTCCGCCCAGTCGTTGACCACCATCGCCGCGGACCTGCACCAGGCCGATGTGACCTCTCTCTACGCGGCCGTGGGGGAGGGGCGGATAGGTGCCTCGACCGTGGTGCAGCGTCTCGTCGACGCGGCCGGGATACACGATCAGGCACCGGATGAAACCGACGACGTCGGTCTCGAGATCACCACGCGTAGGCCGCGCCAGTCCGGCGACGTGGGTGTCGTGGTGAAGGGCAGCGAGGACGTGTGGGTGAAGCTCGCCCGCTGCTGCACGCCCGTTCCCGGTGACCCGATCATGGGATTCGTGACGCGCGGTGCGGGCGTGTCCGTGCATCGGGATGACTGTGTGAACGTGGCCGGTCTCCGGACGCAGGCCGGACGAGTCGTGGAGGTCGAATGGGCACCCACGTCCACGAGCGTGTTCCTGGTCAACATCCAGGTGGAGGCCCTTGACCGGGCGCGACTCCTCGCCGACGTCACGCGTGCACTGTCCGATACGCACGTGAACATCCTGAGTGCCTCAGTCGCGACCACCCGGGACCGCATCGCGCTGTCCCGGTTCACCTTCGAGATGGCCGACCCGAAGCACCTCGGATCAGTCTTGAAGTCCGTTCGAAATGTCGAGGGAGTCTTCGACGCGTACCGCGTTTAGCGCGAACCCTGACCTGCGGCCTGAAGGAGGGCCCGGGTCGATGCGATCGATGCCTCGAGTTCCGTTACACGCTCGTTGTTGCCAGACCTGCGGGCTGACTCCAACTGCTCCTCGAGTCGACCGAGGGCGTCGGTGAACGCCTGCGCCCCGGGGACTGCCTGGGTCGTGGACTCTTTCCAACGCTCACGCTCCGCATCGCGGAAGGCGTCCTCCACCTTCTTCAGGCGTGCTTCCAATCGATTCCGGTCGCCCTTGGGCACATCACCGAGTGCGTCCCACTTCTGCTGAATGGCCCGGAGCGCGGTCTTGCCCTTCTTGAGATCATCGGGCGGGAGGAGCGCCTCGGCTTGTACGACGAGTTCCTCTTTCGCGGGAACGTTCTCCGCGAGCGCAGCATCCTTCGCGGCGTCGGCCGCCTTCATCGAGGAATAGAACGTGTCCTGGGCAGCCTTGAAGCGCTTCCAGAGCTTGTCCTCGTCGCTACGTGACCCGCGCGGGGCACGCTTCCATTGGTCGAGAAGGTCGCGGAACTTCCGCGTCGTGGGACCGAAGTCGGTTGATGTCGCGAGCTTCTCGGCTTGTGCGATGAGGTCCCGCTTCGTGCCGAGCGCCTCCTTGCGCTGGACGTCGAGGGTCGCGAAATGGGCGCGGCGTGCCTTGTCGAAGGCTGCGCGGGAGCCGCTGAGTCGCTTCCCGAGGGCTTGTTCGGAGGCCCGGTCCCCGCGGGGGAGCGCGTTCCACTCCTCGACGATGGCGGTGAACCGCTCCGACGTCACCCGCCAGGAGGTGCTACTCGCGAGGGACTCGGCTTCCTCAGCGAGCGCGGTGCGCGCGGCGAGGGAGGCCTGGCGCTCCTGCTCCCGGCGTTCCTTGGCGGCGACGCGCGCATGGTCGATGAGTTCACGGGCCTGCGCGCACTTGGCTTCGAGTGCAGGGATATCTCCGACGAAGGAGCGCGCCGTCAGGGCCTCGGTCACGCGGGTGAGGGCCTGCTCACCGGACTCCGGTGTTCCGCGTCCGTCGCGAAGGCGGGTGATCGCAAGGTCGATGTCCAAGACGAGGTCCGCGTACTTCCGAGAGAAGAAGGCCAGGCCCTCGTCCGGGGTACCCGCTGCGTACTGACCGACGACCACCTCGCCCTCGGGAGCGAGGAGGTAGACGGTCCCGTCGGGGTCCACCCGACCGAATCCCGATACATCGCCGACGGTCGCGCGCGCGGGTGGGCGCAGGGCGGCCGGCGTGGGGATTTCGGGCATGTCACTCCTGGGACGGGGG
>JBJTBD010000061.1:0-18516 GCA_046091195.1 Actinomycetota bacterium
ACGCGAGCTGGGTTTAGAACGTCGTGAGACAGTTCGGTCCCTATCCGCCACGCGCGTAAGAGTCTTGAGGAGACCTGTCCCTAGTACGAGAGGACCGGGACGGACTGACCTCTGGTGTGCCAGTTGTCCTGCCAAGGGCACGGCTGGTTAGCTACGTCGGGAAGGGATAACCGCTGAAAGCATCTAAGCGGGAAACCCGCTCCAAGATTAGGGCTCTCACAGGGTTAACCTGGTAAGGACCCCAGCTAGACGACTGGGTTGATAGGCCGGATGTGGAAGCACAGCAATGTGTGGAGCTGACCGGTACTAATAGTCCGAGGGCTTGCCTTTTAACTTCACTCGCGTCCACTGTGCGGTTCCCGAGATTCGGTCGGGAACCCGATTGACATCTCCTTAGCGTTTCGGCGGCCATGGCGAGAGGGAAACGCCCGGTTCCATTCCGAACCCGGAAGCTAAGCCTCTCAGCGCCGATGGTACTGCGCGGGTGACTGCGTGGGAGAGTAGGACGCCGCCGGACATTCTTTCGACACGGGCCACCTTCGGGTGGCCCGTGTCATTTCACCCATGGAAGGCTGCCCACATGCCACCGCGTCCACCGAATGGCTCGGGATCGAGCCCGCGAACCCCGCGTTCCGGAAAGTCGGGTGATCGGCAGCCTGCATCGGCGTCACGCGATGCGAAAAGCGGACCCCGTTCCGGTGCACCGCGCGCTGGTGGTTCTGGAAAGTCGGGGGATCGTCGGCCGACGTCGTCACGTGATGCCAAGGGCGGGCCGCGTTCTGGGGCGCCGCGTTCCGGCGGTGCCGGGAAGTCGAGTGATCGTCGAGTGCGGGACGAGTCTCCCCGGACGCCGCGCGGTCCGCGCATTCCCGATGAGGCGCACGTCGAGGACCTGGACCCTGCGGTTGCGAATGAACTTCGCACGCTGCCCGAGGATCTCGGTGAGCGTGTTGGGCGGCTGCTCGTCGCCGCGGATATCGCAGTGTCCCAGGGTGAGGAGGCACAGGCGCGTGAGTTCACCGCGGAGGCTAAGCGCTTGGCTGGACGCGTTGCGGTCGTGCGCGAGGCGTTCGCCGTGACGAGCTACCTGTGCGGCGACTATGCCGAGGCGCTTTCGGAGTTGCGCGCCGTGCGCCGCATGCGTGGTGGTGATGAATTCGTTCCCATGATGGCCGATTGTGAGCGGGCACTTGGGAAACCCGAAAAAGCGTTGGAATTACTTCGTGGAATCGCCCTCGGTGGCCTGGATCCGGTAACCCGTGCTGAACTCCTGATTGTGATGGCTGGTGCCCGCGCAGACATGGGTCAGGTCGATGCTGCGCTCGTCACTCTCGAGACTCCTGACTTGACGGGATGTCCGGATCGTGCTGCGCGCGCACGTATGCAGTTCGCCTACGCCGATCTGTGGGAACGTGCCGGAAATCGGGAGAAGGCGCGGGAGTGGTTCGGCGCCGCCGTGAAGTCCGACCCCGAGGACGTCATCGGAGCTGCTGAGCGTCTGGGGTAGTCCGTTCCAGCCAGTGCCAGATTCCTGCGACCTGCGCAACCGTGCTCGACAACTCTTCAAAGCTCTCGACGCGTGCTGGGTCCGCGTAGAAGGCCGCGTGTCGCTCCCGATCCTTCTCCTTGACTCGCTCGACTGCATGCTCGAGGTCGAGGCCACCTCGGAAGGCCTCCGTGACCTGCTCGACCCAGTAGTGCAACTCGGCTTCGGATTCAGCCAACGTGTCCGCGACGGTGGTGACCGGGCCGAAGTGGCTGAAGAGCAGTCGGGTCGGCTGCGTGGCCCGCATCGCCGCGAGCGAGGACAGCGCGAGGTCCAAGTCGAAGTCGGGTGGTGGAGTGGCTGGGCGTACGTCGGCCGTCTCGGGCACATACACACCGGCGGCGTCCCCGGTATAGAGGTCACCGGTGGCGGAGTCCACGAGGCCGATGTGGTGTTTGGCGTGCCCCGGGTTGTGAAATGCCTCGAGGAATCTTCCGTCGCCGAGATCGATAGTGCCGCTCTCCCCGATGATGTCGAGGCGCTCGGGGTCGGTGGGCAGGAGTTCGCCGAAGAGCTCGTCCATCTTCGGCCCAAAGACGCGTCGTGCGCTTGCTACAAGTCGGGAGGGATCGACGAGGTGGCGTGCGCCGGACTCGTGCACAGCGATGCGGGCCCGGGGGAACGCACGTCCGAGGTCGCCGACACCACCGGCATGGTCCAGATGGATGTGTGTCACCACGATCGTCGCCAGGTCCTCGGGGCCAAGCCCGAGCTCCGCGAGTGCCCGGATCACCTCGGGGGCCGAGGTCGCGGTGCCGGTCTCGACGAGGCAGGGACGCGAGGAGGCGATCAGGTAACTCGAGGTGATGCCGGTGTACCCACCCATGAGGGTGTCAATCGACCAGACGTCGGTCCCGAGTGCCTCGGGTGAAGTTGTCATGGCGGCATTGTCCACAGTCCGGGTGGTGGGTGCGCAGGCATCCCGGGGATTGCAGTGGTCCTGGTGTGTTGGCGTTCGGAGACCCACCCTGGTGCGATGAATCAGGTGGAGTTGGTGGGACGCCTCGGTGCGCGGGTCGAAGACCGGGAGCTTCCCAGTGGAGATGTGATCACGACGTTCAGCGTGACAGTCGACCGGGCGCGGACCGTTGCCGTCGATCGCGCCAGCAGCGTGACGGTGGATGTCATCGCCTGCGTCGCGAATGGCCGCAGAATGGCGGCACGGGCACACCGGCTGGAGCCTGGTACGCCCGTCCGGGTGCGCGGGGTGTTGCGCCGCAGGTTCTGGCGGGGCGCAGCTGGTCTGCAGAGCAGCACCGAGGTGCACGTTCTCGAATTGGCTGTGTCCGGGTGACACCATGGGGCCATGGGAGTCACGGGTGAGCCCGGCGGAGCGCCGTACGACTGGTACATGCGCGCGACCGAGCTGCTCGACTCGGGTAATCCCGATGCGGCGGTCGTGCTACTCGAGTGGGTCCTTGCGGAAGACGATTCGAGCGCGGTGCTGGAGGCGTATGGGCGCGCACTGTTCGATACGCGCCGCTATCCGGAGGCGGTCGAGGTGTGGACCCGATTGGTCGAGCGTTGCCCCGACGCGGATTACGGGCATTACGCCCTCGGTCTCTCGCTGTGGCGGTTGCAGAGGTTCCTCGGAGCCCGTGATCACCTGGCCATGGCTTTCGTGATGCGCCCCGAGCGCGCCGACTACGGATCTGCACTCACCCAGGTGAAGGCAACCCTCCGGGCGCGCATCGAAGGCGGGTTGCCGCTGGAGGGTCCGGTCGAGACCGGTCGCGCATCGTGAGGATCACGAGCCTCGTCGATTCCTATGACACTGTGCTGTTCGATCTCGATGGGGTGATCTACCGGGGGCCCCATGCCCTTCCCGGTGTCACCGAGGTGATCGCGGACATCGAGGCTCGCGGTATTCGCTGCCTATACGTCACGAACAACGCATCGCGAACCGCGGAGATGGTGGCGGGGCACCTGCGTGATCTCGGAATCCAGTGCACCGAGGAGCAGGTCGTCACCTCCCCCCAGGCGGCAGCAGTGATCCTGAGCGGGATGTTCCCCTCGGGTGCGTACGTGTACGTGGTCGGCGGTGAGGGTGTCGACCAGGCATTGCGGGTCGCGGGCTTTGTGCCCACCCGGAACCCGGAGGACCGGCCTGTTGCCGTGGTGCAGGGATTCGCGCCCGATGTGGAGTGGCGGGATCTCGCGGCGGCGTCGTACCTGATCGAGTCGGGGTGCGCGTGGATTGCGACGAACCTCGATCTGACCTTCCCCACCGAACACGGGATCGCGCCGGGGAACGGCTCCCTCGTGGCGGCGGTCGCCAACGCCACCGGTCGCCAACCCGATCACGTGGCGGGGAAACCCGAGCCCGCCCTATTCCTCACCGCCATGCAGCGGGTGGGTGCGACCCGGGCACTCGTGGTGGGCGACCGGCTGGACACGGATATCGCCGGCGCCGACCGAGCGCGCATCGACTCGCTGTACGTGGCGACCGGGGTGCACTCCGTTTCGGACGTCTTCGCAGCCGACCCGGGCATGCGTCCCACATTCCTGGGACCGGATCTCGGAGCCTTGCTGCAGCCGGCACCCAGCCCGGACGGTGAGCGGGCATGGGACGTGGCGACGAGTCTCGCCCAGGAGTGCTGGCGGACACGGGACGCCTCGACGGCGCTCGACGTGGGGGAGGTCGTGGCGCGCTGGACCAGCCGGTTCCCGGGCGCCTTGCCGCACCCGGCGATCTCCACTGTCGGGCACTAGGTTTATCGAATCAGGAGGTAATCGTGATCGATTCGCTACGCACCTACGTCACCTTGGTGACCGGAGTCACCGAAGCCACCGCCGCCAAGGCGAAGGAAGTGGCCAGTGGTCTGCTCGACCAGGGGTTCACGCGCTTCTCCGGGACCGAGTCCGTGCAGGCTCTCGCCGACGACGTGCTCAGCGCCTCGGAGGCGAATCGAGCGAAGTTGGTCGAGTTGATCAGGTCGGAGATCGACAAGGCTGCTGCGCGCATGGGATTCGTGCGCGAGGACGAGTTGGCCGCGCTGCGCGCCCGCGTCGAGCGTCTTGAGCGTGGTGCCCCCGCGTCGACCCCCGCGGCTCCGGAAGCTGCCCCGAAGAAGCGCAAGGTCGTCGTGGAGGAGGGCTCATGACGGCGGACGGGTTCGACGTGGTCGCAGCAGACGAAGAGATCCTCGTCCTCGAGGACGCACCCGACCCTGATCTCGTCCTTCCCGTGTGGGAGCCCACGGGTGTCACTGCCGTGGACGGTGCCCTGGAGCGCCTGAATGTCATCACCGAGGCCGGACTGCATGAGCATCCGGAAGTTTTCGGCGCGATTCACGCGGACCTCCGCCACGTCCTCGGTGACCTGGACTCCGACAAGACGTGACGATCACCATGCGACGCCGTCTCGATGCCGAACTCGTACGGCGGGGACTCGCCAGGTCGCGTGATCATGCCCGCGACCTGATCGAGTCCGGTTCGGTGCGGGTCCAGGGCACGGAGTCGACCAAGGTCAGCCGACAGGTCGAGGAATCCGTCTCGATCACCCTCCGCGATCCTGACGAATCCGTCTGGGTTTCGCGCGGTGCGCACAAGCTCCTCGGTGCACTCCACGCCTTCCCGGATCTCGATGTCCACGGGCGTCGCGCCCTCGATGCCGGCGCTTCCACCGGCGGCTTCACCCAGGTCCTGTTGAGCGATGGTGCGCACGAGGTGGTGGCCGTCGACGTCGGGTACGGGCAGCTGGCGTGGGAGGTCCGCACGGATCCACGCGTGCACGTGCGAGAGCGCCTCAACGTCCGCACCATGGTGCCGTCCGACCTTCCCTACTCCCCGGATCTCATCGTCGCCGACCTCTCCTTCATCTCGTTGCGCACTGTGATCGGACCACTCGCGGCGATCGCGGCGACACCCTGCGACTTCCTGCTCATGGTCAAGCCGCAGTTCGAGGTGGGCCGAGAGGCGGTCGGTCACGGTGTCGTGACAGATCCCGAGTTGCATTCCTCGGCTGTGCGTGAGGTCATCGCCGCGGGCCAAGCGTCTGGGCTGTCACTGCGTGGAGTCACAGCAAGCGTGCTGCCGGGACCGAAGGGCAACATCGAGTACTTCGTGTGGCTCTCCCGGGGGACGGACGTCCCCGCGATGGACGTCGATACGTGCGTGGCGGAAGCGGTGGCGGGGAGGCCCGTATGAGCGGCGCTCGGGTCCTCGTCGTTGTCAACACCTCGAATCCAGCTGCGGTGTCCGTCGCCACGGATCTCGTCGCCCGTCTCGCGGCGTCGGGGGCCTCCGTCATGGTGACCGCGGATGATCAGCCTGCTCTGGTGGGTGTCACGGTCGCCCACGACGCGGACATTCAGACCGCCGATCTCGTGCTGGTCCTCGGTGGTGACGGGACGATGCTGCGCGCCGCGGACATCGCGCGAGGGCGCGGCGCACCGATCCTCGGCTTGAACCTCGGTCACGTCGGATTCCTCGCCGAGTTGGAACCCGAGGCTGCCGATGCCGTCGTCCATGCGATTGCCCACCACACCTGGACCACGGAGGAACGCACGGCTCTCGATGTCCGAGTGACGCGCGGTGGGAATGTGGTGGAGTCCACGTGGGCCCTCAATGAAGTCAGCGTCGAGAAGGTCACCCGGCAGCGCATGATCGACGTCCTCGTCGAAGTCGATAACCGACCCCTCTCACGGTGGGGCTGCGATGGAGTGGTCTGCGCAACACCGACCGGTTCCACCGCGTACGCGTTCTCCGCGGGTGGCCCGGTTGTCTGGCCCGAGGTGGCGGCCCTGCTCGTCGTGCCGCTGAGTGCTCACGCCTTGTTCGCGCGACCCCTGGTGGTGGCACCCACCAGCGTTGTCGCCTTCGAACTGGGCACCGACGCGCAGGCGGTGCTGTGGGCGGACGGTCGTCGCACGATCACCCTCGAGTCCGGTGACCGCGTCGAGGTGCGCGCGTCGGACGCGCCTGTGCGCTTCGCGCGATTGGTTGCCTCGCCGTTCACCGACCGTCTCGTGGCCAAGTTCCACCTGCCCGTGGAGGGCTGGCGCGGTCGCAGGCCAGAAGTCCAGTAGCCATGCTCGAGGAAATCCGGATCACGTCGCTGGGGGTCATCGAGGAGTCCGTCGCGCGTTTCGGATCCGGTCTTACCGTCATCACGGGCGAAACCGGTGCCGGGAAGACGATGGTGTTGAACGGTGTGGGACTCCTGCTCGGTGGTCGCGCGGACACGTCGCTGGTGCGTCCGGGTGCCGATGCGCTCGATGTGGAGGCGACATTCCTGATCTCGAGCGAATCGCCGGTGATGGATGCGCTGGAGAGCGTGGATGCGCGCACGGACGAAGAGGCCAACGGGTTGCGACTCCTGCATGTGAGTCGTTCGGTGTCTGCGCAGGGCCGCGGACGAGCCGTGGCGGGGGGTCGCTCGGTACCGGTGGCGACCCTGGGCGAGATCTGCGCGCATGTGATCCACGTCCACGGGCAGGCCGAACAGCAGCGGCTACGCGAGGAAACCTGGCAACGCAGCCTGGTCGATCGCTACGCCGGTCCGGATCTCGTAGCGGCGTTGGGCGAGTACCGGGCGAGGCGCGCCTCCTGGCGTGCGGCCCTCGATGCCCGGGAGACCTTTGAGGCGACCATGCGTTCGACCGACGTCGATCGACTCGTGCGTGAGCTCGCCGACGTCGATGCGGTGAGTCCACTCGAGGGGGAGTGGGAGGACCTGGAACGCGAATCCCGAGTCCTTACCCATGCGACCGCATTGCATGAGTACGCGACACGCATGCTGACTGCGCTGCTGGGCGACGACGACGCACCAGGGGCTGCCGGAGCCGTGGGCCAGGCGGCCAAGGACGTGGCGTCGGCGGCCACACTCGATCCCGGGCTCGCCTCCCTCGCCGCTCGGATCGCGGCACTGCTCGACGAGATCGTCGATGTGGGTTCCGACGTACAGGCGTATGCGCGCACGACCGACGCGGACCCGACGCGACTCGATGCCGTCGAGTCTCGCCGCCGCGACATCGCCCGCCTGCTCAAGGCCCATGGTCCGGACATGTCGGACCTGACCGCGTGGGTGGAGTCGACACGGACCACGATCGGACGGTTCGCCGACCTCGCGGCCGCTCGGGCAGACCTCAACGCCGAGGTGGTGGCCGCCGAGTCGGCGCTGATCGAGGCAGCCGGCCGTCTCACCGGGATCCGGGCGGCCGCTGCACCGGCGTTCGCCCGGGACGTGGAGGTGGAGCTGGCCGCGCTGGCCATGCCGGATGCGCGTGTCGGAGTCCGGGTCGAGACGAGCGAGAGCACCGCGGACGTCGGTGCCTCCGGTGCGGACACGATCACATTGACCCTGGAGCCCCATCCGGGTGCGCCGGAGCGCCCCCTCGCGAAGGCGGCCTCCGGAGGTGAGTTATCGCGCATCGCCCTCGCGATCGAGGTGGTCCTCACCGCTGATGCGCCCACCCTGATCTTCGACGAAGTGGACGCCGGAATCGGCGGCTCCGTCGCCGTCGAAGTCGGACGCCGCCTCGCGCGCCTGGCGGAGCATGCCCAAGTGATCGTTGTCACCCACCTGGCCCAGGTGGCCGCCTTCGCGTCCACGCACCTGGTCGTCGAGAAGGTGACACGGGCGAAGAAGACCGTGACCGATGTCCGCGAAGTGTCGGGGGAGGAGCGCGTCGCGGAGCTCGTTCGGATGCTCTCCGGGATGGAGGGCTCGGCGTCCGGAGCCGACCATGCCCGGGAATTGCTCACCGAAGCCAGCCGACTTCGTCTGTGATCTGCGCGCCGCCCCGGAGGCCGCGCACATCCTGATAGTCTGATCTCCCGTGGATGATTCCCGGACAAAGCACATTTTCGTCACCGGCGGCGTCGCATCCTCGCTGGGCAAGGGCCTCACGGCCTCCTCGCTCGGCAACCTGCTGAAGGCACGCGGCCTACGCGTCACCATGCAGAAGTTGGATCCGTATCTCAACGTCGATCCGGGAACGATGAACCCCTTCCAGCATGGAGAGGTGTTCGTCACCGACGACGGTGCGGAGACCGACCTCGACATCGGCCACTACGAACGATTCCTCGACGTCGATCTCCATGGATCGGCCAACGTGACGACCGGACAAGTCTACTCCACCGTGATCGCCAAGGAGCGACGCGGCGAGTACCTCGGTGACACCGTGCAGGTCATCCCGCACATCACCAACGAGATCAAGGCGCGTATCCGTCGCATGGCAGGCCCCGAGGTCGACGTCGTTATCACCGAGGTGGGCGGGACCGTCGGCGATATCGAGTCACTGCCGTTCCTCGAGGCGGTCCGCCAGGTCCGCCACGAGGTGGGCCGGGACAACGTGTTCTTCGTCCATGTGTCCCTCCTGCCTTACATCGGTCCCTCGGGGGAGTTGAAGACCAAGCCCACCCAGCACTCCGTGGCGTCCTTGCGCAACATCGGTATCCAGCCCGACGCCATCGTGCTGCGTGCCGATCGGCCCGTCCCGGCGAGCATCAAGCGCAAGATCTCGCTGATGTGTGACGTCGACGTCGAAGCTGTCGTGGCAGCGGCGGATGCGCCGAGCATCTACGACATCCCAAAGGTGTTGCACCGTGAGGGTCTCGATGCCTATGTCGTGCGACGCCTCGACCTCCCCTTCCGCGACGTGAACTGGTCCGACTGGGACGAGTTGCTGCGCCGTGTCCATCGACCTGCCCACGAGGTCACGATCGGACTCGTCGGCAAATACATCGATCTTCCCGACGCCTATCTCTCGGTGACCGAGGCGATTCGCGCCGGTGGTTTCCATAACGACTGCCGGGTGACTATTCGGTGGATCTCCAGCGACGAGTGTGCGACCCCCGAGGGTGCCGCACGCAATCTGAGTGATCTCGACGGCATCTGCGTGCCCGGAGGCTTCGGGGTGCGCGGCATCGAAGGCAAGTTGGGAGCACTCACGTACGCCCGGGAACACCGTATCCCCACCCTCGGCCTATGTCTCGGATTGCAGTGCATGGTCATCGAGTACGCGCGCAGCATGGCTGGGCTCGAGGGAGCGAACTCACTCGAGTTCGACGAGTCGACCCCGCATCCGGTGGTGTCGACGATGGCCGATCAGCGAGATGTGGTCAGTGGCGAGCGGGACATGGGCGGGACGATGCGTCTGGGCCTCTACCCGGCCAAGCTCACCGAGGGTTCGGTTGTGGCCAACGCCTACGGGCAGCCCTACGTCGACGAGCGTCACCGCCATCGTTACGAGGTGGCCAACGCGTATCGACCGCAGTTGGAGGAACACGGCCTGGTCTTCAGTGGCACGTCACCCGACGGCCGCCTGGTGGAGTTCGTCGAGTTGGCCGCCGATATCCACCCGTACTACGTGGGCACGCAGGCGCATCCGGAGTTCCGGTCGCGACCCACGCGCGCGCACCCGCGGTTTGCCGGGCTGGTTGCTGCTGCGCTTGTGGGCGCGCAGTCGCGGGCCGATGCCCTGGCCCAGGGCTAGCGGTGGTCGATGACGAAGAGTGGTCTGGACCTGTAGCGGACACCTTCGCAGCGCTCCCGGCGCATAATCCGACGCAGCAGTTCACCGGGCGGATCTGGTCGGTGGTTAGTGAGGACGTCGACTTCGATTCGGGAACCGCGCGGCGCGATATCCAGCGCCACCTCGGAGCAGTTGCCGTCATCGCTCTGGACGACGCCGATCGCGTCCTCCTGATCCGTCAGTACCGGCACCCCGTGGGTGCCTGGCTCTTCGAGCCCCCCGCCGGACTTCTCGACGTCCCGGGTGAAGACCCATGGCGCACCGCCCAGCGCGAACTCGCCGAGGAGGCCGGCTATCGCGCAGCGACGTGGAACACGCTGGTCGACCTGCTGAACTCACCGGGGGGATCGTCGGAGGCGATCCGCATCTACCTCGCACGCGATCTCGCGCCTCTCCTGGAGGGGCGACCGGCCACGGGCGAAATGGAGGAGCACCACCTGCCTCGCGCGTGGGTGCCGCTCTCAGAAGCCGTGGCGTTGATCCTCTCCTCGTCGATCGGGAGTCCCTCCGCGGTGGCCGGCGTCCTGGCCCTGGCCGCGATCCACCCCGACGGGCTCGATCGCCTACGTCCCGCGGATGCCCCGTGGCCGATGCGGGCCCATCTGGAGAAGAACGGTCGAGTGCACTCCATGACTAGTGTGGTGGGAACGGTCGAGACGAAGCGAGGCGAATCGTGAAGGTCGGCATTCCCAAGGAGATCAAGAACCACGAGTACCGGGTGGCGATCACCCCGGCCGGTGTCATGGAGTTGACCCAGCACGGGCACGAGGTCATCATCGAGACACATGCGGGTGAGGGTTCCTCGATCCCCGATGCCGACTACGCCGCGGCAGGCGCGACGATCCTTCCCGGCCCGGATCCCGTGTGGGAGGCCGCCGATCTGATCCTGAAAGTCAAGGAGCCAATCGAACCCGAGTACCACCGCATGCGCGAAGGGCAGGTGCTGTTCACCTACCTCCACCTCGCCGCCGACAAGAAGCTGACCGAAGAACTAGTGGCGCGCAAGGTCACGGCTATCGCGTACGAGACTGTGGAGCTGCCCGACGGCTCGTTGCCACTGCTGGCCCCGATGTCCGAGGTCGCGGGACGACTCGCGCCGCAGGTGGGAGCCCACGCACTCATGCGTGCGAACGGGGGACGCGGAGTGCTCATGGGTGGTGTCTCCGGTGTCCACGCTGCCAAGGTCGTGGTGATCGGCGCCGGTGTGTCCGGGCTCAACGCGGCGGCGATCGCCCTGGGGATGCAAGCCGAGGTCCTGCTGCTCGACAGGAATGTGGCGCGCCTACGGCACGTGGATGCGATCTACCAGGGCCACATGCAGACCATTGCGTCGAACTCCTTCGAGATCGAACGTGCCGTCGTGGATGCGGACCTCGTCATCGGTGCCGTCCTTGTTCCCGGTGCCAAGGCGCCCACGCTCGTGTCCAATGAGCTGGTATCGCGGATGAAGCGCGGGTCGGTCCTCGTGGATATCGCCATCGACCAGGGCGGTTGCTTCGAGGATTCCCGTCCCACGACGCACGCGGATCCCACCTACCAGGTGCACGGTTCGACCTTCTACTGCGTTGCGAACATGCCCGGTGCGGTTCCTCACACGTCGACCTACGCCTTGACGAACGTGACCCTTCCCTACGCGGTGGCGCTGGCGGATAAGGGGTGGCGTGAGGCGCTTCGAGGCGACCATGCGCTGTTGCTCGGCCTGAACGTCCAGGGGGGCCACGTGACGTACGCCGCGGTGGCGGAGGCGTTCGGAATGCCCTTCGTGCCGGCCGCCCAGGTGGTCCAGGACTAGGGCATCGCCTGCCCCTCGGGGCCCGCGATGAACAGTAGGCTCACGGGGTGGCCGACATACCGGAACCGAAGCCGCTCACGACGCATGGGCCTGCCCGGATCATCTCGATGGTCAACCAGAAGGGCGGCGTCGGTAAAACCACGTCGACCGTGAGCCTCGGCGCAGCGCTCGCCGACTATGGCCGCAAGGTCCTGCTCGTGGACTTCGATCCGCAGGGGGCACTCTCCATCGCCCTCGGACTCAATCCGAACGAGATGGAATTGACCGTCTACAACCTGCTGACGTCCCCGGACTGCCATGTGGGTGATGTCATCGTCGCCACCGATGTCCCCGGACTGGATCTCCTGCCCGCGAACATCGATCTCTCCGCGGCCGAGATTCAGCTGGTGACCGAGGTCGGCCGTGAGTACGCCCTGCAGCGCGCGCTGGCCCCCGTCATCCCCGAGTACGACGTGATCCTGATCGACTGCCAACCCTCGCTGGGTCTGTTGACCGTGAACGCCCTGACGTCGAGCACCGACGTCATCATCCCCATGGAGACCGAGTACTTCGCACTGCGTGGGGTGGCCTTGCTCAAGGACACCCTCGACAAGGTGATCTCGCGCCTCAACCCGAACCTGCGCATCCTCGGTGTCCTCCCCACCATGTACGACCCGCGCACTCTTCATAGCCGGGAGGTGATGGAGACGGTGACCAGCGCGTTCGGAGACCTGGTCTTCACCACGTCCATCCAGCGCACGGTGAAATTCCCCGACGCGGCGGTGGCGGGTGAGCCGATCACCACGTTCGCGTCGAGTAGTGCGGGTGCCGAGGCGTATCGGCGACTGGCGCGGGAGGTTCTCGCTCGGTGACGACGGTGTCCGAGGCGCCGGAGGAGACCAGCGGGTTCTCAGTTCGCGTAGGGGACTTCGAGGGTCCTTTCGACCTCCTCCTCTCGCTCATCTCCAAGCACAAGCTCGAGGTCACCGAACTCGCGCTCCATCTGGTCACCGACGAATTCATCACGTATATCCGCGATCAGGGCAATGACTGGGAACTCGATGAGGCCAGCAGCTTCCTGGTGGTTGCCGCGACTCTGCTCGACCTCAAGGCCGCGCGACTGCTGCCCAGTGGCGAGGTCGAAGATGAGGAGGACCTCGCGCTTCTGGAGGCGCGCGATCTGCTCTTCGCCCGGCTCCTTCAGTACCGGGCCTTTAAGGAAGTGGCGGCACTCTTCGCGCAGGGGATGTCCCAGGCGGCCAAGCGCGTTCCCCGCACCGTTGCGATGGAGCCGCACCTGGCAGCACTTCTGCCGGAAGTGCTGATCGGTCTCGGACCGGATCAGTTTGCGGCTCTGGCTGCACGTGCGTTGGCACCGAAGACGGCGGAGCAGGTGTCCATCGCCCACCTGCATGCACCCAAGGTGAGCGTGCGTGAACAGGCCGCGATCATCGTTGAACGGTTGCGGCGCCAGCGGACCAGCACCTTCCGCGCGCTCGTCCACGATTGCGACTCGACGCTGCTGGTGGTGGGCAGGTTCCTCGCCCTGCTGGAGTTGTACCGCGAGCAGGTGGTGCTCTTCGAGCAGATCACCCCCCTGGGTGACCTGACCATCCGATGGGTCGGGTCGGATTCGGGTGACGTCGAGGTGACGGACGAGTTCGATGTGGAGCGGGACGTGGATCGCGCAGAGGAAGAGAGGCAGGGCTCCGATGGATGACGAGGTCATGGACGTGGAGGAGACCGACGAGTTGGGGGCGCCGAGCCTGGCGGCTGCACTCGAGGCACTCCTGCTCCTCGCCGACGAGCCCATGTCCGTCGTGGACCTGGCCCAGGCGACCCGTCACCCGGTGGACGAGGTCGGTGCGGTCCTGGCGAATCTGTCGAGCGAGTACACCCAGGAGGAGCGCGGCTTCGACCTCCGCGAAGTGGCCGGTGGGTGGCGCTACTACACCCGCGCCGAGTGTTCGCCGGTGGTGGAGCGGTGGGTGGTGGACGGACTGAACGCACGTCTCACCCAGGCCAGTCTGGAGACCCTCGCGGTGATCGCTTACCGGCAGCCGGTGTCGCGCGGTCGCGTGGCCGCGATCCGTGGCGTGAACGTCGACGGCGTGATCAAGACCCTGCTCACGCGTGGGCTCATCGAGGAAGCCGGGCACGAGGAGGAGTCGCACGCGATCCTCTACCGGACCACGAGTTACTTCCTGGAGCGGCTGGGGATCGCGTCCCTCGATGAGTTACCCCCCATTGCAGAGCACCTGCCGGATCTCTCCGAACTCGACGAAGTTCTGGACGCGGTCGCCCTCGGTGAGTGAGGAAGGCGTCCGCCTGCAGAAGGTGCTTGCCTCTGCGGGCATGGGTTCACGTCGTGCGTGTGAGGATCTGATCAGCGCCGGTCGCGTCGAGGTCGACGGTCGAATCGTCACCGAGCTCGGCACCCGCGTCGATCCGGTCACGGCCGTCGTGCGCGTCGACGGCGAGCGCGTGGTGACTGCACCGGAGACGCGTGTCATGGTCGTGAATAAGCCACGCGGGATGGTCAGCAGCATGGCCGATGATCGTGGCCGGCCGTGCGTGGGGGATCTGGTCGCGGATCTCCCTGAGCGCGTCTTCCATGTGGGTCGTCTCGATGCCGATACGTCCGGGTTGCTCGTCCTCACCAATGACGGGGAACTGGCCAATCGGCTTGCGCACCCTCGGCACGGTGTGGAGAAGACGTACGTCGCCACAGTCCAGGGGGAACTGACACGTGAGGCCGAGCGTGCCCTACGCACAGGCGTTGATCTGGACGATGGGCCGGCAGCATGCGATGCCGTTCGGGTGCGGGCACGTGCCCAGGGGCGGACGCAGGTGGAAGTGGTGTTGCACGAAGGGCGCAACCGGATCGTGCGACGCATGTTCGATGCCGTGGGATTTCCGGTGATCGACCTGGTGCGCACCAACTTCGGTCCGCTGCACGTGGGTGGCATGAAGGTGGGTGTCGTGCGCGATCTGCGGCCTGAGGAAGTACGTGCCCTCTACACCGCGGTGGGGCTGTAGCCGTCGGTAGGCTTCGCGCATGCGCGCAATCCGTGGGGCGACATGCCTCGAACGTGATGACGCCGATCTCATGCGCGAGGCGGTCACGGAGTTGCTGGGGGAGATGCTCGCGCGAAACTCGATCGATCAGGACCGACTCGTGAGCGTCATCCTCACCGGAACCCCAGACCTCACCAGTGCCTTCCCGGCAGCCGGTGCCCGAGCCCTCGGTCTCGTGGATGTGCCCCTGATCTGCGCCCAGGAAATGGACGTTGCGGGTGCTCTGGAGCGCGTTGTCCGCGTCATGATCCACGCCGATATCGATACCCCGCGTGCGGACATCCGCCACGTCTACCTGCGGGGCGCAGAGGTTCTTCGCCAGGACATCGCGCAATGACCGCGGCGGTCATGCCCGGGTCGGTCCACATCATCGGCGCGGGACTTCTCGGTACGTCCGTGGGCTTGGCGCTGCGCCGTGCCGGAGTTGACGTCACCCTCGAAGACCCGAGTGCGGAGCACGTGCGCATCGCGGTCGAGAAGGGTGCGGGGCGCACCGCGGGCTCCGGCGATCAACCGGTGCTCGTCGTTGTCGCGGTTCCACCGCGGCGCACGGGTGAGGTGGTCGCGGACGCCACGCGGAGATTCCCGGGTGTGGCGGTCACGGATGTCGCGTCGATCAAGACCGTTGTCCTCGCGGATGCGAAAGCAGCCGATGCTGATCTGACCCATGTTGTGGGCGGTCACCCGATGGCCGGGCGGGAGACATCCGGCCCGGAGGGCGCCCGCGCCGACCTGCTCGACGATCGCCTCTGGGTGATCACCCCGACCCCCGAGGTCGACGTGGAGGCGGTGCGCATGGTGCACCGACTGATCACGGCCTGTGGTGCCTACCCCGTGGAGATGGCGCCCGAGGAACACGATCGGGCCGTGGCGTTGGTGTCCCATGTTCCGCAGGTGCTGTCTTCGGCGCTTGCCGCGCAGTTGGTGAACGGCAGGCCCGAGGACGTGCGCATCGCGGGCCAGGGGTTGCGGGACATGACCCGGATCGCCGGCTCGAATCTGCCGATGTGGTCGGACATCATCGCGGGCAATGCCGCGCCGATCTCTGCGGTGCTCGAGGGACTCCTGGCAGACCTGCGGTCCGCGCAGGCCACGCTCGCGGATCTGGATCGTGCGCCGTCGGATCGTGGTGCGCTGGACCGAATGGAGGATCTGCTCGCGCGCGGGGGGCGGGGGAGGGAACTCATCCCGGGGAAGCACGGAGCCGCAGCGGCCGACTACGCAGTGGTCTCGGTGATGATCGAGGACAAGCCCGGGCGCTTGGGTCGGCTCTTCGTGGTTGCCGGGGACGCGGGGGTGAACCTCGAGGACGTTCGCATCGAGCATGTCCTGGGTCGCCCCAGCGGGTTGGTGGAACTCTTTGTGCAGCCATCCGATGCCGACGCGTTGATCGCTGCCTTCCGGGGCCAGGGCATCGACGTTCGCGCATGAGCGCCGCGTACCCTCGCGACGTGTCCCGAGTGATCGCCATCGATGGTCCGGCGGGATCCGGGAAATCCAGTGTCAGCCGTGAGGTGGCTCGCCGACTCGGTGTGCAGTATCTGGATACGGGCGCGATCTACCGGGCATTGACCTGGGCGGTGCTCGAGCGGGGCGTGGATCCTGCGGATGGTGGTGCGGTCCTGGACGTGGCGGGCGCGGTCACGATCACGAGCGGTACCGACCCGATGAACCCGACCATCACGGTGGATGGGGTGGATGTCTCCGCGCCCATTCGCGGCGATGACGTGACCGCAGCGGTGAGCGCCGTGAGCGCGGTGCCCGAGGTGCGGGCGCGCCTCGTCGCACTGCAACGCGAGCGCGTGGCGAGTGCCCCCGGTGGCATCGTGGTGGAGGGACGCGACATCGGGACGGTGGTGCTTCCCGATGCACCGGTCAAAGTCTTCCTGACCGCGTCGCCCGCGGTGCGAGCTCAGCGCCGGGCGGCCCAGGATGAGCAGGAGCGGGACACGGTGAGGGACGTGCACGAGACGGAGTCGGCGTTGCTCGCACGCGATGCATTCGACTCCTCACGCCCGGTATCGCCTCTGGCCGCCGCGGAGAATGCCGTGGTCCTGGACACGTCGGACATGGATTTCGATCAGGTCGTTGCGCGGATCGTGGACCTTGTGGGAACGGCGCGATGAGAATCAACCTCGAGGCGACACTGCGCAATGTCGCCGCACCTGTCGTGGCGCGCGTCCTGCGCGTCGAGGTCCGGGGCGCGCACCGCCTCCCCACCTCGGGACCCGTCGTGGTGGTGGGCGGCACTAGTGATGAACAGTTCCGGTGGGTGATGCGATCTCTCCTGCGGCGACCGGTGCACGTTCTGCCGAATGCGGAGGGGCCGGCGATCGACATACAACTCGATGCTGTGGAACGGTTGTCGCGAGGCGAGGCGGTCGGTTTCGCCGGCACTATGCCTGCGCCGGGATTTGTGGTGCTCGCTAGCTTGGCACCGGTGACCCCGATCGATCTCGTGGCCGATCCGATCTCGGGAACTCGCACCCTGTTCGTCGGAGATGCCTCCGCGGTTCCTGCATCGTTTGCCGATGCGGATCCGGCATCTCTCGCGGAGACGCGCTCGGCGTCGGAGTGGGTGCGTCAACTCGTCACGGATTTCCGTGACGACGTGCGAAGGCGGGTGCCGGTATGAGTGAGGACGCTGACGTCGGTGCTTTCCCCGTCGATGCTGACGATGACGATGCTGCATATGAGGCCGCCCTCGCAGCGGCCCGAGCGGAATTCGGTGACGTCGAGACCGAACTCGCCGAACTCGGTGCGTCAGCGGGCGTGGGTCCGGGATTGCCGGTGCTCGCGATCGTGGGTCGACCCAATGTCGGCAAGTCCACGCTGGTCAACCGGCTGATCGGGCGACGGGAAGCGGTCGTGGAAGACGTGCCCGGTGTCACGCGCGACCGAGTCACCTACGACGCGGAGTGGAATGGCAAGCGTTTCCACGTGATGGACACCGGTGGCTGGGACCGCAAGGCAACCGGCTTAGCGGGCAGTATCGCCACGCAGGCCGAGCGCGCGGTTGCGGATGCGGATGCCGTGGCCTTCGTCGTCGACGCCACCGTGGGTCCCACGAGCGCCGACGAGGCGGTCGTCGAGGTGCTGCGCCGTTCCGGGAAGCCCGTCCTCCTGATCGCGAACAAGGCCGACGACCAAGCCACGGAAATGGAGGCAGCATCCCTGTGGTCGCTGGGCCTCGGCGAGCCGATCGTCGTGTCAGCCCTGCATGGTCGACATTCCGGGGATCTGCTCGACCGCATTGTCGAGATGCTGCCCGAGCACGGTGCCGGCCAGGACCGCGGAACGGGACCGCGTCGGGTAGCCCTGCTGGGTAAGCCCAACGTCGGCAAGTCCTCGCTGCTCAACGCTCTCGCCGGCAGCGAGCGCGTGGTCGTCGACAACGTTGCGGGCACAACGGTCGACCCCGTCGACGAACTCGTCGAGATACGCGGCGAACCGTGGTGGTTCGTGGACACCGCCGGCATTCGCAGACGCGCCAAGGAAGCCAGTGGTCATGAGTACTACGCGACCCTGCGCACCCAGGCCGCTCTGGAGCGCGCGGAGGTGGCCATCGTGTTGATCGACGCGAGTGAACCGCTCGCCGAACAGGACGTGCGCATCATCTCCATGGTGATCGAGTCCGGGCG